>JAWLFY010000084.1:0-21050 GCA_041685355.1 Pirellulaceae bacterium | reverse complement strand
CTTGTCCGCGTTCGCTCGCATCCTCACTTCGGACATCGCAGCAATGCCTCCAAAACCTACGTTCTGGGAAGTTGCCACTAAAATCGCGGAACAACCAAATTCTGAACGTCTGCCGGCCAGCGCCGGGGCGTCGGTGCGGAGGGTAGCCGGCGCGGGCCCGCAGGTTTCCGCGGCCGCCCAGCCACCACGCTCCCCTCCTCGAGCGCGCGTGGGAAACCGTGAAAACGAGGCCGAACGGTGGGGGTATCGGTAGCAACGGCCTTCGAGCAATCTCCGACCACGCCACACCGGATCGTAACCCAGGAAGCCGCGCCGCGGTCGACGGTGACACTCCAATCGCGCAGCGACGGCAGAGGATACCCCCGGCCATGAGTCCGGGGAACGGACTACAGTGCCCTTTCGAGCCATGAAATCCCAGGGCCCCAGTTCGCCCACCTTTCTCAGTCTTCGTGAAAGGTGTCGGGCAGCTTTTCCCGCTCGTGGTCAGTCACGCGGCGTTCAAGGCGGCGTTGTTCACATCCTGCATCCGGCTCCAATCGGGTCGGTACGCCAAGCATTGGGATAGCTTGCTGAAGGCCATCATTGAGCTCACGGTCGGAAACGACCGGGCTGCTCGATCACGACGCCACGACCGGTTCCCTGGAAGCGGCCTTGTTGGCTGTCCCTCATGTGCCCGCCGACAGCGTGTCGGTCACCGGTTGTGCCGGCGGACCCTGGGAAATCGAATTCACAGTGGACCCGGAAGACACCGACCTGCCGCCGATGTCGGTAGACGGCAGTCCTGGGCTACCGCACTGCCAGCCACCGCACTGTTGTAAGACACCTCCGCACGGCTGACGGGCGTCGAACCGTCGTACACGAACAGGCCGGAGGTGAACAAGAAGTCTCCGGGTTCGGCCGCCACGTTAAATACACGGATCTCCATCGAGTTTTCATCCAGCAGTCGTACGCTGGCCGCCTCGGGGACGGGCGTCGTGATCGACAACGCGATTCCGAACCGCAACTCCCCGACCGGCTGGTCGAACGTCAAGCCTAAGACGCCGCGGGTTGGTCCTACGATGCCGGGGTCGTCGGTGTGGGTCGTCGTGCCGGGGCCATTGCCGCCGAACCGTGCCGAACTCGACGGCGCGCCGTTGATGGTGAAATCGAACGTCACACCCTCCAATGAAACGCCGTTGGCCGGCTGCGAGGGCAGTTCGTCGAACGTGATGGTCGTCGTTTCAGATTCAGACGAACCGACGTGCCCGAGCACATACTGCCGGCCGCCGAAGGTCGAGCTGGCGATCGGTTGGGCCGACGCGAAATCGTTGTTGTCTTCCAGGTCGAACTCGGCACTGCGGGTCGCGACCAGGCTGTAGTCGGTGCCTTCATCCCCGTTCACACGGACGTAATAGGTGCCTTCACCGGGTGCCACGAAACGCTCGATCACGTCGTCCACGTTGCTCGGGCCACCACCGGTCTCGACGCTGATCGCGTCGAATTCGATCTGGCCCGGGCCACGCGTCGGTTGCGGGACCGATTCCACGAAATTCAACCGCACCGTTTGGCCGACGTAATCCGACAGGTCGGACGATCGGCTGGCCCAGCCGGTATCTCCGGTCGGATTTTCAGCTTGAGTTCCGGTCGAAAACGAGTACACGGTTTCCAGCAGATCGCCCGTCACCGGATCCAAGATTTCGACCGCATATTCACGCGGTTCCGTGGCGGGACCGCCAAGGTTGAAATTCCATTGCACGCGATCTTGCCAAGAGAGCGTTGCTTGCGGTGCGTCGGCCGGGATCGTGACGTCCTGGAACATGGTGAACTTCATCGGCCCTTGTCCGTCGAAGCCGTTCCAGGCGACGAAGTCACCGTCTTGCGGCTCGGTCGGAGCGAAGCCGAATCCACCTCCAATGCCCCCGCCGCTGACCCGCCAGGGGCGGAACGGCGGGGCTGTCGCCTCCACGGTTCAGCCGCTGAAGTCGCCCGTCTCGAAACTGCCGTTGACGACCAACTCTTCGCCGACCGAAAGTCCCGCCGCGACCACGTTGGCGGCTTCGTCAAGTAGCTCCAGATTGACGTCTCCGCCGGAGAGGGCGTTCGCCGTGAAGGTCGCCGTCTCACCACGTTTGAGATCGAGTTGATAGAAATCTTGCTCGGCAAACGCGAATTGCGTTACCAACCCATAAGGTCGCGGATTGACCTGCGTGAAGCCGACGATCCCGTCGACCGCGTCGAAGTCGCCGCCTCGAACGATTCGCGTCGTGCCCTCGTGCACTCCGCCGGGAGCGGCGCTGAAGAAACGGGTGAAAGTGGAAGCGGAGTCCCGCACGAGGAATTCCACCAGCAGATCGCCCCGCGCCGGGTCGTACCGAAACGCATCCGCCACGTCGAACACGAAGTCGAACGGCGGCGGAGCGTCGGCCCCCGGGCTCAGGCCCTCGCTGTCGAGGGTCAGCACGCCGTCGAAGACGGTCTGGAATTCGTCGCCGATGTTGTCGTCGAAAACCGGTGACGCGGTCGTCACCGTCATGGCGGCGTAACCGATTTTGATTTCCAGGTCGAGCGTCACGCCGGTGAACGGGGGACTGTTGAGCGTCCGCCGGAACCGGATTTCATCGATCAGCCCGCCCTCGGAAAACTCGTCGGATGCGTAGATCTGTTGATAACGCATCGTCTGGAAGTTCGGGTTGATGATGAACGGGAAGCGGTTGCCGGCAAACGGCTCGACATCTTCAAACACCTCGGGGACCGTCGCCGTTGGGCTTTCGAGCGTTCCCAATGCGGCCGCCCGACCCGGCTTGCCCGCCCCAGGTTCGCCGACCGAATAACCAAACGGTCCCTGGTTCAGCCCGATCACGGACGGCTCGAGATCTTCGGCGTCGGCGCGTGACCCGTTCGAACCGCCGACCGTGCTTTCCTCCTCGACCAAGGCGTTCAGCACGATCCGGGTTTCGTAGGAACCGAACGTTTCGCCCGCACCGCTGACGCGGACCAGGTAGGTGCGTGGGCCTGAGAAATTCACGCTCGGATTGTCCAGCGTCCGCACCGTCTGGATCACGGCCGAACCGCCCTTCTCGGACGCCTGGGCGGCCGCCAAAGGTACCTGTCGATCGGGCCGATTCGGATTGCCGCGTCCCGGTGCCGGCTCGACGAGTAGCAGTTCGACCTCCGGTCGCAAGCTGTCGTCTCCGTCGACGATGACCGAGATCGTTTGTCCCGGATCGACGTCCACCGTGAAGCTGTCGACATCGCCCGAAGGCATCTCGATCGAGATGTCGTCCCAGCCGCGTCCGTCCACGGGAATCGGGAGATTGTCATATTGTTGGAACTTGACGTGGAAATCGGGGTCGTCCAACGTCAGCCCGGCATCCGCGGCGGCGGCCAAATCGACGCTGTAGTCGATCCATTGGCCGGAATCGGTTTGTAGCGGGGCCCGAAACGCCGGGAACCAGGTTTCGCCATCGTTGCTGATCGCAATCCCGTCGGCGCGGAACTGCCCGATGAACGGCTGGAAAGGAACCGGAAACGCGTGCCGCTCGTCGCCGAAGCTGGCGTGCGAGAACGACAACACCGCTTCGGACTGCCCAGACAGGTCGACCGTCCAGACCGCCTCGTTCAGGATGCTGGTGTTGTTCGGCGTCGCGCGGTCCATCAACAACGCGAAGTCGCCCGAGGCCGTCCCGGAATCGCCGCTGACCCTCCCCGACGAGAATTCGCTTCGCGGTCTCGCGTCCACCCTCGCCAAACTGCTCGACCAGGAGCGTTAGCCAGAGTCCGGATCGCTTTTTCCGCGGAACGCGATCTCTTGGGTCGCGCAGAACAACGCGGGGACGACGAGCAGGGTCACGAGTTCGACGCACATCCCGCCGAACACCGGGAGCGCCATCGCGCGGGCGACGTCCGACCCCCGTCCGGTTGCCGCCAGCACCGGGACGAGGGCGATGAGGGTCGTCACGGTCGTCATCAGACAGGGTCGGATCCGACGCAATCCCGCCACCACGGTCGCCTCCCGGATCGCTTGAATCGAATCGGGTTGCCGCCGGACGAACGATTGCCGCAGGTAAGTCGCGATCACGACACCGTCGTCGATCGCGATCCCGAACAGCGAGATGAACCCGACCCAAATCGCGGTGTTCATCTCTGCCTCGGTCGCGGCCAGCAGGATCATCCCGCCGCCGAACGCGACGGGGATCCCGGCGAACACGGCGAGCGACAACGAGAATTGGCGGAATTGCAGGTAGATCAACAGGAGGTTGACCAGCACCACGATCGGCACGACCCACATCAGCCGCCGGTTGGCTTCGACTTGGTTGCGAAACGAGCCGACCGCCTCGAGTTCGAAGTTCCCGTCGGGGAATTCCAGCTCGCCACGTTCGCGGGCGTCGGCGATCGCCGCCATCACGGCGTCAACGGTTTCCAAGTCGCCGGCGACACCGGTGGGCGAGAACGAGACGTGGGCGACGAGCCGGGCGTCTTCGCTGTTGATCATTCCCGGGCCCCATGACGTCGACAGGTCGGCGAGCCGGTCGAGCGGGACGATCTCGCCACCGTGGGTGACGACGGGGACGTTGCCAAGCTCGTCGATCTTCGCCCGCACGTCCCGGTGATAGCGGACCTGGATCGGGAACCGCTGGCGTCCTTCGACCGTCGTCGTCACGTCCACGCCTCCGAGCCCCGCGGCGATGATCTGGTTGACCATCATCGTGGTCATCCCGTACCGCGCCGACTCTTCGCGATCGACGTCGAACTCGAAGTACGGTTTTCCGAGCACGATGTCGGGATTGACCGAGCGGGAGTTGACCGCCGGGATCTCGCGGAGCCGCTGGGCGACGCGGCGGGATGCCTCGGCGAGTCCCTCCAACGTGTCGCCATAGATCCGCACCGCCATCGACGCTTTGATACCGCTTTGCAACATCACCACGCGTCCTTCGATCGGTTGCAACGGGGACGCGGGGGTGACCCCGGGCACGGTCGCGACCCGATTGATCTCGTCCCAAATGTCTCGTTCGGTGACCCCTTCCCGCCAGGTGTCGCGTGGCTTGAGCATGACATACGTTTCGATCATCGCGGCCGGGGCGGGATCGAGTGCGGATTCGACACGGCCGATCTTGCCGAGCACGTTTTCGACCTCGGGGATGTTCCGGATCATCGTGTCTTGGGTCTGCAGCACCTGCATCGCTTGGTTGAAGCTCGCCGCGGGGTACAGGCTGGGCATGTAGAACCAGCTCCCTTCGTCGAGCGCGATCCAGTCGTCCGACTCGAGACCGGTCAGCAGATGTTTCGCCTCGACGTAACCCGGGATCCCGTGCAGGTCCGCCCCCAACCGCGACGCGACCGTCTCGACCGGGGCCAACACGCGGGGCAAGCCGATCCATCCCCCCAGCCCCAGCAAGACGATTGCGATCGGCAGCAGTGCGAACGTCGGCTTGTGCGCGAGCACCCAGCGGAGCGTCGGCTCGTACACCGCCCGCACGGCCCGGCTCAGCGGGCTCGATTCGATCGGGACGACCTTGCCCTTTCGCAGCAGGATCCGGCACAGCACCGGGACGAACGCGACGGCGACGATCAGGCTCGCGACCAACGCGAACGACTTGGTCCACGCCAGCGGCGCGAACAGTCGATAGTCACGCCCGGTGAGCAAGAACACCGGGAGGAAACTGATCACCGTCGTGCTGACCGCCGTCATCACCGCCGGGACGACCTCGACCGCGGCTTGATGGATCGCTTTCACACGGCCCTCCTCGCCCCCCTTTCCGCCGTCGGCTTCCCAATCGGCGAGGTGCGAGTAGATGTTTTCTGAAACGATGATCGAAAGGTCGACCATCGTCCCGACCGCGATCACGATCCCCGCGAGCGACATGATGTTGGCGTCGATCGAGAACAGGTACATCCCGATGAACGCCATCAGCACCGCCATCGGCAACGTGATCGCGACGACCAATCCGGCGCGGAGGTTGACCAAGAACAGCAACACGACGACGACCGTAATCACGATCTGTTGTGACAGCGCTCCGGTGAGTGTCCCGACCGTTTCGTCGATCAGTTTCGTGCGGTCATAAACCCCCATGATCTCGATCCCGCCGAGTTGTGGCTCGAGCGACGCGATCTTTTCCTCGACCCGCCGGATCACCTCCCGAGGGTTCTCGCCGTATCGCATCACGACGACGCCGCCGACCGCTTCGGCGCCGTTGAGGTCGAGGGCGCCGCGGCGAAACGCCGGGCCGACTTGCACCGCCGCGACGTCACCGACGCGGACCGGGATCCCGTCCCGCGAGGTGATCACCGTGTTCTCGATCTGGTCGAGCGTCGCGGGTTCGTTTTTTCCGGCTCCGATGAACCCTTTGCCGCGGACGATGAACTCCATCCCGCCTGACTCGACGGTCTTCGCCCCGACGTCGATGTTCGACGCCTCGACCGCGTCGATCAGTCGGCTGAGGGTGACGTCGTGGTATCGCAACCGGTCCGGGTCGACTTCGATCTGGTACTGCTTGACGTAGCCGCCGATCGAAGCGACCTCCGCGACCCCGCTGACCGATTGCAACGCGTACTTGATGAAGTAATCCTGGCGGGTGCGGAGCTCGGCCAGGTCCATCCCCGGGGGCGGCCGCAGCACGTAATGGTAGATCTGGCCGAGCGGCGTCGCGTCGGGGGCGAGCTGCGGGGTGACCCCGTCAGGCAGCGTCTCGCCGAGCGTCCCGAGTTGTTCCGCCACGCGTGACCGGGCCCAATAGAAATCGACGCCGTCTTCGAACGTCACCTGCACGAAGCTGAACCCGAACATGCTCTTCCCGCGGACGCTCCGCGCCCCGGGGACCGCCTGCAACGCGACCGACAACGGGTAGGTAACTTGGTCCTCGATATCTTTCGGCGACCGACCCGGCCACGGGGTCAGCAGGATCACTTGGTTCTCGCCGACGTTCGGGATCGCGTCGAGCGGTACCCGTCCGACGGCGAACCACCCGGCGACCAACAACGCGACGAAGACGAGCGCCATCACCAGCCGCTCGCGGATCACGAACTCGAGGATTCGGCTCATCGTGAGGCCTCCCCGCGATGGAGCGACGCGCCCGGCAAACGCGACGTCGCGTTTGGCCCGGATGCGTTTTGGGAGGACGCGTCTTCGTCGCTCTTGCCACGGCTCGGCGACCCCTGCTCGCCAGCGCCCCGCTGGTGGCTGGGGTCCGCGCCGCTTTCGCGCTCTTCGTGGTCATCCCCGTCCTCGTCCTCGTCCTCGTCCTCGTCCTCGTCCTTGTCCTCGTCGTCGTCGTCGTCGTCGTCGGGGTCGGGGTCGTCGTCGTCGTCGTCGTCGGGGTCGGGGTCGGGGTCGGGCAAACGCGATAAGAATCGGTCGGGGGAATCGAGGATCCTTTGGCGACACGCTTCGCAGCAAAGCAGCGCGCGGCGGCCGTCGACCTCGACGGCAACGGGCTGCCCCATCGAACCGAGTGGCATCCCGGTCACGGGGCAGGCCTTTTGGCGGAGGGCGAGCTCACGATCGGCGTCGCTCAAGCCCTTCAGCTTTTCGCGGTGTTCGTCCGACAGGGTAACGTCGTCGAGCGATTGATCTTCTCCTTCGTGGTCGTGTCCGGCGTGAGGGTCAGCCGGCATCACGCCGCCGTCGGTGATCCGCGTCGGATCGATCAGCGACGGGTTCCCGGCGAGTTGCATTTGCGAATCGATCAAGAAATTGCCCGTGGTCGCGACCCGATCGTCTGGCTGAAGGCCGTCGAGCACGATCACCGAGTCTTCGATGTTCGGCCCCAGCGTCACCCGTCGCGGCTCGAACCGGCCGGGCTCGGTTTCGACGTAGACCAGGCTCGTCTTTCCCGCCCGCAAGACGCTTCGACGGGGCACGCCGAGCGCCTCGCGTCGGTCGACCGGCCGCGACGGGTATCCGAGGTCGTCGGCAGCGACCATTTCGATCCCGCACACCGGACAGGGGCCGGGCGTGTCCGAGATCACGTGCGGGTGCCGGGGGCTGATCCACTTTCCCGCCAACTCTTCATCGTAGATCTCGTCGGTCGGATCGCCGCTGCGGCCGAGCGGGATTTCGACGTGGGCGGTCGCGAAGTCACCGACCCGCAGCCGACCGTTCGGGTTGGGGACCACGACGCGGACGCCGACGGTACGGGTCTCGGGGTCCACGGCCGGGTCAACGAACGCGACACGCCCGGTGAAGCTTTCCCCTGGCAACGACTGCACTTCGGCATCGACCTTTTGACCGTAGCGGATGTGCGAGGCGTCTTCGGGGAACAGTTCCAACATCAGCCAGACGTTCGACAGGTCGGCGAGCCGGTAGACCTTTTGTCCGGTGCGAACATAGTCCCCTTCGGTCGCGAACTTTTCGATCACCGTCCCCGTGATCTCGGCATATAGGTCGAGCCGCGACCTCGCTTCGCCCGACTCTTCAAGCTCGGCGATCTGTTGTTGCTGCATCCCGAGTTCGATGAGCCGTTGTCGCGCGCTGTCGAGGAGTGTCCGGTTCAGGCCCAGCCCCCGGTTGCGGTCCATCCCCCCTGGGGTCCCGTCCCCACGCGCCGCTAAGAACTCGACCTGTGCCGAGTAGAGCTCGGGCGAATACAGGATCGCCAGCCGATCGCCGCGGGAGACCTCCACGCCGGTGTAGTCGGCGAACAGCCGCTCGATCCGCCCATCGACGTAGGCGGCCAACGTCTTCATCCCGCTCTGGTTGTATTCGAGCTTGCCAACCGCTCTCAGCTGTCGCACCAGCGGGACCGATTCGACCTCGGTCGTCTCGATCCCCGCGATCCGCCTGGCGACCGGTTCGACGACGATCGAGCGACCGTCCCCGTCCCCCCCCGCTCCGGTCGCCGGGACGAGCTGCATCCCGCACACCGGGCATCGTCCCGGTTCGTCGAGCGGCGGCGTGCACATCATCGGGCAGATGTACTTCCCCGTCGACGATTCGTCCCCGGCCGCTGTCGTGTCGCCATTTCCGGTGAGCATGCCGGCACGCTGCACAAGCCCGAGCCCGACCAACACGACGATGACGGCCGCGACCACCGACAGGACGACGACCGTCCGCAGCTTCCATCGGCTACGCGTTCGGTCTTCGGCCGGCGAGGGACGCGAGGGACGCGAGACCGGTTGCTCGGAGCGTCCGTCGGCGCGCGAGTCGGGGTCGTGTTCGCGTTGTGAGTCGGAAGCGCGTTGTGAGCCGGAAGCGCGTTGTGAGTCGGAAGCGCGTTGTGAGCCAGAGGATTCGGGAGGCGATTCTCTGCGGTCGCCAGATTCAGGATGGGGCATCGGTATAGACTCGACCGTAGACGGTTAGGAGCAGAGAGGGACCGGATCGATGCCGCGACATCAGGGCCGTGAGACCGAAACGATTCGGTTCACGCGGCCGTCGGTGCGCAGCATCAGAAGCGGTGTCGGCTCATAACCGCCATCGGCAGAGGGTGACCTGACGCGAGGCCGATCGGATCGGCACGTCGGGTAGCGACAGACGCCGGGGTGCACCGCACGACGCGATCGCGTCGCGTGCCCGCCCCCAATCGGCGAGGCTCGGTTCGGCGTCGGGGACGCGGAAAACCGTGGCCGCGAGGCTCCCCGCCGGCGGAGCGTGTTCGAGTTCGCGACAACGGCAGTCGTCACCGGCGCACGAACATCCGCCGTCGACGCCACCGGACGCGTTTCCATCACCAGGCACATCGCCATCGCCCGCGTTCGTGCCCTCTGCTCCACAACATCCGTCGCGGTCGGAGGTGGCCACCTCGTCGTCCGTCGTGGCGGCAACGGAGGGGCTGGTGGCCGCCGACGGGCTCGCATCGGCCGAAGTCGACGGGGTGAACGGGAGCCCCGAGAGACCGTCATCTCCGCCACAACGGCAGCGAGAACCGGCCCACGACAGCGGCTGTATGACCACCGCAAGGCAGACTAGAATCGTCGTCGTTTGTCGGATGACGCGGATCACGAAACGAGAAACTCCGAGGAGCGGAACGCGGTTCCCTTCCGACTGATCATAACATGAAATTCTATTTCGCGATCCTCGCGTCGTATCTGGCGAGCCGAGAACAGCGTCGCAACCTGACGGTCCTGTTTTGGCTGTTCGTCGTGTTCCTGGCGCTGCTGACGACGTTCACCGTCGCGTTTCAGTATCTGATGGAGATGGAGGGTCAGTCGCACTCGTGGCCGACCGCGGTCTACTGGACTCTTGTCGTGATGTCGACGCTCGGGTTCGGCGACATCACGTTTCAGTCCGATCTGGGACGGATTTTTTCGTTGGTCGTGCTCCTCTCGGGGTCGCTGTTCATCTTGGTGCTGCTCCCTTTCACGGTGATCCAGTTTTTCTTCATCCCGCTGATGGAAGCCCACAAGGCGGCCCGGGCCCCCACGTCGCTGCCGAAAGCGGTCGCGGGGCATGTGATCCTGACGAATTTGGGGGCGGTCGAGGAGGCGTTGATCCAGATGCTCGACCAGTCACACGTCGATTACGTGGTATTGGCGGAGGATCTCCCCGAGGCGCTCGCGCTGCACGATCGCGGTTACCGCGTGATGCTCGGGCCGTTTGACGACCGGGAGACCTATCGGCTGGCGCGGGCGGATCGGGCGGCGTTGGTCGCGACGACGCTTAGCGACACCCGGAACACGAACGTCGCGTTCACCGTCCGCGAGCTGAGCGAGACGGTCACGGTGGTGGCGACGGCCACCAGTGACGCTTCGATCGACATCCTCGAACTGGCCGGATCGACGCGAGTCTTGCGGATGGGGGAGAACCTCGGCCGGGCCCTCGCCCGGCGGGTCCTTGGCCGGGACGCGAAGAGCCACGAGATCGGCCGGTTCGACGAACTGCTGATCGCCGAGGCGTCGGTGATGGGGACGCCGCTGATCGGCCGTTCTCTCCGCGACATCAACCTCCGCTCGCATGCCAACGTCAACGTCGTCGGGGTGTGGGAACGGGGCAGCTTCCAAACGGCGGGGCCGGAAACGGTGATCCACGAAAACAGCGTCTTGGTGCTCGCCGGTACCCGCGACCAGCTTCAACAATTCGATTCACTGTTTTGTATCTATAAGGCTTCATCGGCGCCGGTGTTGATCATCGGCGCCGGGCGGGTCGGCCGGGGGGCGGCCGCGGCGTTGGCCGACCAGGGGATCGACTACCGGATCGTCGAGCGGCAGCACGCCCGCAACCGCGACCCGTCTCGATACGTGATCGGCGACGCCGCGGACCTCGAGGTGCTGAAAGCCGCCGGGATCGAGGACTGTTCGTCGGTCGTGATCACCACCCACGACGACGACATCAACGTATTTCTGACGTTGTACTGCCGAAAGCTTCGCCCGGACGTGCAAGTCATCGCCCGCTCGAACCTGGAGCGAAACGTTTCGACGCTGCACCGCGCCGGGGCCGACTTTGTACTCTCGTACGCGGCGATCGGCGCGACGGGGTTGTTCAATTTGCTAAAGCGTTCCGACGTGCTGTTGGTCGCCGAGGGGCTGCACGCATTTCGGATGCCGACCCCGAGATCGCTCGAGGGGAAAACGTTGATCGAAAGTTCGATCCGCCGCGACACCGGTTGCAACGTGATCGCGATCACGGTCGGAGGCGACATCGACAGCAACCCCGCCCCCGACCGTGTCATGCCGAAAGATTCCGAGCTGATCGTGATCGGAGACGCCGAATCGGAAAAGCGGTTTCACGAAGCGTTCGTCTGAAGCCAGCCACCTGATACGTCGTCAGTCACCTGATACTTGGTCAGTCATCGGGGACACGGTCAGTCAGCGGGTTCACTGGCCGCCGACCGCGGGTCAGTCGGGGGTCAGTCGGTCGCGATCCGGAAGCAGCCCCCTTCCTCGGTGCTGCGGATGTAGACCCGGCCGTCGCTCACCGCGGGGGTCGACCAGCACTTCCCGTCGAGCAGGTCCGCCCGCGCCAGTTCGCGGTATTCGTCGGGAGTCGCCTCGACGATCGCCAGCTCACCCGCGTCGGAGAGGACGACCAACTTGTCGCCGGCGAGGGTGCAGTTCCCGGGGCCGAACCCTTCTTCCCGCCACACGATCTCGCCACTTTTCAGGTTGACGCACTGCAGCGGCGCGCGGCCGTACTTCTTGAACTCGAAGATCCCGTACAGGTACCCGTCGTGGATGATCGGGGTGCTCCAGTGGTTCATCAGCTCGTTCGGCTTGAACCATACCTCATCCGGCTCGCCGACTTCGCCAGCCCGGCCGGTACCGAGGCGGAACAGGCCCGCGCCGACGCCGTATCCGGCGGAGCAATAGACGAGATTTCCGGAGGTCACCGGCGAGGCCGCGGTCGAGACGCTGAACGGGAACGGGGTCCGCCAGATTTCGTCGCCATTCGCGGCGTCGACGCCGACCAGCCCCGACTGGACGAAGTAGACGACCTGCTTGCGACCGTCGACCTTCGCGACGCGAGGGGAGGCGTGAGTGATCGATTCGTCGCCGCCCTGCCAGACGAGGTCACCGGTGTCGCGTCGGAACGCCAGAAAAGACTTGCCGGCGCCGCCACCGGCGACGTAGATCGTCTCGCCGTCGATCACCGGCGAGGTCGCGTTGAGCCATTTGATGTTTTCGCCGTCGAACTCCTCGATCACGTCGCGGCGCCACACCAAGTCGCCGTCGGTGGCGTCGAAGCACGAGAGAACGAGATGCGAGTCGTAGACATAGACGTGCCGGTCGTCGATCGCCGGGGTCGAACGGGGCCCGTCGCCGCCACGGTTTCCCGAGGCGCCCGCGTTCCCGCCGTCGTGCCCGTAATCGGACTCGCCGAGCGTGACGCTCCAAAGCCCTTCTCCGGTGTCGGCGTCGACCGTCATGCAGACCTCGCGGCCGTCGCGACTGATGAGCGTCGTGGCCCGACCGCCGGCGACCGAAAACGAACTGAAACCGAGCGGGGTCTCGATCTTCCAAAGCGTTTCGGGGGCGTTCCCCGACCACGGACGGTCGGCGACCGATTCGGACGTCTTTCCGTCCCCGTCGGGACCGCGATACTGCGGCCAATCGGCGAAACCGGAGAGCGGAAACCAAAGAGCGGTGGCGACGAGCGTGGCCGCGTAAGAGACATGCATGACGATGGCGGGGGCTGAAAGGCGGGAAGGCGGGCGGGTAAGCACGAAAAAATCCCGGAGCGACAAACCGTGCATGGGTCACAAGTTAACGCTTGAGCGTGACGGCGGCAGGGACCAGCAGCCGAATTTCGCACGAATTCGCGTCGACACCGATGCCGAACACGATATAGTCTAATGAACGTCGCGAAGGGCAGGAAGGTTTTTGACCATGCGGTCACTCGGCCCCCCGCGGCGGTTTCAGGAAGTTTGGAAAAGGGTTTCGTCTAGGCAGTTTCGAACAAGTTGTTGTAACGGTCGCGTTGGAATTTTCGTTCCGAACCGAGCTCTCTTTCGAGTCCTCTCTGGTTTCTCTCGAGCTTCCCTCCTGATTGTTCCAGTGCCCACGGCTGGAGTCTTCTCGGCGCCTCTGCGTCGGTTGTTTTCCCCTATCGGGTGCTAGCGCTTGAGATTTCTGCGCTCCACGATTTCCTAGTTCCCTCCCGGGACGATGGACGTTTCTTTTGAGGAGTTCGAGTATGAACATTTACGTCGGTAACCTGAGTTTTGACGCCACCGAATCCGACGTCGAGCACGCCTTCAGCGAGTTCGGCGACGTGAAGTCGGTCAACATCATTAAAGATCGCGACACCGGCCGCTCACGCGGCTTCGGTTTCGTCGAGATGCACGACCAACAAGCCGGTCAAGAGGCGATCGAATCCTTGCATCAGCAAGAGATCAGCGGCCGTTCGGTGACGGTCAACGAAGCGCGTCCCCGCGAAGATCGTGGCGGCGGCGGTGGCGGACGTCGCTGGTAGTCGTTCTCGCTGAAAACAGCGGTTCTCGCTGAACAGCGACCCATGCCCCTTCCCCCGCGACGCCACGCGTCGCGGGGGTCGAGAGGGCTCTTCTCTCTTTGGGCCTTTCTCTTTGGCCTTTCCGCGACGAGATCATTCCACGACGTGGACCGGATCCCCGTTGGCGAACGCGACGATATTCTCCCGCGTCGTTTCGGAAATCCTCTGGACCGCCTCGCGTGTGTTGAACCCGCTGTGCGGCGTGACGATCACGTTCCGCATGTGAACGAGCAAGTGGTTGGCGAGCAGCGTCCCCAAGTCGTGACGTTCTTCGTACACCGACCGTAGCAGCTCCGCCTCCTCACGGATCACGGGCTCCTCGGGCAACACATCGAGCCCCGCGGCGGCGAGCTTCTGTTCGGCCAGCGCCCGGATCAACGCACGAGACTCGATCAAATCGCCCCGCGCGGTGTTGATCAAGACCGCCCCGTCCTTCATTTGGGCGAACTCGTCACGCCCGATCATGTGACGCGTCTTTTTGTTCGAGGGAACATGAAGACTGATCACGTCGGACTCCGCCAGAAGCGTTTCGAACGCCACATAGCGGAACCCGAGCGATTCGGCTGCCGCGTCGTCGGGGCGCAGGTCATGCGCGATGACGTCCATCGCGAACCCGTTGGCGATCCGGATCACCTCCTGTCCGATCTCCCCGGTCCCGATGATCCCGATCGTCTTGCCGTACAGGTCGAATCCCTGCAACCCCCGCGGAGAAAAGTCCCCTTTCCGCGTCCGGTCGACGGCCTCCTCCAACCGGTGGCTGATGGTGAGTAGCAATCCGAAGACGTGTTCGGCGACGGTCGTGCTTCCGTAGCTGGGCACGTTGCAGACGGCGATTCCCCGGTCGCGACAGACGTCCATCGCGACGTGGTCGAACCCGGTCGAACGGGTCGCGATCATCCGCAACTGAGGAAGCTTGCCCAAAACCTCGGCAGAGAATTCGGAGTAGATGAACCCCGAGACGATTTCGGCGTCGGCGTACTCCGACGCGTTCGATTCGTCGAGCGGCTCGGCAACGAGACGGACCTCGTGCTTCTCCTCGAGCGTCTCGAAGCCTTCCCGTTCCCATGTCTCGACGTCAAAGATCACGATCTTCATCGGCGGCTCCTGGATTGTGGCCGGAAAACGTTTGGGAAATCGTAACGCGATCCGCGGGTGTGAAAAGGATCCGACGAACGACCGCGGAACCGATGCCGACCCTTGCCACCCGCGTCCCCGGGCGGAGAATGGGAAAGCATCCGAAGTCAACGTCCCCGTTCGATCGTCCCAGGAGTGTCCACCCGATGACCGCACGCGTTTTGCTACAGATCGACGGCGACGAGCATCCGAGCTCGTTCGATTCGGTGGTCGCGATCGACGCGGGGGTCGAGCGGCTGTTGCGATACGGCGGGGTAGGCCCCACCTCGGTGACGGGACTCGTCCACGGGGCGATGTTCACCCGCGGCGGGAAAGACTTGGCGAACACCGCGATCTTCATCGGCGGGTCCGACGTGACGGCCGCGGAAGAGCTGTTCCGTGTCGCCTCCGAAACGTTCTTTGGGCCCGTCCGCGTCTCGATCATGCTCGATGCCAACGGATGTAACACGACCGCGGCGGCCGCGGTCGTCGCCGCCGCACGACACGCGACGCTCCGCGACGCCCGCGCGGTCGTACTCGGCGGGACCGGTCCCGTCGGACGACGCGTCGCGGAGTTGCTCGCGATCGAGGGGGCCGAGGTGTCGCTCACCAGCCGCTCCCGGGACCGGGCCCAAGAGGCTTGCGAGCCGATCGCCGGGCGCGTCGACGACGCGAAGCTGACGGCCGCCCCGGCTGGCACCCCGCACGAGCTCGACGAGGTGATCGAGGGAGCCGAGATCTTGATCGCGTGCGGCGCCGCGGGGATCGAACTGGTCGAAGCGTCCCGGATCGAATCACTCTCGTCGCTCGCCGTCGCGATCGATCTGAACGCCGTCCCGCCGGCCGGGATCGGCGGGATCGATGTGACCGACAAGGCGAAAACGATCGGCCAAGGCGTCGGTTACGGTGCCATCGGCGTCGGCGGGCTGAAAATGAAAACGCACAAGGCGGCGATCCGCTCGCTGTTCGAATCGAACGACCGTCGGCTCGACGCGAGAGCGATCTACGAAATCGCCAAGTCGATCGGGTGACGCTCCGAACTCTTCACGAGTCCGGCTACGGGAAGGCCGGGGCGATCGCCGTCACGTGCTGTCGGGGCAATCCTGAGCCCTGGCGACTCGGGGAACGCGACCGATCTCCCTCGGGTCACGGGATCCGGTTCAGCGTGTAAAAGCCGGTGGGATGCAGTAGCGACCGGCCGTCCTCGGCGCGAACCCCGTTCGCATGAATCTCATGAACGAACAGTTCCCGTAGCCCGTCGACCTGCAACCGAACCCGTCGGCCGTCTTCCGAGACGGTCGCCGTCCGGATCGCCAAGTCTCGCTTTTGGATCTCCTCGCTGCCGTAATTGCGGTGATAGAGATACGTGTAGCTGTTCATCCCGTACGAATCGGGGTCGGCCGCCGATTCGCGGTCGACCGGTTCGGTGAACACGAGCTCGAACCCGTCGGACTTTGCCCGCATCTCGAGGATCTCGAACGGCGTCTTCCCGGTCCACACCAGCCGTTGCAGCCCGTACGACGACGAACCGAGGCTGCTCCAGCCACGGTTGGTGAGCCCGACGAAGACGCTCCCGTCGGTCCCCTGTGCCATCCGCAACACGGCCGAAGCGAACCCGCGTCGGAACGGGAAACAGGCACCTTGGTACTCTCCGTCCACCCGTTCCAAGAAGACCCGGTTGATCGCCGCTTGTGTGAACTCGCCGACGAACAGTTGTCCGGCGAAGGGGCCAAACTTGCCGCCGCTGTCGTCGAGCATCACGTCGGTCGCGGACTGGCCCGCCTTCTCATAAGGGAACCAAACCGCGGGCGGCTGCAGCGGCCCCAACCGCTTCACCGCCTCCGGGAACGGCAACCCCTCGGGGATCGATTCGATGCCCTCGATCGGCGACCCGGGAAGCCCCATCGAGGCGAGCGCCTCGGGGTGGTGATAAAACGCGCCGCGACGCAGATGATGGAGCGAACCGGCGGCGACCCAATTGCCTTGCTGGTCGGTATAGAACGGCTCGCCGTCGGCGTTGAGCCCGATCCCCGACGGCGACCGCATCCCCGCGCAAACCGGGACCAGTTCGCCGTCGGGGGTCAGCTTCATGCCCCACCCCCGCCAACGGCCTTGGCGGTAGCCGAGCGTCTCGTTCCGGATCGTTCGGCTCAGCTGTTCCCCGCGAAGCCCGAGACCGATGTTCAGCGTGATCCACAGGTTGCCGTCGGGGTCGCGGACGGGCCCATACGCGTATTCGTGGTAATGCCCCGTCACGCCCCACCCCTTCGCGAGCGTTTCATATTCGTCGGCCACGCGATCGCCGTCGGTGTCCCGCATCCGCGTCAACTCGGTCCGCTGCGTTGTGATCAACGAGTCGCCGTCGCGGAGCAGCCCGAGCGGCTCGTGCAGCGCCGAGGCGAAGCGGTGATAGCGGACCTGCTTCGGCGGGTCGTCGTAAACGCCCCCTAAGATCCAGACTTCGCCTTTCCGGATCGTGACCGCGATCTCTTCGTCGTCGAGCACCGCGATCCCGCTTACCTCTAACGCCAACCCGTCCGGGGCGGGTTGCCAGTTCGCGGCGCGGGAGTCGACCGCCGCCTCGGGCGTGTAAATCGACACGACCCGGTAATAATCCGATTCGTCTTCCGCCACGCCGCGCGACAACCCGGCGAGCTGACCGCCGAGGAGATGACCGCCGACGAGCGCCACCGCGACGACCCACCAGCGAAATCGATCCGTCTTCACCATCGATACGTTACCTCCACCTTGGCCCCGTCACGGACACGGATCGGAAACAGCCACTCGGTCGCGCCCGCCGACGTCCGCACCCGTCCCCGGCCCGCCTCGTCGGATCGGACCTCGACCCGCACCCCCGACGACGACTCGGCGACCCCGGTCTCGACCACGTCGATGGCATCGTCCACGAGCGCTCGTAACCACACGGTCGCGGGTCGTGTCTCCGGTGATGCTTCTTGGTCTGGTGGCGTGCTTTGGTCTGGTGGCGTCTCTTGCTCGCCCGAGCGGGTCGTTTGGTCCGTCAAGCGGAACGTCAAGACGCGGGACAACCCGTTCTCGGGTCCGGGGGTCGCTCGGTCGTCGACCGAGATGCTGCCGAGCGTCGACCGGAACGTGGGAACCCCCTCGGGGTCGAGCCGATAGCCGCGGAATCGGTCAACCGGGCCGTTAGCTTCGAATTCCGGCCACGGGGCGTCGTCGCTTACGAGTGTGGCGAGCGGCGGCCCGGCATCGAGCGTCACGAATTCCTCGCCGAGCGGATCGGCGGGCGGGGTGAAACGGCTGAACCACGTCCCTTGCGAATCGAGAAAGCGACCTCGCCATGCGGCCGCGATCCGCGTCTGTTCCGCGTCGAACGCGATGTGCACCCCGGCCGGGAAACCGACGGCGATCGCGTGCGTCCCCGCCGACTCCATGAACGTCCTCAACACGATGGGTCGATCCTCGGGCCGGAGCTCGTAATCCTGGGACCGCGCCTCGTCGATCTTCTTAGGCAACGGGTGCCGATCCAGCCCCTTCAGGTAGGTCCAGATCGCCGCTAACTGCAACTCGGTATCGCCATCGAGCACGTCCATGTTCTGGCTCTTGCCGTCGGGAAAAAACGTCGGCATCCGGGTGCGTGGCTTGAGCCGTCCGGGTTGCAACACGAAATCGTGGAACCAGTCAGGCTGGACCCGATCCGCGATCCCGTCGAGTTCGACACCGACGACTCCCGGCAAGGCATAGCCTCGAAACGAATGGCATTGCACACACCCCGCGTCCATCAGTTCCCGGCCCGCCTCGACGAGTCGATCTTGAGAAACCTTCGACTCCTTCGCCGCGGCGAACACCTCCGCTTCCGCGGGCGGCTTTTCGCGCCCCCGATCGGCAGCGGCCAGCGCCGCCGGCAACGGCTCCACCGTCGCGGCCGGATAGCGGGGCATCCGGATCGTCATGTGAGGGCGAATGTCGCCGTCCCCTTTCAACACGCGTTTCAACCACGCCGGCTTCAATTTGCGGCCGACGTCGGTAAGGGGGGGCGGTAAGCGTCCCTCGTCCCCCAAGTCGATATTGCCGACGGTTTCGAAGTGCGGCCGCCGATATCGCCCGACGCCCCCGAGCCCGTCACGCTCGTGACACGCGTAACAGTTCAGCCGCAACATCGCGTGCTGCGGCCCGTTGTCTTCCGGCCGGTTCGACTCGGCTCGCGAAGTCGGTTCGTCGGGCCTGCCGATCGCCGCGATGATCGTTTCCGCCATGACCGGCGTCAGCGCGTAATCGGGACGTCCCGGCGCCGGCTCGCTGGAGCACTTCGCGGAACGCCCGGGATCGAGTCCCGCGAGCGCCGGGGCACCGACGGCGAGCTCCCCGTCGGCGGAACCTTCGTCCGCCAGCGTCCCGTCACCGGTTAACGCTTCGCCCGAGTCATGACAATTCGCGCATCCGTAGCGGACGAAATCGCGTCGGCCCTGAGCGACGAGATTCGGGTCGTCGGGGAATCGTTCCTGGCTCGCCACCGGGTCCACCTCTTTCCCGCGTGGCCGGTCGTTGGTGGTGGCCTCGTTCCCGATTTTCTCGTTCCCGATTTTCTCGTTCGCGATCGCCTCGTTCGTCGCGGGCTCATCGTTACCTCCCTCCCGCTCGTTTGCGCCGCGGTCGCGAAGATACGCCGCGAGATCGGCAGCCTCGACGGTGAGCAGTTTTAGGTTCGGCATGCGGCCGCTGGGGCGGGCCGCTTCGGGGCGGAACAGGAAGTGGGTGAGCGATTCGGCGGTGTACTTTTCCGCCACGTTCGGCAGCGGCACCGACGTCACCCGGCGGGCGGCGGAACTGAGCCCGAGCTCGCGGAGCTCTTCCGGGCCGAGCTGATCGAGGATCTCGTCGAGCGGGGACTCTGGCTGCGGCGTGACCGGCTGGTCGGGGTCGACCGAATGACAGGCGACGCAACCGACCGAATGGTAGAGCTCGCGACCCCGATCGGGATCGCCCCCGTCCCAAAACCGAAACGGCACGGGGTTCACGCCGCTCGCTTTGATTCGGGGGAACTCGCCCGTTCGCGATCCCAAGTAAGCGACGAGCCCCGCGATCGTCGCCTGTTGCTCGGCCGGTTCGAGCCCTCCCAACACGTCAGGCATGGTCGTCCCCGGTTTCGTCGATGCCGGATCGGCCAGGTAACGTTCGATCCATCCGGGACGGAGTCGCGATCCGGCGCGGTCGAGTCGGGGGCCGCCCTTCGCCGCCAGCGTCGCGTCGTCGGTGGCGTGGCACGCGGTGCAGCTCAGTTCGGTCAGCAAAAGTCGCCCGGCCGATTCCGGTGCGATCTCCTCGTGGACCGCGAACCGCTCAAACGCCGCCACGAACGGGACCGCGGGCGGCGGGGCTGGGCCCGCGGGCGGCGGCTCGTCGCCCGTCGAATCGTCCGCCCGGATCGTCGTCACGGGGGACGCGACCGCGATCAGCACGGCGAAGACGAAAAAGGTGGCCCATCGATCACCGATCCGTCGACCGGCGGAAAATATCACCATCGATGAGAGTGGGCAGGGAGACGACAGCGACATCGTTGCCAAGCGAATGTTTCCTGGGTGGGGGATCCGGCGGAGTGGCCAGTCTAATCGATGGCGTGGGACGAAGGAGGGCAAAACCGGGGGCGCGAAAGGCGGGCATTTGCACCCCATGTGTACGAGAAATCTCGGACGAGTTCGCCTTCCTGAAAAATCCGCGCTCCGATCACGCCGGCGTTGTGCCTAATCGATTACAAAGATCCGGTAGGGGCGAGCGAGTGATTCAGGGAGTGGCCATGTGCGGACAACGTCGCCAGTCACCCGACGCGGACAACGCTCCCCGACCACCCCTGCCGCGGACCCGATCGCTGTCCCCCACGTCACCCCACGACGGCATCGACGTCGCGACCGAGTTGGCGGGGATCGACGCGACGCCGGTCCCCGAAACCGTCGGGACGGTGACCGAGTACGAGATCCGGGTACGGCTCGCCGTCGGCGGAATGGGGATCGTGTATTGGGGGTGGGACCAAACGCTTCACCGCGACGTCGCGATCAAACTGCTCCGCCCCGAACACCGGCTGAACCAGGAATTGATCGAC
>JAWLFY010000083.1:7262-21078 GCA_041685355.1 Pirellulaceae bacterium | reverse complement strand
GATCAGCATACTTCATTCAACATTCGGACATCGCAGCGATGCCTGAAAAAACCTCGCCGACGCCAGCCCGCAAGCCACTAAAATCGCGGAAGAGCCACGCGCGGTGGATCGGAGAGGAGGTTGACCCGGCGACCGGACTGGAGACGACTCACGCGGTGACGGCCGAGTTCGTTCGAGCGACGCGGCTGATGATGCTGGTCACCGATTTCGGGTTTCTGGACGTCTTCGATTACGTTCCCGGGTTTCCTGAGCTTTCTGTTCAGGAATTGTTCGATTCGGCCGAGCAGAGCGGGGCGTATCGATACGTGTCGCTCGCGTGGTTGCGTCGGCTTAAGCGGGCTTCGGGGCGCCCAAAGGACCAGCTGGACTTGGCGAACCTGCCGGAGGCGGGCGGCGGGGTCGCTCAGGAGTAGAGCTGGATCGCCTTGACGATATCGTCCATTTCGTTGGGGACGGCGACGGCGCGGTTGGCGTGGCTGGCTTTGGTGACGCCGCGGCTTCCGAGGACTTGGTTGAAGACGTCTTGGTCGGTGGTGTGGTAGGCGACGGTGGCGTTGGGGTCTTTGAGTTCGTGTCCGGTGAGGACACAGACGACCCGGTCGCTGGGGGCGATGACCCCTTCGCGTCGGAGGAGTTTGGCCCCAGCGACGCTGGCGGCGGAGGCGGGTTCACAGCCGAAGCCGCCGGCGCCGACTTTGGCTTTGGCGTCGAGGATGTCTTGGTCGCTGACTTGGCGGACGACGCCGTCGGTGACTTCGAGGGCACGGAGGCACTTTTTCAGATTCACCGGGCGGTTGATTTCGATCGCGCTGGCGATCGTATCGGCGCGGATGACTTCGCGGTCCATGCGGTCGTTGTAATCGCGGATCGGGTCCATGTTGACGTGTCCGCCGTTCCAGCGGACGCCGCGTCGTTCGTAGAGTTCGTACAGCGTATCGGCGCCGCCGGCGTTGATCACGGCGATGCGGGGGATGCGATCGATCAGGCCGTGTCGTTTGAGTTCGGCGAAGGCTTTGCCGAAGGCGCTGCTGTTTCCCAGGTTGCCACCGGGGACGACGATCCAGTCGGGGACTTCCCAGCGGAGGGCCTCGAGGACGCGAAACATGATCGTCTTTTGGCCTTCGAGCCGGAACGGGTTGACGCTGTTGACGAGGTAGATGCCGAGTTCGCCGGAGACTTGTCGGACACGGATCATGGCGTCGTCGAAGTCGCCGGCGATTTGGATCGTCAGGGCGCCATAGTCGAGGGCTTGGCTGAGTTTGCCGTAGGCGATCTTGCCGCTACCGATGAAGATCACCGCCTTCATCAGCCGGGTCGCGGCGCAGTAGAGGGCGAGGGAGGCGCTGGTGTTGCCGGTGCTGGCGCAGGCGGCCCGTTTGGCGCCCATCAGGTTGGCGTGGGTGACCGCCGCGCACATCCCGTTGTCTTTGAAGCTGCCCGAGGGGTTCATCCCTTCGTATTGGAGGTGCAGTCCGCCGGGGTTCATCCCGACGTAGTCGGCAACCGCGTCGGCCTGTTGCAGGAGCGTTTGACCTTCGCCGACGGTGATCACTTGGTCTTGGGGGGCGAACGGCAACAGTTCGTGGAACCGCCACACGCCGCTGAAGCGGACCGGGTTGGTGCGTTGGGACCACATCGCTTCGAATTCGGAGAGGCGTTCGGGGAGGGCGGCGCGGTCCCAGTCGTATTCGATATCGAGGAGGTCACCGCAGCGGTCGCAAGAGGTGCGGACGGTCCGGGCGTCGTAGGTCGCCCCGCAGGCGGGGTTGATGCACTGTTGGAACGCGAGATCGGTTTGCTTCGCGTTGTGTTTCTCGGCGGTTTGCAGCATGGTTCGGCTGTGGGGCTGCGGGGGCTGCGGAGAGGGAGTGGGAATCGGGAGGGCAGCCGGGGTCGCGGCGCGGGGGATCCCCCTTTAAAGTAGACCGCACGTCCGATTTTGTCGCTAGGTTTGCCGGAAATTCGGTTTTGACCGGGCGGGCGACTGCGTGGGCGGCACTGGGGTGGTCGGCACTGGGGTGGTCGGCACTGGGGTGGTCGGCACTGGAGATTGTGAACGTCCGAGTCAGGAGGAGACGTGATCGTTCCGCGCAGCCATGTGATCTTGTTTTTCGCGTTGGCGGTGGCTGGCGCGTGGGCCGATTTATGGACGAAGGGGGCGGTGTTCGCGTGGCGGGGGCTGCCGGGGCAACGCGACGTGTACTGGGTGATTGACGGCTATTTCGGGATCGAGACGGCGGTGAATCCGGGGGCGGTGTTCGGGATCGGGGCGGGGCAGGGCGTCTTTTTCGCGGCGTTGTCGGCGGTCGCGGGGGCGGGGATTTGCGTCTGGCTGTTTTGGTTTGGCGCGGCCGAGTCGCGGTGGCTGACCGTGGCGTTGGGGCTTGTCATGGGGGGGATCATCGGGAATTTGTACGATCGGCTCGGGATGTGGTGGCAACCGGGTTATGACCCGAGTTGGAAGAGT
Source organism: Pirellulaceae bacterium (assembly GCA_041685355.1). Taxonomy (GTDB): domain Bacteria; phylum Planctomycetota; class Planctomycetia; order Pirellulales; family Pirellulaceae; genus JAWLFY01. The sequence continues at coordinate 18,611 of JAWLFY010000083.1, read as the reverse complement.
GGGGTCCGGGACTGGATCTTGTGGCAGGCGAGCGAGCGGTGGAAATGGCCGAACTTCAACATCGCCGATTCGCTATTGGTCGTCGGCGCGGGGATGCTGTTGTATCAGTCGTTCGTGATGACCGACGGGGCGTCGGGGGAGGGGGCCGGGGCGACGGTTGGGTCGGACTCGGCGGAGAAGATTGGGTCGGCGGAAGGTTCGGCGGCAAACGGACGCGAATCACAGAATGAGACGAGGTAGCGACGATGGCGAACACACCGGAGGGGTTTGACGGTCCGCACGAGAAGCGTTTGGCGGCGATGATCGAGGTCGCTTGTCGGGCGGGGGAGCAGACGTTGACGCATTTCCGCGGGCCGGCGTTGGAGGTCGAAAAGAAGTCGGACGACTCGCCGGTGACGGTGGCGGACCGTGACGCGGAGAAGTTCGTCCGTGAGTGGTTAGCGGCACGGTATCCTCATGACACGTTGCAGGGGGAGGAGTTCGCGGATCAGGCGGGGACGAGTCCTTACCGGTGGATCGTCGACCCGATCGACGGGACGAAGTCGTTCGTGTGTGGAGTTCCCCTTTACTCGACGTTGTTGGCGCTCGAGCACGAGGGGCGTCCGATCGCGGGGGCGATTTACATTCCGGCGTGCGGCGAGTTGATCGTCGCGGCGGAGGGTTTGGGGGCTTGGTACCGGCAGGGTCGCGAGGTTGGGGCGTGGGTGCGGGCGTCGGTGTCATCGTGCGAGCGGTTGTCGGACGCGGTATTCGTCACCAGCGGGGTCGGCGCGTTCGCCGGGCGGGGTGCGGGGGGTGCGTATCTGGGGCTTGAAGCGTCCGCGCGGATCACCCGGACGTGGGGGGACGGCTACGGGTATTTGATGGTCGCGACGGGGCGGGCGGACGTGATGGTCGACCCGATCTGCAACGCCTGGGACGTGGCGGCGATTTTGCCGATCGTGCAAGAGGCGGGAGGGCGGTTCACCGACTGGAAGGGCGAGTCAACGGTCCGTGGGGGAGACGGGGTGGGGACGAACGGGCGGATCCACGACGAGGTGTTGGCGGCGCTGCGTTCGTAACGGTCGGGAATCGTTGTTCACCGCCCCCGTGGCCCGACGGAGCGGTGAAGCTGGCCTGCTCGCGCCGTTCGGCTAGCAGGTCAGAGACCGGACGGCTCGCGCCGTTCCGCTATGGCGGGGGTGCCGTGGCGGCTACTTGATGGTAGTGAGACGGAAGCGGGCGTCCGATGTTTCCCGGGCGTCGCTTTACGTTTTCCCGGGCGTCGCTTTGCGGGGCGTGGGCTGTCGGCATCGGCGGGTTCGTCGGGGATGCCTTTACAACTTGGTAGGCGACTGCCTAGACTGCCGGGCTTTGCGTTCCCGGGCGTGGCGTGCTGCTGCGCGTCGGCGCGGCGTTTTTCTGTTTTGCCCCCGATCCTGAATCGACCGTGTTCGAGTCCCTTTCCGACGGCCTGCAATCCGCCTTCAAGAGCTTGTCCGGTAAGGGCAAGCTGACCGAAGCGAACATGCGCGAGGGGTTGGACATCGTCCAGAACTCGTTGCTCGAGGCGGACGTCAGCTATCCGGTGGTGCAGGAGTTCATGGGCCGGGTGAGCGAACGGGCGCTCGGCAAGCGGGTGTTGTTAAGTCTTCGGCCGCAGGAGGAGTTGGTCCGGATCGTCCACGACGAGTTGGTGGAGATTTTGGGGCCGGTCGATCCTTCGTTGCATCTGAAGAAGGAGGGGCCGACGGTCATCATGCTCTGCGGGTTGCAGGGTAGCGGGAAGACGACGACGTGCGGCAAGCTCTCGCAGATGCTCAAGGAGGAGAAGATCACGCCGTTGTTGGTCGCGGCCGACTTGCAGCGTCCGGCGGCGATCGAGCAGTTGCACGTGATCGGCCGTCAGCTCGACGTGCCGGTGTACAGCGACCCGGAGAACGGCGATCCGGTGAAGGTTTGCCAGGCCGGGGTGAAGCGAGCGGAGGCGGAGGGGACGCGGGTGGTGATCCTTGACACCGCCGGGCGATTGGCGATCGACCAGGAGTTGATGTCGGAGTTGCAGCGGATCGACAAGCGGGTCGGTCCCGACCAGGTGTACTTGGTGGTCGACGGGATGACCGGCCAGGACGCGGTCAACAGTGCCGGGGCGTTCAACGAGTCGCTCGAGTTGGACGGGGTCATCATGACGAAGCTCGACGGCGACGCGCGGGGCGGGGCGTTGTTGTCGGTCAAGCAGGTGACCGGGGTGCCGGTCAAGTTTTTGGGGACTGGTGAGCATTTCGACGCGCTCGAGCCGTTCCGTCCCGAGGGGATGGCGGGTCGGATTTTGCAGATGGGGGACATCGTCGCGGCGGCGCGTGAGGCGCACCGGATCGTCGACGAGCAGGAGCGGGAGGAGCTGGAAGCGAAGATGGCGTCGGGCGAGATCACGCTCGACGATTTCAAGGGGATGTTGGAGAAGGTCGCCAAGCCGGGGTTGATGGGGCGGATGATGGGGTTGATGCCCGGGATGGGGCAGTTCAAGGAGGCGATGGAGAGCGAGGACGCGGCGGCGGGGATGCGGCAGACGATCGGGGTGATCAACAGCATGACGCCGCAGGAGCGGAAGAACCCGAAGCTGATCGACGCGTCGCGGCGGACGCGGATCGCCAACGGGGCGGGGGTGCAGTCGCCGGTGATCACGCAGTTGATCAAGCAGTTCGACGTGATGAAGCCGTTGATGCAGACGATGGCCGGCAAGGGGGTCGGCGATCGGATGAAGATGATGCAGCAGATGCAAGCGAGCGGCGCGATGAACGACCCGACGCTTGGCGGGATGAAGGTCAAGCAGGGGACCGGGAAGCGGCTCTCCGCGGCGGAGCGGGCGAAGCAGAAAAAAGAACGCGACAAATTGAAGCGGCGGATGAAGCGGAAAGCCCGCTGACGACGCCGACTGACGAACCACGATAGCAGGCGGTTGTGGGATGCCAGGCGTTTCTGGCACCGACCCGGCGTCGGCCCGAAGTCTCGCGAGGGCGAAGTCCCGCGAGGAGGCGCAGGCCGGCCCCAGGCAGTCTTGACGGCAACCTTTCACGAAACGATTCGCGAAACGAATCGAGGAGAAGTGCGACGATGGCAGTACGGATTCGGATGAAGAAGTTGGGGCGGAGGCACCGTCCGTTTTTCCGCGTGTGTGTGATGGACCAGCGAAGCCCGCGGGACGGGCGGGTGATCGAAGAGCTCGGCCATTACGACCCGATGTGTCCGGAGACGGACGCCCGCGTGGTGCTGAAGGCGGACCGCGTCGATTATTGGCTTGGCGTCGGAGCGCAGCCGAGCGACAAGGTGAAGGTGCTGATCAAGAAGTACGGGACCAACGGAACCCACTTGGACGCCCAGCAGGCGGCGATGGAGCGTTTGGGCAAGCGGAAGGATTACGTCTCCGCCCCGGCGGCGGCTGAGAAGCCGGCGGCCGAGAAGGCATCGGAAGAGAAGCCGGCTGAGGCGGCGGTAGCGGAGCCGGTCGGTGACACGGCGGGTTCGCCGGAAGCGTCGTCGGAGGGTTCGGGCGAGTCGGCCGCGACGGAAGAGGCGAAGGCGGGGGAGTGAGCCGATCGTGACAGGGATCGACCGGTTTCCCGCGGACGGAAGGCAGGCCCGATGCGTTTCGATATCGTCACGCTGTTCCCGGCGATTTTTGACGGCTACCTGACGCAGAGTCTGCTCGACAAGGCGATCCGCAGGGGGTTGGTCGAGATTTGCCGGCACAACCTGAGGGATTGGGCCGAGGACGTACCGCACCGGAAGGTCGACGACCGTCCGTTCGGGGGCGGGCCGGGGATGTTGATCCAGGTCGAGCCGACGATTCGGTGTGTCGAAGCGATCGAACCGTCCGACCCGCGGCCGGCACGGCGGATCTTGCTGACCCCGCAAGGGAGGCGGCTTGATCAACGGGTCGCCGAGGATTTGGCGACTTCGGAACGGTTGTTGATGTTGTGTGGACGTTACGAGGGGTTTGACCAGCGTGTGCTCGACATCTTGGAACCGGAAGAGATCAGCATCGGCGATTTCGTCTTGAACGGGGGCGAGGTCGCGGCGATGGTGATCGTCGACGCGGTCGTCCGGTTGATCCCGGGCGTGCTGGGCGACGAACAGAGCAATTTGGATGACTCCTTCAGCCGTGGGAACCGGATGTTGGAGTTTCCGCAATACACCCGTCCCCGGGAATATCGGGGGCACTCGGTGCCGGAGGTTTTGACCAGCGGCGACCACCAGGCGATTGCCCGGTGGCGTGCCGAGCAGAGCCGCCGGAAGACCGAACAACACCGCCGGGACTTGCTCGGCGAGATTCCTGACCAACCACTCCAACCTAACGAGGAAACCGAATGACCCAAGCCATCATGGATCTGGTCGAGAAGTCGGCCATGAAGGAAGACGCCCCGAAGTTCGAGATCGGGGACACCGTCGATGTTCACTTGCGGATTTTGGAAGGGAACAAGGAACGGATTCAGGTCTTCAGCGGGGTTGTGATCGCCCTCAGCGGGTCGGGATCGAAAGAGATGTTCACCGTCCGACGGATCGTTTCTGGCGAAGGGGTGGAGCGGAAGTTCCCGTTGCACAGTCCCCGGATTGAGAAGGTCGAGGTGAAGCGAAGCGGGGTCGTCCGTCGGGCCAAGCTGTACTTCCTTCGCGATCGCGTCGGCAAGGCGGTGCGGTTGAAGGAACGTCGCCGCACCTAGAGCGGATGGTGCGAAGATGGCGGGGTTTCGACGTTTGGCGTCGTGGTTCCGCCGCGTCGCCGAGCGGCTCGGTCGGTTCGTGTGGCGGCTCCGCGAGGGGTTCGTCGATTGGCGTTACGGCGCGATCGACCCCGAGGCGCCGATCGGCAAGCGAGGCGAGCAGGCGGCGGCTCGGTTGCTCCGTCGCAAAGGGTTCACGGTTGTCGCCGAGGGGGAATCAGACCGGGCGGGCGAAATCGATCTGATCGCGATCGACCGTCGTGTTCGCAAGGTCGTGTTCGTCGAGGTGAAGACGCATTCGACCCACAAGCCGGGGCATCCTGCCGAGCGGGTTGACGACGCGAAGCAGCGGCGGGTCACGCAGGCCGCGCTTCGGTACTTGAAGCGGAAGCGGCTGCTCGGGTGGCCGTGCCGTTTCGACGTGATCGCGGTGTGGTGGCCGGACGAGACGGCCGAGCCGGAGCGGATCGAGCATTACGAGTCCGCGTTCGAGTCGACCGGGGAGGGGCAATTCTATTGAACGCTAGCGGTCCTGCGTCGAGATCTTCCTTGTCCCATTCTCGTGCTTGCCCCCATCCTCGTACTCAGGGCGCAGCCCGGTACTCGTACTCGAATCGGGGCACTTTTGCTCCACCTCGACGGTTTCGATCACGTCCGAGCCGAATCGGGAGCGGAACAGGCTGTTGGGGTCGAGTACGAGTACGAGTACCGCGTTGCTGAGTACGAGCACGAGTAAAAGCACGAGTAATGTGAAGGCGAGCGATCGTCGACGGGGGATCGCCGGGGCGGCACGGGATCGGGTGAGAATCGATACAATCGACGGAGCCGGCGGCGTTCCCGGTTTTGGGGAGCGTTTTGGCCCGTTCGGAAACGAGACGATTCCCCCGTTCCCCTGACTCAGTATTCCCGAGGAAGCCATGTCCACGACGTTATCTCGCAGTGCGCCCGACGTTCAGATCCGTCACACGGATTGTTTCATCGACGGGCAGTGGGTGCCTTCGGCGAGCGGGAAGACGTTTGCCACGTTGAACCCGGCGACGGAGGAAGAGATTGCTCAAGTCGCCGAGGGGGACGCGGCGGATATTGACCGGGCGGCGAAGGCGGCTCGGCGTGCGTTCGAGGGGGGGGAGTGGGCGAAGATGGACGCCCGGGACCGTGGCCGGTTGTTGTACCTGTTGGCGGATCGGATCGAGGAGCGGATCGACGAGCTCGCGGCTTTGGAGACGCTCGACAACGGCAAGCCGATCTCGGACAGCCGCAACATCGACATCCCGTTGGTGATCGATTGTCTTCGCTATTACGCCGGGTACGCCGACAAGATCCACGGCAGCACGATCCCGATCCGTGGGAATCGGTTTTGCTATACCCGTCGCGAGCCGGTCGGGGTGGCGGGGCAGATCATCCCGTGGAACTTCCCGATGCTGATGGCGTCGTGGAAATGGGCGCCGGCGTTGGCGGCCGGTTGCACGATCGTGATGAAGCCGGCGGAGCAGACGCCGTTGACCTGTTTGGCGATGGCGGCGATCGCGAAAGAGGTCGGGTTTCCGGACGGCGTGATCAACGTCGTTCCGGGGTACGGACCGACCGCGGGCGGGGCGCTGGTGAAGCACCCGCTAGTCGACAAGATCGCGTTTACCGGCGAGCACCGGACGGCGCAAACGATCACCCGTGAATCGGCGGACACGCTGAAGCGGTTGACGTTCGAGCTGGGCGGGAAGAGCCCGAACGTGATCTTCGCCGACTCGGATCTCGACGCCGCGGCGCTGGGGGCATACGTCGGGTTGTATCTGAACCAGGGTCAATGTTGTTGTGCCGGCAGCCGCGTGTTCGTGGAACGGCGGGTGCACGACGAGTTTTTGGAGAAGTTGCAGGCGTTGACATCGAAGCGGAAGGTGGGCGACCCGTTTGCTGACGACACGGAGCAGGGGCCTCAGATCGACCAGGCTCAGTTCGACAAGATCATGTCGTACATCGAGAAAGGGCGTGACGAGGGGGCGAAGTGTGTTGCCGGGGGGCATCGTCACGGCGACCGCGGGTACTTCGTCGAGCCGACGATTTTCGACGGGGTGGAGGACAAGATGTCGATCGCGACCGACGAGATTTTCGGTCCGGTGCTGAGCGTTTTGACGTTCGACGACAAGGAGGACATGATCCGCCGGGCGAACAACACGTTTTACGGGTTGGCCGCGGCGATCTGGACGCGTGACTTATCGTTGGCTCACGAGTTCGCCGCGCGTGTCCGTGCCGGGACGGTGTGGGTCAACTGCTACGACGTGCTCGACGCCGCCGCCCCGTTTGGCGGGTTCAAGATGAGCGGCCACGGCCGGGAGCTTGGGGAGGAAGGGTTGCGGGCGTATACCGAGAGCAAGACCGTGACGATTCAGTTGTAGTTTTTTGTTCGTCGTTCTTTGTTCTTTGTTCGTTGTTCGTTGTTGCGAGCGGGGGATGCTCTGGCGACCGTGCTCTGAATCGTGCTCGTACTCAGCGTAGCGGTACTCGTACTCGTACTCGAATGGGGTAGGGGTTGGGCGATTCGGCGGCGGCTCGCGGTTTCGAGTACGAGCCCTCTGCGACCGCTCCGCGGTCGGCGTGATTGTGCTCTCTGCGTACCGTGGGTCTGCGGCCCACGGCTACCGTCTCTGATCCCTTACCAATTTGGCGTGGGAGTACGCGTCGTGGCGATCCGTTCGTCCACCGGGTGACCAACCGTTCCGCCGAGCGAGCGACCGCGGAGCGGTCACAGACGGTAGCCGGGGGTAATCGCAGCGCCACCCTCGGATTCGGTCTTCGAGCCTCCTTGTCGACCCGCAGTCCGTGGAAGATTGGGTTGCGGTCGGCTGGGGGGGCGACTTATACGACAGCTTGGAGAGTTTTGCCTGAGCCAAGGAGTTTTCGATGGATGATCCGCAACGGGAATTCACGAGCGGCCCGAAATTCAAGGGGGGCCTGAGTGGTCACCCATGTAGCCGGATCCGCCGAGCGGTTTTGGTCACGCTGGTTGGCGTCTCGTTGGCGTGGCTGGGAGGATCGCCGCATGCGGAGGAGGCTCCGTTCTCGGGCCAGCCGTCTGGGCAGTTTCCTGAGACGGGGGCGGTGGATTCGGGTCTTGGCGACGGTTTGGCCGGCGGTCAGGGCGCGAGTTTGGGGGCGGAAGAGCCGGTTGCGGGATCAGGCGGGGGCGGGGCGGGGGCCCGTGTCGGCGGGCCGAACGGTTCGGGTTCGCGGGGCGACCGCGGGGCGTCGGGGGAAGCGGGGCAGGGTCTTGGTGTGGGGGGGGCGGTGTCGGGTGACGTGGCGGGGGCGGAGGTGAGCCGGGTGGCTTCGGCGGGGGAGGTGATCGGGTTTTCCCACGTCGACGCGTCGGGAAGTCAGAGAATTACGCTGGTGAATACCGGAAAATCGTGGATGGCCGTGTATCATATTGACCGGGCGGGGGCGATTCGCTTGGTCAGCAGTCGTCCGATCGACGCTGACTTTTCCTTGCAACTCAACGCGACCTCGCCTCTTCCTGAGGAGATTCGGCAGATGGCCGGTCCCTCGCGGTGACACGAAACAACTTATCGGAGCCGACGAATCGAATGGCTAACTACCTGTCTTTAGAGGAAGCCGCCGCCAAGCTTGGGATTCCGACGGATCGGCTCGTTGAACTTCGCAGCCAGGGACAGGTGCGTGGATTTCGTGACGGTGCGAGTTGGAAGTTTCCTGACAACGAGATCGACCGTTTGGCGGACGAGTTGGGCGACTTGGGCGGCGGGAGCGACGTGAACCTGGTCGCATCGGGCGGCAACGGGAGCGACGTCGAGTTGGTTCCTGGGGACAAGCCGAAGGGTTCTGGCGAGGGATCGGGAGTCGGTTCGGGGAAGGATTTGGTCGAGATCGACTCGGTCGATTTGGAGTTGGATGAGCCGGCGATCACGCACGATTCGGCGCAGCTCGACTTGGCGGGGGAGGCTCAGTCGGGGAGCACCGGTCCGATCACGGACGAGGAATTGAAGGAGATTGCCGGGTCCGATTCCGAAGGGGGCGACGATGAAGTTCTCGGGGCGGAGGGGTCGTCCGGGGACGAGCCGAGTGCGGAGGATTCGGGGGAGTATCGGTTGCAGGGTGATCCTGCGCCGTCGCCCGCGAAGGGGCCATCGGCGGAGCAGCGTCCGGAGTCGGGCGGAGACGAGTTATCGCTCGACAGCGACGACGATTTGAAGCTCGACGGTGGCGAGGCGAGCAGTTTGGAATTGATGTCGGATCTTGACACGCCGCGGAGTGACAGCAGTGTCGGGTCGGGGGCGACGGGGTCTGGCGGGGACGTGTTGAGCGAGCTTGACCTGTTGAGTTCCGAGCAGGAGGGGAGCGGGCTGATTTCGGGGGACAACGAGAATTTGCTCGAGTCGGGTAGCGATGTCGGTTCCGGGAGCGGTTCGAAGGCTGGGGCGGGGTCGGGTCTCGGGTCCGGATTGGAGGAGTCGCTTGACGACGACGATTTGGTGATTTCGGACGACGACGACGACTTGGTTCTCGGCGGGGCGGGGAGTGATATTTCCGTCGCGGGTGACAGCGGGATCAACTTGATGAGTCCGTCGGACAGCGGTTTGTCGCTCGAGAGCGAGCCGCTCGATTTGGCAGGGAGCAGCATTTCCGCCTTGGATTTGGGCGCCGAGGCGGGGAGTGGCAGCAGCGGCACCGGCGGGGGCGGTTCGGGGCCGAAAAGCGGATCGGGTGTTGGGAGCGGTTCGGGGGTCGAGTTCGAGGGGGACGAAGAGTTCAACCTGTCGCCTTCGGGGATCGGCGTCGACGGGGACGACAGCGGATCGCAGGTCATCGAGATCGAGGATTCTGAGGCGGTCGCCGAGCCGGTGGAGTTTGGCGAGGGTGGCTTGGAGGAGGATGACGCGTTCGCGGCGGAGGACGCGGGCGGGTTGGACGACGATGACAGCTTGGCGGTGGGTGCCGGGACCGGGGCCGCGGCGGGTTATTCGGCGTACGAGGTGCCGTTCACCAAGTTGCAGGTGATCGGCTTGGCGATGTTGGTGTGTGTGATGGCGTTGCCGGGGATGTTGATGACCGATTTGGTGCGGAACATGTGGGCCTACACCGAGCCGGCCGCACCGGTGAGTTCGCTGACCAACGCGTTGATCGAGTTGATCGGTTTGGGCAAATAGGCTGCGTCGGGGCTGCGGCGGGTTGTCTCCCCCGGGGCGAAACGTTGGCGAGGGAGGCTATAATCGGGGAAGATCCGTTCGCAGGACTTTCCCGTCTCGGTGTTAACCGACCGCGGAGGTGACGGGCGGCTCTCCCACCCCAGCGGTCTGCCTTTCCACCAAGGGTCAATCCAGAAAGGGTCAGCCCCTTTTCGGATAGGCTTTCCGAGTGATTCGGCCGCATCCCCCGAACCGGGTCCGCCTGGCCGGTCCCCCACGCCCCGAAAACTTCTTATGCCGCGGCAACCGCACTCGAGTCACCCCGGTTTTCAGTCCGGATTTGACACCGGCTCGCGCCTTGTTTCCCTTGCGGGCTTTCGCACCGGTTCCCGCTTTGGGGGCACGTGGGGGAAGGCGTCGTTCGGATTGGCGATCTGTTTGTTTTTCGGGATCGGGTTGGCCGGTTGCGATTCGCCGGAGCCGATCCGCGAGTACGAGATCCCTCGGAACCGGCCGGCGGCGATGAAGCCGAGCGACGACCGGATGTTGGCGGCGATGGTGCCGCACGGTGAGGCAACTTGGTTTTTCAAGGTGATGGGGCCGGTCGACGCGGTCGATTCGGTCGCGGACCGGTTTCGGGGGTTTGTGGAGTCGGTCGAATTTGAAGGTGGCGAGCCGGTCTTGGACGAATTGCCGGAGGGATGGCGGACGGGGGCGGACAAGCCGATGCGTTTTGCGACGATCGACATCGCGACCGAGAGCAAGCAGCTCGAGTTGAGTGTGTCGCGGTTGGCTCGTCAGGAGGATTGGGACGAGGAGGTTTCGCTGAACGTGAACCGGTGGCGGGGTCAGGTGGGTTTGGAGCCGTCTCGGGAGAAATGGGCGGGGGCGGAACCGATGGAGGTCCCGGCAGCGGATGGTGAGGCGGTGTGGGTCGACTTGGTCGGCAGATCGTCGGCGGGTTCGGCGTCGATGTCCGCCCCGTTCGCCTCGGGTGGTCGCCCGACGATGGGGTCTCCGATCGCCGGCGGACCTCCTTCGGCGACGGGCGGGGTCACTCCGGGAAGGTCATCAGCAACGGGTTCGAATCCGTCGGGTTCGGGTGCGTCGGCTTCGGGTGCGCCCGGAGGTTCGGGTGCGCCCGGAGGTTCGGGTGCGCCCGGAGGTTCCGGCGCTGGTGAGGCGTCTTCGCCGGTCCCGGCAGCCTCGTCGGCGTCGAGCGGGTTGAGTTTTGACCTTCCGGAAGGATGGCGTGCGGGCCGCAAGGGCGGGATGCGGATGGAGGCGTTCGAGGTTGGTCCCGAGGAGTCTCCGGCGGAGGTGACGGTAATCGCGGCCGGGGGTGATTTGCGGGGGAACGTCGCCCGTTGGCTGGGTCAGATCCGTTCGGGGAGTGTGCCCGAGGAGGTCGTCGACGAGGCGATGGGGGCCGCCGAGTCGGTCAAGGTTGACGGACGTCCGGGGCGGCGGTTTGTATTAACGGCGGGGCCGGCCGAGTCAGAGCCGGCCGAGTC
>JAWLFY010000083.1:0-7162 GCA_041685355.1 Pirellulaceae bacterium | reverse complement strand
AAGGGGGCCGAAGCCTGTTCATCAAGATGACCGGTCCGTACGAGATCGTGAATCAGGAAGGGGAAAGGATGCTTTCTTTCCTGGAATCGCTCAGACTGTAAAAGACGCTTTTCGTCTCTCAATCCACGAAGTGACACGATGGCCACCATTACCACCGACGCTCGCACGATGCCACGCGACAACGAGTCCGTGTGGACACTGTCCGCGGTGTTCCATGCTCTCGGTTCGCTGAAGCTGACGGTCACGCTGTTCGCCCTCTCGTTGGTGATCGTGTTGGTGGGGACGCTCGCGCAGGACGAGCTCAACATGCTGGAGGTCAAGCAGCGTTATTTCTTGACCTGGATCGCGTGGATGCACTTCGACGACTTCTTTCCTCAGGCGTTTTACCCGCATCAGGAGCCAATTCCTGGCGTGATCCCGTTTCCGGGCGGGGCGTTGATCGGGTTGTTGTTGATGATCAATTTGGTCGCGGCGAAGGCGACTCGGTTCAAGTTGAACGCTCGCGGGGGGACGTTGGCGGGTGGGCTCGGTTTTCTCGCGGCGGGGGCCGGGGTTGCCGGATTGATCATCGCGTCGGGACACAGCACGGAGGGGCTGCAGGGGACGCCGCCGATCAGCTACGACCAGCTTTGGGGGTTGATTTTGGCGTCGCTCGCGATCGCGTCGGTCGGGTTGGTGTGGGGGGCGTTTCGAATTCCGGCGACGGTGCCGCGGGTTTGCATGGCGATTGCCGCGGTGGCGCTCGGCGGCTGGGTGATCTACTCGTTATCGACCGGAGCCCGGATTGGCGACCCGGGGCTACGGATCGTGTGGCAGTTGACGAAGGGTCTCGGGGCGGGGCTGATTCTGCTCGTCGGCTGTCAGATGTTGTTCGGGAAGCAGGGTGGCAATGTGTTGTTGCATCTCGGGGTGGGGTTGTTGATGGTCGGCCAGTTCGTGTTTGGGGACCGTCAACTCGAGCAACGTTTGTCGTTGGTCGAGGGGGAATCGACGAACACGTTCGTGAATTTGGACGAGATCGAGTTGGCGTTCATCCGGACCGACGGGGATGTGGACCGGGTGACAGCGATCCCGGGGCGTCGGGTGCGGGAGGCTGCGGAGAGTGGCGAGCCGATTCGGGGGGAGTCGTTGCCGGCCGAGGTGCGAGTGCTGAAGTTCTTAGAGAACTCGGGGCTGGAAGAGGGGGCGTCGCCGCCCGAGTTGGCGGACAGCGGGTTGGGGCTTGAGTGGACGGCGGTGGAGCGGTCGAAGTCGGGTGGGACCGACGCCGAGTTGAATCAGCCGGCGGCGTATGTCGAGTTGCTCGACCCGGAGGATGGCGAATCGCTCGGAAAGTATCTGCTGAGTCATTTGCTAAACGAGTACAAGTTGAACCGTCCCGACTCGACGCTCGGGGACTTGATGGACGAGGTCGAGATCGACGGGAAGACGTATCAGATCGGGTTGCGGTTGCACCGTGAGGTGAAGCCGTACTGGGTGCAGTTGGAGGACGTCCGGCGGATCGATTACAGCGGGACCGACACGCCGCGTGATTACTCGTCGTTCATCCGGATCATCGACGAAGAGACAGGGGAGGACCGCCGCGAGCGGGTATGGATGAACAACCCGCTGCGGTACCGCGGCGAGACGTTTTACCAGAGCAACTACACGCCGCTTCCGGGCGGGAAGGAGATGACCGGAATTCAGGTCGTCCGCAATTCGGGTTGGTTGATCCCGTATTTGGCGTGCAGCATCACGGCGCTGGGGATGCTTGTTCATTTTTGGGGGACGTTGACGCGGTTCTTGAGTCGTCGTCGGCGGGAGGTGGCGAAGGAGTTCGAGACGTCGGCGGCGCTTCGCCGGCGGGAGACGGGTCCGTTGCCGACGGTGATCGCGTTTGGCGGGTTCACGTTAATCGCGGCGATCTTGCTCACGCCGTATGCGTCCCTGATGAACACGTTGCGTCCCGCGGCGCGGGGCGAGTCGATGGACCTGGACGGTTTCGGCAGGTTGCCGGTGCAGTTCGGCGGGCGTGTGATGCCGATCGAGGCCTACGCGCGGCAGACGCTGAAGGCGATCAGCAACAAGGAGTCGCTCCCGATCGAGGGGGCGCCCGGGGACATTCGCGAGCGGGCCGACGGCCGTCGGTTGTCGGCAGTGCGGTGGTTGTTGGAAGTCGCGAGCGACACCCCGAAGATGTATTACTTGCCGATGTTCCGGATCGATGCCGAGGAGGTGTTGAGCGAGTTGGGGCTGGACCGCAAGGAGAGCAAGCTTTACTCGTACGACGAGATCAGCCGGAACGAGGAGCAGGTCCGTCGGTTGACGACGGCGGCGTTCGAGAAGCAGCAGGCGACGCCGGAGGAGGTTTCGTTTAAGGAGAAGAAGCTGATCGAGTTGGAGCTTCGGAAGCGTCAGTTCCAGACGGCGGCGGTGGCATTTCGCACGCCGCGGTTCGTGCCGTTTCCGGACGATCGGTTTCCGGAGGCGACTGAGCAGCAGCGTCAGCTGTTCATGGTCCGGCAGATCGAGGAGATCGACCGGTTGATGAAGAACTTGCGGCGGATGGACGCGCCGTCGGTGATCCCGCCGACGGAAGAGGAGGCGGCGGAGGCGGTGGACCAGCCGTCGTGGGAGCCGTACGGCCCGGCGTATTTCGACTCGCTTCAATCGCTGGCGACGTCGGGTGAGCCGACACGGTCGGAGGTTGAGCAGTTCGAGAGGCTGACGAAGGCGTACGCCGACGAAGACGAGGAAGCGTTTAACGGGGCGGTTGATCGGTTGCGGGCGTCGGTGACGGAGTACCCGATCGCCGGGTATCAGCCGTCGAAGGTGTCGCTCGAGCACTGGATGAGTTCGTCGCACCCGACGACGATCGCGACCGTGTTTTATGTCTTGGCGATGGTATTGGGGTTGATTTATTTCGGGATCGATTCGGAGCCGCTTCGGCGGGTGGTGTGGGCGACGGTGGTGGTCGCGATGTTGATTCACACCGTCACGCTGATTTCGCGGATCTACATCACCGGTCGGGCGCCGGTGATCAACATTTATTCGTCCGCGGTGTTCGTCGGCTGGGCGGCGGTGCTATTCGGTTTGGTCGTCGAGCGGCTGTTCCGATATGGGACGGGGAACATGTTGGCGGCGGTGGCGGGGATGCTGACGCTGCGGGTCGCCTATGGGTTGGACGAAGGGGACACGATGCCGGTGTTGCAGGCGGTGCTCGACACGCAGTTTTGGTTGACGACGCACGTGATCAGCGTTTCGCTCGGTTACGTCGCGACGTTGGTCGCGGGGACTCTCGGGATCGGGTACTTGATCGCCGGTTGGATCGGCAAAGAGGGGAAGCCGCTGCGTAACTTGTATCGTTGTGTGTACGGGGCGGCCTGTTTCGGGATTTTGTTCAGTTTCGTCGGGACGGTGCTCGGGGGTTTGTGGGCCGACGACAGTTGGGGTCGGTTCTGGGGTTGGGACCCGAAGGAGAACGGGGCGCTGTTGATCGTGATTTGGAACGCGATCATGTTGCACGCGCGTTGGGACGGGATGGTTGGCGCCCGCGGGTTTTCGATTTTGGCGATCGGCGGGAACATCGTGACCGCATGGAGTTGGTTCGGGACGAACGAGCTCGGGATCGGTCTACACAGCTACGGGTTCACCGAAGGGGTGCTGATGTGGCTGACAATTTACATGCTCAGCCAGTTGGCGTTCATCATTGCCGGGCTGTCGTTCTGGAAGACATCGGACCCGTCGGCGGCCTAGCGGCGGCGATATTTCTGGCAGGCTTGGACGGCGAGTTGGTCGCAGCGTTCGTTTTCGGTGTGACCGGCGTGTCCGCGGACGTGGTGGAAATCGATCGCGTGGGTTTGCATCAGCTCGTCGAGCCGTCGCCAGAGTTCGACGTTTTTGACCGGGACCAGCTTGCTTCCTTCTTTCCGTTTCCAGCCGCGTGATTTCCAGCCGGCCATCCAGCTGGTGATCCCTTGGCCGACGTATTTGCTGTCGGAGTAGAGGCTGACGCGGCAGGGTTCCCGGAGGGTTTCGAGTCCGCGGATGACCGCGACGAGTTCCATTTGGTTGTTGGTGGTACTCGGGTCGCCGCCGCTCCGCTCGAGTTCTTTGAGGGTTTTGGGGCAGCGGAGGAGGAAGGCCCAGCCCCCGGGGCCGGGGTTCCCGCTGCAGGCGCCGTCGGTATAGAGGTCGACCGGTTTCATGAGGGGTTAGGAGGCCGTTTCGATCGGGCCGGGAGGGTTGGCGGTCATTTGGTGAGGGGGGCGACGGACGGCGTCGCGGTCGCCGTATCGCCAGGGCAAGATGACGAAGAAGGTGCTTCCGTGACCGAGTTCGCTGACGAAGTCGACTTCGCCGCCGAGCAGCTTGGCCAATTCTTTGACGATCGACAAGCCGAGCCCGGTGCCGGCGAATTCGCGGGTGAGTCCTTCGCCGTCGAGGACGCTTTTGCTTTGGCGGAACTTTTGGAAGATGATCGGCTGGTCTTCTTCGGCGATCCCGACGCCGGTGTCACGGACCGAGAGTCGGAAGCGGCCATCGAGGAGATCACGGACGGTGATCGTGATCATGCCTCCTTCTGGGGTGAACTTGATCGCGTTGCTGAGCAGGTTGTTCGTGATCTGTCCCAGTTTGTTTTGGTCTTGGTGGGCGGTGGGGAGGTCGTCGGGGACGTCGAGGGTCAGCGAGATGTTTTTGTCTTCGGAGAGCGACTGGATCATGTCGCACTGTGCGGCGATGAGTCGCGCGACGTCGAACTCGTTGCAGCGGACTTCGAGTTTTCCGGCTTCGACTTTGGCCAGGTCGAGGATGTCGTTGATCATTTCGAGCAGCATCCGTCCGCTCTTTTGGATGTTTGAGGCGTATCGCCGTTGTTTGTCGTTGAGCGAGTCGATTCCCTGGAGGACTTCGGAGAAGCCGATGATGCTGTTGAGCGGGGTACGGAGTTCGTGGCTCATGTTGGCGAGGAAGTCGCTTTTGAGCCGGTTCGCTTCGTAGAGTTGGAGGTTGAGTTGGGCGAGTTGGTCGACGCGGGCATCGAGTTCTCGGTTGACCTCTTGGATCTGGTCTTGGGTTTCGGTGAGGTGTCGGAG
The DNA here is from genome assembly GCA_041685355.1 of Pirellulaceae bacterium. GTDB lineage: Bacteria > Planctomycetota > Planctomycetia > Pirellulales > Pirellulaceae > JAWLFY01. Next base: position 2,087 of record JAWLFY010000083.1, on the reverse strand, counting down.
CATGCGGTTGAACGCGTCGGCGAGTTGCCGGAATTCGTCTTCGGTGTCGATCGTCGCGCGTTGGCTGATGTCGCCGTGGGTGATCGCGTCGCTGACGTCCCGGAGGTGCAGCAGGGGTTGGATCACGAGGTGTCGCATGATGGCGTGGAGCACGAACAGTCCGATGGCGATGATCAGCATTGCCATCGCGATCAGGATCGCTTGGATCCACGTTTCGGTTTCGAGCGTTTCTTCGTAGGGCATGCTCACCTTCATCACCCGGAACGGGGCTTGTTCGGCGAGTCGGACCGGGTCATCGAGCGAGATCTCTTCGCCTTCGCGGTAGTGGCAGGTGAAGCAGCTGAACTTGGGGAACACGGGTTTGTAGTGGATGTAGCGGCCATCGATCGGGCCCCGTTCGGCATACACGGGCTTGCTGAACACGCGGATCCGCCGCATCGATTCGTTTTCGCCGAGGTCGAGGTTTTTCGCCAGGTCGGGACGTTCGTCGGTGTAGCGGCGGCTCAGTTCGCGTCGGAAGTCGGTTTCGAGGTCGCGGAGGAGTGTCTGTTCGCGGGCCGATTCGGGGGTCACCGCCCGTCCCATGTCGGCGAATGGGGGGGAATCTTTTGGGGCGAGGAGTTCGAACTCCATGTCTTCGCGGAGGAGTTCGGCGCGCAGTCCGTCGAGGACTTCGTTGGTGGAGGCGGCGGTCCTTTGCGGGACGCCTTGGGACCACTCGGCGGTATTGTGGAGCAGCATCAGTTGGGCGGCCCCGAAGTCTTCGGCTCGTTGGCGGGTGTTATCGAGGACGAGGCCGTTGGCGAGGAGGAGAACGACGCAGAACGCACCGCACATCAGCACGATCAGCGCGGAGCCGAAGAACAGGAGGCATTTTCGTTCCAGGCTCATCGACGCGAACAGGCCTTGAAATAGCCGAAACATCCAGCCGCTCCCGTGTTGCTCTGGCGCGTTCCTGGCGAACGCATTTTGTCGCCGGCGAGGGACCGGCGACGCGAGTTTGACTGATCGGCGTCGTGAGGACGACCCGAATTCCGATGGGGAGACCCTCGGGCTCGCGTTGCCCCACTTATCCCACGCCCCCCAGAGGTAAATTCTTGCCCAGCGTTTTCGGCGCGACTAGGATGTGGGGTCGTGGCGGTTCGTCCCGGATTCGGGGGCGATCCTTTCTCGACATGCTTCTCGGCCCGGCGACTGACCGAGGGGTCTGCCGCTTTCGGGTCGAGAGAGTCACCCTGGACGCGACCAAGATCGGGTGAGGGGGGGATTCCGTCCGTCGCTCAAGTTTTCCGCCTTTGACCTGCCGTCTTTGCGACTGCGGAGGAGCCAAACCATCATGAAACGTGTGATCCCTCGGATCTTGCAGCTCGTCATTGTCTTTAGTCTGGTGACGGTACTGGGGGTCGGTCCCGCGACGGCCGGGTGGTTCTTCCACCGCAGCCGTTGCGGCCCGCCGCCGTGTCCTCCGTCGCCTTGTTGTGTGGTGATTGTCGAGTGCGAGCCGGCACCGGTGTGTTGCGTACCGGATTCGGAATTGGGGGGTGAGGGGGAATGGTCGGAGTCGGAATCGGAGCCCGCGCCGATGCCACCTCCGCCGCCGGAACCCGAGCCCGCGCCGGAACCCGAGCCCGCGCCGGAATCGGAGCCCGCACCCGAACCGGAAACGGAGCCCGCGCCGATGCCGGCTCCGACGCCGGAGTCCGAGCCGGAACCTGCCCCTGAGCCGGAATCTGAGCCGGAGCCGGCGGATGAGCCGGAGCCGATGCCGGAGCCGGAATCTGAGCCGGAGCCGGCGGATGAGCCTGAGCCGATGCCGGAGCCGGAATCTGAGCCGGAGCCGGCGGATGAGCCGGAGCCGATGCCGGAGCCGGAATCCGAGCCGGAGCCGGCGGATGAGCCGGAGCCGATGCCGGAGCCGGAATCCGAGCCGGAGCCGGCGGATGAGCCGGAACCGATGCCGGAGCCGCAATCCGAGCCGGAGCCGGCGGATGAGCCTGAGCCGATGCCGGAACCGGAATCCGAGCCGATGCCGGAGCCGCAACCAGAGTCGGAGCCGCAATCCGAGCCGGAGCCGGACGACCCGTTTG
>JAWLFY010000011.1:32297-63555 GCA_041685355.1 Pirellulaceae bacterium | reverse complement strand
AGCCGCATCCCGAGAAGCCCCGGCCCGAGAAGCCGCGTCTCACGATTTGGCGGTTCGATCGGAGGGTAGCTCGCCCCCGGGTGCGTTGTCGACGCCGGGCTCGACTGACGGTGATTGCGATCGCGAGAAACGTCACGCGTTGCGGAACCGGCTCAACAGGGCGATGCTTGGGCTGCAGGTCCTGCAGATGCAGTTGGAGCAGGCGTCGGTACGCGGGGCGGATCAGACGGTCAGCGAAATCCTGGAAAGTCTCGAAGCGATCAACCGGGACCTGACGCCGGCGGCGGGCGGATCCGCCGGGAACGAGGCGAACGACTCCCCCTCGGCTTGGTCCGAAGAGACGGTCCCCCGCAAGGCGTTGATCGTCGACGACAGCCGCAACGAGGCGGAATTGATGGCTCAGATTCTCGAGCTCCACGGTTACCGGATCGAGATCGTCGAGAACGGCCGCGAGGCGATCACATGGCTCCGGGAGAACCCCCACCCCGACGTCGTGTTGATGGACATGAACATGCCGGAGATGGGGGGCGCCGAAGCGATCCGCTTGATTCGCGAGGATCGCGTTTTCGACCGTTTGAGGGTCTTCGGGGTCAGCGGACTGGAGCAGAAAGAGTCGGGCGTCGAGGGGGGGATCGACCGCTGGTTCACCAAGCCGGTCCGCGCCGATCGATTGATCCGTGCCATCGACCAGACCGCGGATTCGACCGCCGTCTGAGTCCCACCACGCGGGAGAAATCTGAAACCGGAGAGAAGCTGGCCCTCGCGATCAGATCGGAGGTCGGGTCCCGGGTCGGGGTTAGCCGGGGCGGTGGCTCCGTCGGTCGGCCACCCGCCGGTCACCGCCTCGTCGAGATTCGGCACCGGGGTTCGCTTGGGGCCGCGGATTCGGACCGCCCGGGGGGAAACCCTGCTCTCCAGGGGGGTGCGGCGAGGGCGTGAGCGTCGTGACCGGGTTCACATCGCTCGATCGACGGCCGCCAAGATAGTCGCTCCAACGACGCCCGTGTCGCGGCTCCTCCGGCCCCGGGGCGACCAGGAAGACGATCCCAAACCCGAAGATCAAACCGGCCGAGGTCCCGGCCAACGTCAACACCGATGCCGATGCACCGGCCGGACGGTCGGCAACCTGCGGCGGCCCCAACGCGACCAACAGATTGGTCGCCATCGACGCCGAACGTGTCGCTTCGGCTTCGGCTAACGCCGACTCCGCCGACGCCAACTGTTCGCTGCGGTGCCGCATTTCGGCCTCCAGCGTCGCGTAGTCGGTCCGCGATCCGGCGAGCTTTTGAAGTCGCCCCCGCAGCGACGCCGCCTTGTCCTGCAACCGCGCCACACGGTCCCGTTCCAGCCGCAACGTCGGTCGCATCGCCCGCACCACCGATTCCGCCTCCTCACGGATCCGATCCCGGATCTCGTTTTCGTGCGAGATCGCCGCCCGCAGCTTGGGGTTGTCGGCGGTGAGCGTCCCGGCGAGCTGGCTCGTCCGCAGTTGGGCCTCGAGCAACCCGGTCTTCAACCGCTCCAGCGACGGTTGGCTGCTCAGCAATTCGTGGCCGCTGATCAACAACTGCTGCGGGTCCTCGGTCCCGGTCAGCAACAGCTCATGGAGCGATTCGAGCTTGCGAAGTTCCAACTCCGCCTGCTGCAGCTCCCTCGTGGTCGTCTCCAGTTCCCGGCGATTCGTCCCGTCGCCGGTGATCATCTCGCTCAGGCTCCGGAGCTCCCCGAGGTCACTCCCGAACTCGACCTCGATCTTCCGCATCCGCGCGGCGACCGAGTCCAGATCTTTCTGGGCAAGGTCCCGGGCCTCGGTTAGCTCCGAGACGATGCTGTCGGCACGGACCCGGCGTACCTCCCGGAGGTACTCCTTCAGGTGATCGAGCATCGCCACGGAAAACGCCGCCGCTCGCGACCGGCTCTCGGCCTTGACGTGCATGTAGACGACTTCGGTATTCCCGAACTCCGATCCCTTCGGCGCCATGACGTTGACCCACGAGGACGCGACCGCGTCGATCCGTTCCTGGCTCGGCCACACCGCAGCCTCCCCGTGGCGCGGCGGACGCAGTCCCGGCGGCGGCCCGATCGAACGGAGTGCCGCGGCGACGACTTCGGGGCTGCGGGCCATCTCCAACAACGTTTCTTGGGCCGCCTTCAACTCGCTCTGGCTCGCGAATCGCCCCAGACGCTCCACCGATCGACCCGCCTCGTCACGGACCACCAACGGCTGACGGGCTTCCCAAAGTTCGCTCCGCACCCACGCGTATCCGAGACCCGTGACACCGAATAGTAGCGCCGATCCCGCCCACAACGGTGCAAACAAGAACGTGACGGTGCGAACGTGTTTCCACGGGATCGGTGGCGATGACATGGGCGGGCGTGCTCGGGGAGTCGGTCCTGACCGACAACCCTAGCCCCCAAACCGTGCACCGTCGCGACCGGGAAAAAGGCGTCCTGTCCGCTTTCCGTTCAGAACTTGTAGAGAAGCAGCATCGAATAATAGACGTCGTTCGGACGTGCCCCCTGAGGGTCGCTGTCGTAACGATCGGTCACGCCCACCTTCAAACTCAGGTTCTCGGAACCGTCGAGGAGGACCTCCCAGCTGACGTCGCTCACCAGACGAAACCTTGAGAAATCGGACCACGCCGGGAAGTAATCGACCTTCCCCTTGATCTTCTGACGCTCGGTGAGCTGATGTTCCAGGTCGATCCCGAACACGGCCTCCTCGGTCCAGCGATCGACCGGGGAACCGAACGGACGCGACGCACCAGCACCGAAACGGGTTACCAACGTCGTTTGCTCGTCACGGAGCCAGTGATACCCGACACCGCCGTTCAAATTGACCCGCAAATCGAACGCCTTGAACTCGTCCCATTCCATCCCAAACTTGCTGAACATCGACCACGACGATTCGCCGACCATGCGGTCGTAATCGACGTTGAAACGCCCGTTGTCTTCGGTCGTCACGGTCCGGTTTCGGGCTTGCCGATAATCAAAGTCGATCGCGAACGTGTCGAGATCCGTCTTCCGCTTCAGTTCCAGCCCCGTCTGAATCGCCAACGTCCGCGCGTTCCCCTCGGTCCCGTTGATCCCGAACTCGGCGTGATTCTTCCAACCCTTCGACAACCAGCGAATCGGATAGTCGTACCACCGAGTGACGTCCTCTTCCAACGGCGGATCCTCGATCACCCCCGCCTCAAGCTGCTCACCGAGGCTCTGCGTGGTACCTCCGCCCGCCTCCGGATCGCCGGGCGGAGTTAATTCCGCCGGCGGCCCCGATTCGCTCGCCGCGCCGCGGTTCGCCGCCGGATCCGTTCGGTCGCTCGGCGAAGCGGGATTCTCGTCCGCCATCTCGTCCGGAGGCGGAGGCAACGAGTCGCTCGAGGGCGAATCGGGCGATGCGGTGCGTTCGGGGACATTCAGTTCCAGCGACTCGGATCGGTTCGCCCTAGCCGGCTCACCCCGGCCTGCCGGCTCACCCCGGCCTGCCGGCTCACCCCGGCCTGCCGGCTCACCCCGGCCTGCCGATTCGCCCCAACTTGCCGTCCTGCCCCATCCCGCCGCATCGACCGTCGGCGGCGAGCCGACCGGACGCCCCGATGAATCGACCGGAACGTGGTAGACCGGATTTCTGGTCGCGTCGCGGGTCGATCCCGTCGTCCCAGTCGATCCGGAAATGTCGGCCGATCGTGACGCCGCCGTCGACCCAGGTCTCGACACGTCCCCCCCCGACACGTCCCCCCCCGACACGTCCCCCCCCGACACGTCCCCCCCCGACACGCCCACGTTCGGTCTGGACGGGGTGCCCGGCGGGGAAACATAGCGTTTGCCATTCCAGGTCGGGATCCCCAACATCCAAGAGGGGACGGGGCCCTCCGCTGGGTCTTCCGTTTCGGGGCCTTCCGCTTCGGGACCTTCCGCTTCCCCCCGATCTCCTCCGGCAACCGAGGCTTCCCCGGCGATCGGGCTTTCCGCCGCGACGGGTCCCGCCGCGATCAACGTCCCCGCGAGGAGACCGACGGTTGCCATCAGCCACGCGACGGTCCGTGGCCACGCGATCACGCCCAGAGGCGCCAAGCCCCGTTCGAGATCGCCAGCCCGATGTCGACAGGACGACGGAGGTGAGGCGGGCGGCGGTGAAGCGGACGACGGCGGTCGACTCATCGGGAAAGGTCAGCTTCAAAATCGGATCGGGACGGATATTTCGAGGCGTGTGGTCCTCCGATAGCAAAACGTCCGCGCCTTTGTCACGACGAATGTCAGACTCCGATGGCCAAGCCGGGACGCCGCCAAACGTCGAGGCGACCCTGCTCAAGCGGCCCGTTTCGCCATCCGCCGGGCGACGCGGGCCGGCGGAGTCCGCCAGCGGCGATGAAGCCACCAATACTGCTCCACCGCCGGGCCGATCGCCTCGGCGAGCCGGTCGTTGTACCACCGTGTCAGCTCGGTCACCGAGCCACACGCGGCGTCCGGATCGTCCGCCGGGTCGGCGACGCCCGTGAATCCGACCTCAAAGCTCATCGGCCGCCCCCGATCACGACGGGTGTAGGCAACGATCATCGGGGCGGCGGCAGAAAGCGAAAACAGCGCGAGTGCCTTGTGACACGACGCGGGCACCCCCAAGAAGTCGACCCAACACCCTTTTTCCCCGGCATGTTGGTCGGCCAGGATCGAAAGCGTCCCGCCTTGTCGGAGGTGTCGTTCGACCCGCGGGGCACACCCTTCCTTGTCGATCATTTCCTGGCCCTTCGCCTGTCGGAAACGCTCGACCCAATCGTGTAGGAAACGGTTGTCGAGCCGACGCGCGATCGTCGTCGACTTGACCCCCATCAGACCGACAAGGTAGCCGCCGATCTCAAAGTTCCCGAAATGTCCGGTCACGATCACGCTGGGGCGGGGGCTCAACAAAACCGCCAACATCTCGCGGTTCCCGCGGAAACGCAGGTACCGAGACCAATTGCACAGGTGAAGCCGTCGCTGGGCCCAAGCGATCTCGCACACCATCAGGAACAGGTGGTGCCACATCGCCACCTCAAGCCGTCGCCGGGCGGTCTCGTCAGCATCCGGGAACACCGCCGCGACGTTCCCTTCGGTCGTCCGGCGGCGGACCCCAATGCCATGCACCAGCACCCACGCCAGACCTCGACACACCCGGTTCCCCATGTCCAGCGGCAAGACCTGAATCGTCGCCACGAGACACCGGACCGCGATGTACGCGGCAAAGTCGAGTCCTCGACGACGGGCCCCGCGAATCGCCTCGCGGAACCGTCGGGGTGGCAAAGGGGGGTCGGGTCGAAGGCTCATCGGAGGCACGCGAATCGTCCGCATTCGAGGTGATTTCGGCTTCCCCTCCCGAACAGCGAATGTCCGGAGAGGATCCGACGCTCGAGTTTCTTCGATTCGGTCCTACCGAGGCTAGAGCGATTCGCCAGTCGACGGCGTCGCCGACGATCCGCCGCAGCGTCGCCCGCCCCCCGGTTCGCTGCCGCCCGCCTTGCCGGTTTGGCGCCGCCCGCGCTATCGGTTCGCTGCCGCCCGCCTTGCCGGTTCGTTGTCGGTAAGCCACGATTGGGATTCGATCCCCGTTCCCCCTGGGCACCCCGCCTCCCCGATCACATGATCGCCCGATCGCGGATCACGTCCGATTCCGATCCCTTCTTGGTTGAACGCCCGTCATGAACGAACCCACCGCCGTCGTCCTCGCCGCCGGTCGGGGGACCCGCATGAAGAGCGAACTCCCCAAGGTGCTCTGTCCGGTCGTCGGTCGACCGATGATCCGGTTCGTCCTTGAAGCGCTCCGCCGGTCGGGGATCGAACGACAGCGGATCGTGGTCGGTTACGGGGCGGACCAGGTCCGTGAGGCGCTCGCCGACTGGGACGGAGACATCGAATTCGTGCTTCAGGAGCAACAACTCGGGACGGGGCACGCGGTGCAGATGTGCCGGGACCGTCTGGATCCCCGAGCGGGACCGACCGTCGTCGTCGCCGGAGACTCGCCTCTGATCCAGCCGGCCAGCCTTCAGGCGCTGCTCGAACGCTTTGCCGAAACACGCCCGGCGTTGTTGCTGGGCACGCTGCTGAAGGATGACCCGACGGGGCTGGGACGAATCGTCCGCGACGAGAGTGGCGAGTTCCTCGGGATCGTCGAACACAAAGACGCGACCGCGGAGCAGCGCGAAATCCGCGAGGTCAACATGAGCACCTACCTGTTTCACACCCCCGACCTGCTCGCGTCGCTCGACCGATTGAGCAACGACAACGCGCAAAACGAGTACTACCTCACCGACTGCCCCAAACTGCTCCGCGACGCGGGCCGGCCGGTCGAGGCCGCCCCGCTGCTGCGACCGTGCGAGGCGCTTTCGATCAACAACCCGGAGGAACTTCAGCTCGTGGACGAGACGATGCGGGCGATGGGTTATGCGTGAACTAAAAATCTTCAGCGGCCGGGCGAATCCGGAACTCGCGAGCAGGCTCTGTCAGCACCTGCACCTCGCCCCGGCCGCGATCACGTTGGGCCAGTTTCCCGACGGCGAGAACTACTGCAAACTCGACGAGGACGTGCGGGGACGCGACGTCTTTCTCCTGCAGCCGACCTGCCCGCCGGTCAACGACCACCTGATCGAGTTGTTGACGATGATCGATTGCTGCAAGCGGGCCAGCGCCGCGCGGATCACCGCGGTGATCCCCTACTACGGTTATGCCCGCCAAGATCGCAAGGACGAGGGACGGGTCCCGATCACGGCCAAACTGGTCGCCAACCTGATCACCCGCGCCGGCGCCGACCGGGTGCTCACGATGGATCTCCATGCGGCGCAAATCCAAGGCTTTTTCGACGTCCCCGTCGACCACCTGTACGCCGCGCCGGTCCTCAACGACCACTTCCTGCAACGCGGCTTGACCGACGACGCGATCGTCGTCGTCAGCCCCGACGAAGGGAGTATCAAACGGGCCGTCGGCCACGCGAAACGGCTCGGCGGCCCGATCGCGATCATCGACAAACGGCGAAGCAACGCGTTGGAAGTCCGCCAAAGCACCATCATCGGGGGCCCGGTCGAAGGACGGATCGCGTTGATGTTTGACGACATGATCAGCACCGCCGGGTCGATCTGTGGTGCCGCGCGGCTGGTGAAACAGGCGGGCGCCCGCGAAATCCATATCGCCTGCACCCATGGCGTCCTGTGCGGTCCCGCCATCCAACGTCTCCGCGACGCCCCGATCGACTCGATCACCCTCACCGACAGCATCCCGATCCCGGTCGACAAACAGCTTCCCCACCTCGTCCAACTCTCGATCGCCCCGCTGTTGGCCGAAGCGATCAAACGGATCCACCACGACCAGTCGATCAGCGAACTGTTCCGGGAACGTTGACCGACCTTCCCGATCAGGCCTTCCCGATCAGGCCTTCCCGATCAGGCCTTCCCGATCAGGTCTTCCCGATCCGGAACGTTGGCCGGATTCCCCTTTCGCCTTGGCGACCCGATTGGCTAGCTTCCCCGCGACCCCGGATCGACCCGGGGACTCGGCAAGCCGCCCCCCCGGTTCCGCCCCCCGAGGCGATTCGACCATGCGTGACGATTCGACCATGCGTGCCGCTGAAAGCCCGTCGCTCAACCCGACCGTACCGATCTCGAGCCTGACGTCCGCCGACGCCGCGACGCTCGATCGGCCGACCGCGCTCCTCTGGCTGGCCGGACTATCGTTTCTCTGTGTCCCGTTGATGACGCTGATCGACGTCCCGATCTCCCGTTGGTTCGTCCGAGACCCGTTCCCACGGGAATTGGCCGAGGCGTTGGAGCTGACACGAATCTTCTCGCACGGCGGCGGCGTGTTCGTGATCCTGCTCGTGATCTTGCTGCTCGCACCCCGACGTCGCTGGCACGTTCCCCGTTTGGCGACGTTGGCGCTCGGGGCGGGGGCCGTCGCCACGATCGCCAAAATGTTCGTGCTCCGACCGCGACCCTACGCGTTAAACCTCGACATCGCCACCTACGAGTCGGCGTGGTTGTGGGTGTTCGACTGGTCACTCAGTCGCGTCGCCGCCTTCGACGCCGGGACGCGGGCGTTCCCCAGCGGCAACATGGCGACCGCGACCGCGCTGACCATCGGGTTGTGGGTCGTGTTCCCACGCGGACGCTGGCTATTCGCGACGGTCTGTTTCGGGACCCTTATCCACCGACTGATGGGGGGCGCCCATTTCCTCAGCGACACGATCGGCGGCGCCGCCATCGGGTTCCTGTGGTCGTTCGTTTGCTACCACCCGAAGCTGCTCGGCAACGTCTTCGACAAGATGGCGATCGAACCGATGGCGGACCGACGACGACGACTCCGTGAACAGTCCGAAACGCAGCCACCGCAAACGAGCGTCGCCGCCTGAACGCCTCGCTCCCCAGCGAGCCCTTCCGGACCCGCGACCCGCGGCCTCCCAGCACGCGATTCGTCAAACGCTCCCCGCGGCGTGGAGCCGGTTCCGAAGCCGTGGAATGATCTCGCGTGGGACGAACTTGGCCAACCGTTCGTCGTCATCGCTCAACGTCGCGATCTGCTTCAGCAGCGAACTGCTCACGTGCGTGAACCGCTCGTCCGCCATCAGGAACACCGTCTCGATGTCGGGGTCCAACTGGTGATTCGCCATCATCATCGTGAACTCGCCGGCGATGTCCGTCATCGGCCGAATCCCGCGGACCATCACCCGTGCCCCCAACTCGCGGACGAAATCGACCGCCAACCCGCCGAACGGCAACACCCGGACGTTCGAGATGTCGCCCGTCACCGACCCGACCAACTCCACCCGCTCGCTCGGGTCGAACAGATTTTTCTTGTCCGCGTTGATCCCGATCCCGACCACCAAATCGTCGAACAATTCTGACGCGCGGCGGATGATGTGCAAATGTCCTAACGTGATCGGGTCAAACGAACCGGTGTAAACGGCGGTTCGCGGCGGTTGGCGTGGAGACGTGGAAGACATCGACGTGGAAGACATCGCGGTGATGAGGCCGGTCAAAGAGGGGCGAACGGGTAACAGAGCGACGGGAAGACCGAGACGCGGACATCCCGGCCGAACCGTTCGAGACGGAGTTTAACGCGACATCGCCTCGCGGACCGCGGTCTCCAAACGGTCGAGGTCGGATTCGTCGTGATAGACGTGCAGACTCGCCCGCACCCCGCCGTCCCGACAACTCACCGCCACGCCCCGCTCGGCCGCAATCCGGCGGACCGCCTCGGGATCGACCCCCGCCACATCGAACGTCACGATCCCGCTTCGGTGCCGCGGTTCCGATGGCATCCGCGTCGAGACCCCGATCCGCCCAAGTCGGTCGTCCAACGTCCCCGCCAATTCCACAACCCGATCCGCGAGCGATCCCGGTCCGAATCGACGTCGCACCGTTAAGAACATCTCCAAGCTCGCACCCAACGCCGCGAACCCGACCATGTTCGTCGATCCCCCCTCGAACCGCGCCGCGTCCGGACGCAACGTCAACTCCGTTTGCGAAAACGCCCGCGACTCGGCCGAACTGTTCCACCCCACCGTCGTGCAACGTAGCCGGTCAAGGTGTTCGCGGCGGATCATCGCGATCCCCGCACCCTCCGGCCCCAACAGCCACTTGTGACCGTCCGCTGCCAGAAAATCGACCGGAATTTCTCCGACGTCCAACGGGTAGACCCCGAGCCCCTGAATCGCGTCGAGAAAAACGAGCACCCCGCGGCCGTGGGCTCGCTCGACCAACTCCGCGACGTCCAACCGGTAGCCGCTCGCGAACCCGACCCAGCTCACCGCGATCACCCGAGTCGATCCGTCGACCTGGCCCATCAAGTCGTCGACATGGACCTCCCTCCCGCGACGGGGCACGACCCGAACCTCCACCCCCTTCGCACGCTGGTTCAGCCACGGGAGCAGATTGCTCGGAAATTCGCCCTCGGGAATCACCACGTTGTCCCCCGGCTGCCACGGAAACCCTTCGGCGACCAGGTTGATCCCCGCGGTCGTGTTCGGGACGATCGTGATTTCCGCCAAATCTGCCCCCAGTAGCTCCGCCGCCCCGACGCGAAGCTGCTCCACACGAGAAGCCCACCGAGGCCAAACCGTATCCCCCTGACGGGCAGCCTCGTCGACGAATTGACGGATCGCGTCAGCGGCGGGGCGGGTCAGCGGGCCGACCGCCGCATGGTCAAAATAGGCCCATTTCTCGCAAATCGGCATCTGCGACCGCCACCAACCCCACGGGTCGTCGGTCATCGGTTCCATCTCCGAATCCTTCGGTTAATCGTTAGAAGTGGTCGAGCGTTCTCAAAAACGGGGGTTTAGCGACCTGGCGCGGGCGTGGGAAACTCGGCAAGCGGCAACTATACTGCGTGGCACTGCGTGACGGTCACCCTAGATTTGCCCCCTGCCGACTGACTTTTCTCGAGGTTCCTAGATGCCCAAGGCGCTCTGTCTGATCAGCCTTGTGGCGTCGATCTTGATCGTTGTCCTGTTCCTGGCCGATGCCGTTTTGGGAATGGCGGGCATGAATGAGATCGCGCCCCTTGGTTCGGCAAGCCTCATGATGGACTTCGCCTTCGTCATCTTCGGCGCCGCGATGATTTATCTCAGCTACTCGACGTACCGCGAACAGCGGTAACCCGGCCGCCGATCGGTTACCCTAGCACCATCCCACGATCGCCTGGCACTTGTTCAGGATAACGCGGTTCGGTCCCGGCGTAACGGCTCCGCGTCACCGACCCGCGAAGCCGACCCGCGAAGCCGACCCGCGAAGCCGACCCGCGAAGCCGACCCGCGAAACCGATCTGCGAAACCGATCTGCCTCGCGCCACCGTCCGAGCAACGCCCGCCATGAATTTAAACCGACGCCAATTCCATCGCCTTGCCGGGTCGGCGATCGCCGGGGCCGGAATCGCCGCCGCCGGACTCCCCGCACGGTTCGCGGTCGCCCAGTCCGAAACCGGACCGGCCGAACCGTTGGTTCCCTGCCGGGCGATCACCCGCGGCCCCAAACATCACTGGTTCGGGTACTACGACAAACGCCAGTTCTCACCCGATAACCGCTTCGTCTTGACCAACCAGGTCGACTTCGAGGGTCGCTCGCCCACCGCCGACGATTCGATCGCCGTCGGCTACGTCGATACCGGGCAAGACGATCGCTGGGTCGAAATCGGGCGCAGTCGCGCCTGGGGCTGGCAGCAAGGCTGCATGCTCCAGTGGGTCGGCGACGGGGGCGACACGATCCTCTGGAACGACCGCGAAGACGACCGCTTCGTTTGTCGTATTTACTCGCTGCAAGACCAGTCGGTGCGGACGATTCCGCGACCGATCTACACGATCGCGTCCGATGGCAAGACCGGACTCTCGGTCGACTTCCGACGGATCGACAACCTCCGCCCCGGTTACGGCTACGACGGACTCGCCGACCCCCACGTCGATCGACGCGCCCCAGAAGACTCGGGGATCTGGCGGGTCGACTTGGAAACGGGCGACAGCGAATTGATCCTTTCGCTGGCCGAAGTCGCCGAGATCCCCTGGCCCGACGGCGAAACCCACGCCGACGCCTGGCACTACTTTAACCACCTGTTGATCAACCCCGCGGGCAATCGGTTCATCGTCCTGCACCGCTATCGGCCCGAGTTCGATCCGAAGACGCTCGAATTCCGAGGCGGCTTCGTCACCCGCATGTTCACCGCGAACATGGACGGCAGCGACCGACACGTTCTCGACCCCTCCGGATATACGTCCCACTTCATTTGGAAGAACGACGATCAGGTCACCATGTGGACCCGCCCGGAAGGCCGACCCAGCGGCTTCTATCGGTTTACCGATCGCACCCGAAAGGTCGAACCGGTCGGCCACGACAAGATGCCGACCAACGGCCACAACACCTACCTCGGCGCCCCTGGCGGGAAATACCGCGACTGGATCCTGAACGACACTTACCCCGATCGCAAAACGTCGCGGCAAACGGTGTACCTCTACCACGTCCCCAGCGGTCACCGCGTCGACCTCGGTCACTTCCCCTCGCCGCCGGCGTACCGCGGCGAATGGCGATGTGACACGCACCCCCGCAGCAACGACGACGGGACGTTGGTCACGATCGACAGCCCACACGACGGCGGACGCCAAGTCTACTTGCTCGACATCCGCGAAGTCTTGGACGAAGTGTGAAGGCCGGCCACGGTCGGAAACCGAACCACGCGGAACCGAACCGCCGTCGCGGCCGTGACCCGCAGCTCGCACGACGCCCCCTCGGACGCCGAACCGGTCGACGTTGTCGATCCCCTCCGCGATCCGGCTCTGCTCCATGAACGGCAAGCCGGGAGCAACCACGATGGCGAGGCCACCCCATCCGGCATTCAGCCAACCGATCCGAATTCGGATGTCGACAAAGGGTCTCTTGAAAAACCCGTCCAGTAGCGGCAGAGGGACTCGAACCCCCGACACGCGGATTATGATTCCGCTGCTCTAACCGACTGAGCTATGCCGCCGCCTTCGTCGTCGGGACTTCGTCACCGACGCGATCGGGCCGAACCTCGCGGACGACCCCGAAGCGGAATAATCTAGCCGAACGCCCGGCGGCGGCAAAGGGACCTCGGCCGCGACGTCGGATCAGCAGGTCGCGGGGGGCACGTGGTCAGTTCGTGCTCTCCCGACGCATTGTCGTTTCGGCGACGATCGTGGTCGCTTCGAAGTCGAAATAGCCCGGCACCCAACTCACCGCCGAGAGCGGGATCGAGACGCTCACCGTTACCATCCCGCCCGGTTCCACGGAGTCAAGCGACGACGGGGAAACGACGACCGTCGCGTCGTTCACCGACATGAGCGAGAGTTCTGCGTTGACCCTCTCGATCACCGCGCTCCTGTCGGCCGAAGGGCGGATCGCCTCCCGCGCCCCCTCGCGTGTCGCCTGAACCGCCGACTCTTTTACCAACATCAGCCGCCCGAGTTCGACCAGCCCGAAGGTGAACGTCATCATCAACGGGGCGATCAACGCGAACTCGACCGCGGCGGCCCCGGCGCGACGAAGTCCGTGACGTCCGCTCCCGTGACCCGAGAGGCGATCGCGCCGATGGGAAAAGGCGACTCCCGATCGACGGGGCGTGGAACGTAGGCGGTTGCGAGAAACTTTCATGATGGCAGATTGCGTTCGATCAAGTTTGGGGAGAAATCCGCGGGTCCGCCGGTTCACTCGACCAGCATCACCGGGGCGTAGAGATAGCTGCTGGAGGTCAACTGCGAACCGTTGACGATCGAGTGCCTGGCGACCATCGGTACGGGCTGGACCGTGAGATGCTTCTTGTACATCGGCCCGGTCAGTTTGACGTCCAGTACCCGGACCCCTTCAAAGCGAACGATCGTGAACATCGCGTTGTTCCCGTTTCCCGTGACGTGGGTGAAGATCGGGATGATCCGCTTCTGCCCGACGATGCTCGCCAACTCGTCCTTCATCCCGGCACTGATCCCGGTGTCCCCGTTCAACGTCAGTTCCCCTGCCTCATCGAGTTCGAGTGGCTTGTCGAGTTCGGCGTAATCATCCGCCGAGATCCCGTGCACGATCTGTCGCGCGATGTCGGCGGTGCTGTTGTTGCTATGCCCGATGTCGACCGTCCCGCGGTTCCCGGGCGACCCGGTGCCCTGGGGAAAAAGGTTGCACTCAAAGTAGCCGTCGGCCCCGCGGGCGATCTCGCCGGCGTCAAAGCTGTACGTGTCTTCCGTCTCTTCGGCCAAGACCCGTTCCCACGTTTCGAGATCGAGCGCGAACGGCAAAATCGGGAGACTCTCCGCCTCGGTCGGCATGCGAAACCCGCTGATCGTCCGCAACATCGCCGCGGTCGCGGTGACCTGCAACGCCTGTTGGTGGCGCCCGGTGAGACCCCCGAAAAAGAGCGGGATTTCGCCGTTGCTCCCCGCTTGCCGCCGGAGGCGAATGCGGACCGCGTTGAACGAGGTCGGGTCGGCGGTGTCAAACACGCCCGGATTCGCCAAGTCGAAATGCCCCAGTTCGACGCTGTGGTTCGCGATGCTGACGTGAGGCGATTGGTTATGAATTTTGTTGACCGCGGCGAATGCGGCGGCCGCGTCGGACACCTCGCTCTCCAGCACCCCGGTCGGCAAACCTTCGACACGACTGTCGAACAGTTCCCAGCAACCGGCGATCGCCGCCGCGTCGGCGGAGCGTTTGATCTCCGACCGGGCGACCCCGATGTACCCCATGTCGATCGAGACCGCCATCAAGATCACCAGCGCGGTGGTCAGGACCAGCCCGAACACGGCCGCCGCACCGCGGCGGCTTTTCGCCCGCCGGCGACAAACTCGCAATTGGGCGGTCGGGGTCGCAATCATCGTCTCGGTCTTTCGCATCGTTCGATTCTTCGCAAAAGGTCTTCGCAGGAGGTTCGGCAGCGGAAACAAAATCGCCGCGACGGAAAATGGCCGGCCCAGAGTTCGAACGACCCGTCACGGGCTGGCGGCGATCGAAACGGTCGCGACGTGCCCGTCGCTGAAGTAATATCGCACCCGCTTGAGGACGATCGAATCGACCCGGTTCCCGCCAAACCCGACGTCAACCATCTCCAAGCTCTTTGTTGGCGTGTATCCCGCGATCTCCTCCACGCCGTCCGAAGGCATCCGCACCAGGTACTCCGGGCCGCCAAACACTCCCCAAGCCGAACCAAAACCGTCCTTCACGGCGTACAGGAACTCCCCCTCGGCGACCCCCATCACACTGGTCCAACGGACCGTGTCGTTGTCGAGCGACAGCACGATCCGCGAATCACTCCGCGCCTCATCGAGCATCGCTTCGTCACGTACCGCCGAGACGCGGAACCCGCCACTGGAATACGACGTGCTCGCCGCGTAGTTCATCTGCAACTGGAAATGACATTCCGGATCGGCCGCGTCGGGACAGGTGAAGAACGTGATCTGTGGCGAGTTGATGCCCGGTTCCGGCTCCGTGACGACGAACTCCCAATCCTCCTCGATCCGCACCAGGCTCGGTCCGTCGCCTTCGTCACACGCCGCCGGCGCCGCGGCCAGGGCGATCGCGGCCAAGATCCCGGCGATTCGCACGAAGTGTGACACGGACCGCACGGCCAGCGACGCCGCGCGGCGATCGGGGGTCCGGCGTGGGGCGGAGGTGGTCGACCGACCGAGGCAGGTCGAACGGTCGCGGCTGAAGAGAAATCGCATGGCTAGGTTTCCGGTCGACGAGGTGACGAGCGTGTCGCTCCACGCCGGGAAACCTAGGTCGATACGCCAAGCCTCGAGGCAGCTTTTGCGATCCCGGAGCCGGCGCGGATAAGCACGTCGGGGGGCTTCGTGTCGATCCGTACCGGTCCTAACGATCGCCCGACGCCGGGCCGCGCGTTCAGCCCGCTGACGGCTCGGGATCCCGCTCACGCCGCGCGGTCACGATCAGCTGCACCGCGTCATACACCGCGTGCGCCACGATCGCGATCAACAGATTCCCCGTGACAAGAACCAGCACCCCGAAGTACACGCCCATCAGACTCGCGACCACGACGTACAGCTTGGTGATCGGGTGCACCAACCCGAACGCGATCGACGAACCGATCAACCCGGCGACGGTCGTGACGGACCATCCGCTGTCATGCCCCCCCGACATCCAAGGCATCATCCAGCCGCGAAACAGAAGCTCCTCGCCGACACCCGCACAAACGCTGATCACGACGAGCTCGGACGGGCTGAGCCGCAACAGCAGCGACACCATCCCGTCGTCCGAAAGCCGTTCGAGCTCCCGGACCGGCTCCCACGGCAAACGCCGCAAAACCTCGACCGCCACCAGTAACGGCACCGCTGCCAACGCCCCGTAGAGCAACCCCTCCCCGAGCGGACGCACGTCGGCGACGGTCAATTCCGGCAGCAAAGTGCGGGGGTCGGGGCCGAGCAACCACCCGAGCAACATCGCCAGCCCGCCGAGGGCCGCCTCAAAGATCACCGCCGTCCGGAACACGTCGTCGGGCGTCTGCTGGAGCGTGTCGGACATCGGTTCCGGCGGGTTCGCGGGCTCGGGATCACGCGCTGGTCCGCGTTGACGATGGAATTTCATTGTGCCAGCTCCGCCCCGGTTCGTGCAGGTGGCCCCTCCCTGTAGCTGGCCCCTTCGTTTAGCTGGCCCGCGGGTCGTCGTGTGCCGGTTGTTCGCTTCGTCCCGGCCCCCGGCAACCCGGAGTGACTTTTTCCCCTGGGGAAAGTTTGGGGGCGGGGAAAGGGATGCCGAATGAAATTCCCGCGGCGTCCACGGACGGAGCCCGTTTCACCCAACCCCCACGGCCACCGGCCTGGGGCCGCCGCGATGACGGAAAGTCGCTGGCGACCCCAGGATCGGGCCCGAGTGAAAGAGCGAACACGTGAGACCGCATCGACGCACCGAGGCGCCGAGCCCCGGCGGCCCTCGCCACCGGCCCGGCGGTTCGCCCGCACCGGCGAACGCACCGGACTCTCCCGAACTGCTGCTGGTCTGTGAGGCTTGGTCGACGAGCCTCGCCGACGGCCGTTGGCGGTTCTCGATCGAATCGGCCGTCGGTGATCCGGTGCTCGAAGCGGCCGATGAGGAACCGGGCGACCTCAATCGGTTGTCGTTGCTCGCCGCCGTCCGCGGGCTCGAAGCGATCGACGGCCCCGCCGCGGTGATGTTGCTCAGCACCAACCGGTACCTGATCCGCTCGCTCGCCGAGTCGCTCCCACGATGGCGAGCTCATGACTTCGCTTGGGAACACTTCGGCCGCGTGATCGACATCCAACATGCCGACCTGTGGCGGCGGATCGATCGGGCGCTGCGGATCCATCGCGTGGAGGCGTGCCTGGTGTCGTCGCGGCTCGTCAGCCCCGGTCGCCTGCCCGTCACCGCTCCCTCCGTCGGTTCCCCGGCCTCAGTGGCGGACCACGCGCCCGCCCCGACCGCCGGCTCGACCGCCGAATTCGCCCACGCGCCCGCCGAGACCACATCGCACGGCTCCGACGATGGCCAGCAGATGTGGCGGGTCGACGGCCCCCACGCACAGCCCAACCCTCCGTCACACGCGCAGCAAACCGACGGGCTCCGGCGTCTGCTCCTTGGGTCGCCCGCCACGGGCCCCCGAGCCACGACCCGCCCGAACGACGAACCGCTGCCAAACTCGGCAACCACACCGGCAAACTCGGCAACCGCATCGGATCACTTCGCCCTTCGCGACCACTTGGCGGCACGCGATGACGCGCCGTCACGCGATCGTTCGGCGGTACCGGCCCGCCGTCGCGGCCAAAGACGCCACCGGTTCACCGCCGCCGACCTGGTGGAAACCGGGTAAACCCGCGAGTTCCCGACTCCCGAATCGCTCCAATCGCGAATCGTCCCGCTGGCGACACAACGCCCGATCCGACACGCATCCCGTTCCCATATTTCCAATCCCATCACCACCGCCCGATCGCACCATGCACACGGAACTCTCGCTTTCACACATCCGCCGCCTGATCGACGGAACCCACGAGAACCCCTCCAGCCTGCTGGGGCCGCACCGGATCGATTACCAAGGTCGCCCGGCGATTTCGGTCCGCAGCTACCTCCCCGATGCTCACGCGGCGTGGATCGTCGACCGAACCGACGGGTCCCGGAGGCCGATGCGGCGAGTCCATCCGGCCGGATTTTTTGAAGCCATTTGCGGTCATACGGTCGACGGATGCCGCGAAGATACACAAGATGAGGGGGCACGTTTCAACGCCCGCTCCAGGTATCGCATCCAGATGGCAAAGAAGACAGGCGAAGTGGTCAACATGCAGGACCCCTACGCGGCCCCCTCGATCCTGACCGATTTCGATCGGTACCTGTTCGGGGAAGGCCGACACCACCAACTCTACGAACGGTTGGGGGCGCAGGTCCGCACGGTCGACGAAGTCCCCGGGGTGAACTTCGCCGTTTGGGCGCCCAACGCCCGCACCGTTCAGATCGTCGGGGACTTCAACGATTGGGACGGGCGAGAACACGTCGCTCGCGTCCACCCGCATCTGGGAATCTGGGAACTGTTCATTCCCAAGGCGAAGGTCGGGGACCGATACAAGTTCCGCATTTTGACCGGCCACGGCGAATGGGTGGACAAGTGCGACCCGTTCGGTTTCGCCGCCGAGCTCCCGCCGCTGACCGCTTCGATCGTCGCCGATCTCTCCCAACACGGTTGGCAAGACGATGACTGGATGAGCCGCCGCGAATCGTGGAACCCGCTCCACTCCCCGATGAACGTCTATGAGGTGCACCTGGGAAGCTGGCAAAAGGGTCCCGGACGCTCCCACGGCTGGTTGAACTACCGCGATCTGGCCAAGCGACTGGTCGACTACTGCCGCCGGATGAATTTCACCCACGTCCAACTGATGCCGGTCAGCGAGCACCCCTTCACCGGGTCGTGGGGCTACCAAACGGTCGGGTACTACGCCCCGACGAGCCGTCACGGTGACCCCGACGACTTCATGTATTTCGTCGACTATCTGCACCGCAACAACATCGGCGTGCTGATCGACTGGGTCCCCGCGCACTTCCCGAAGGACGGTCACGGGTTGGCGATGTTCGACGGTTCGTCCCTCTACGAACACGCCGACCCGCGGCAAGGCGAGCACCCCGACTGGGGAACGAAGATCTTCAACTACGGGCGAAACGAGGTCCGCAACTTCCTCGTCGCCAACGCGCTCTTCTGGCTCGACAAGTATCACATCGACGGCCTCCGCGTCGACGCGGTCGCGTCGATGCTGTACCTCGACTACAGCCGTGAACAGGGTGACTGGATCCCGAACCGCTACGGCGGGCGGGAAAACCTCGAGGCGATCGAGTTCCTGCGGGAAACCAACATCGCGGTCCACCAACAGTTCCCCGGGGCGGTGATGGCCGCCGAGGAATCGACCGCCTGGCCGGGGGTCTCGCGACCGACCTATGACGGCGGTCTCGGTTTCACCTACAAGTGGAACATGGGCTGGATGAACGACACGTTGCGGTACATGCGGAACGAACCGATCCACCGCCGCTTCCATCACAACGAGCTGACGTTCAGCCTGATCTACGCGTTCACCGAAAACTTCATGCTCCCCCTATCCCACGACGAGGTCGTGCACGGCAAAGGCTCGTTGATCAGCCAGATGCCGGGGGACTTGTGGCAAAAATTCGCCAACCTGCGGCTACTTTACGCGTACATGTGGACGCACCCCGGGAAGAAACTGTTGTTCATGGGAGGCGAACTCGCCCAGTGGAACGAGTGGAACCATGACGACGGGCCCCAGTGGGAACTGCTCGACTTCGACACCCACCGCGGCATCCAACAACTCGTGGCCGACCTCAACCGCGCCGTCCTCGATAACGCGTCGCTCCATGATCTCGACTTCTCCAGCGACGGGTTCGAATGGGTCGACGCGATGAACGCCGACGACAGCATCCTGGTCTACCTGCGGAAGGGACTCGGCGACGCCCCGCCGGTGCTGGTGTGTTGCAACTTCACCCCCGTCGTCCGACGCGGCTACCGCGTGGCCGTCCCGACCGCCGGGTACTGGGAGGAAATCTTCAACAGCGACAGCGAGGCGTACGGCGGGAGCAACGTCGGGAACTATCCCGGCCGCGAGTCGACCGGGGTCGAACATCACGCCCGACCCGACAGTATCCTCGTCGACCTGCCGCCCCTCGCCGTCACCCTGTTCCGACTCCAGCGGTGACCGCCAACGCCCCTATAATCGAAGGCGGATTGTCCCGATTCCGTTCCCGAGTTCTCCCCATGCCCGTCGAAATGCAATTGGCTCGGATCATCATCTCCGAGCTGACCGATAACCAGGTGATCTACCTTCGCGAAGTCGACGGCGACCGAGAATTCCCGATTCTGATCGGGATCTTCGAGGCGACCAACATCGACCGCCGCGTCAAAGAGGATTACCACCCGCCCCGGCCGCTGACGCACGACTTGATCGTCCGCGTCGCCGAGTCGTTCGGGGCGGAGGTCAAGAGCGTCGTGATTCACGAACTCAGCGACCACACCTATTTCGCGAAGTTGCGTTTGGAAAAGTCGACGGGCGAGGTGATCGAAATCGACTCCCGCCCCAGCGACGCGATCGCCGTCGCCGTCACCTTCACGCCCCCGCTGCCGATCTACGTCAGCGAACAGGTGCTCGAAGAAGCGTTGTCGACGTCGAGCTGATGAAGGTGTTCCACGAACCGGCGGAAGCTCGCCGCTGGGTAAACGCCGCACGGGCCCGACAGGCATCGGAGGGCGACTTGCCGACCGTCGGCGTCGTGCCCACGATGGGGGCACTCCACGACGGACACCTCTCCCTGCTCCAAGCCGCACGCGACCGCTGCGACCACACCGTCGCCTGGATCTTCGTCAACCCCACCCAGTTCGCCGCCGGCGAAGACCTCGACCGATACCCGCGGACACTGACCGCCGACCTGGAACGACTCCGCGACGCCGGCGCCGACGCCGTCCTCGTCCCCCCCGTCGACGCGGTCTATCCCGACGGCTTCAGCACCCACGTCGAACCGCCGCGGGTCGCCCACCGATGGGAAGGGGCACACCGCCCCGGACACTTCCGCGGCGTTTGTACCGTGGTCCTCAAACTGTTCGGAATCCTTCCCGGCACCCACGCGTTCTTCGGACGTAAAGATTACCAACAATGGCGGGTGATCGAGGCGATGACGCGCGACCTCGACGTCGCCATCGAAATCGTCGCCTGTGAAACCGTCCGCGAACCGGACGGGCTGGCGATGAGTAGCCGCAACCGATACCTCCAACCCGCCGAACGCCGCCGCGCCCTGGCGATCGTCGAAGCGCTCCGCGAAACGCGTGCTTCGGTCGCCGCCGGCGAAACCGACGTCGCCACGCTCGAAGCCTCCATCCGACGCCGCCTCGCCGGCGAAGCGTCGGGTGACCCGCCCGACGAAAACCCCGGCGACAACCCCGGCGTCGACCACATCGACTACGCGGCGATCGTTCACCCCAAGACACTCGAACCGATCCGAGTGATCAACCGGGAAGCGGTCGCCTTGGTCGCCGCCCGTGTCGGCGAGACCCGACTGATCGATAACCTTTCCCTTCATCCCGCAACCCGGCCCGACTCATGATCCAACGCATCCTCGTCACCGGCGGCGCCGGCTTCCTCGGCTCCTTCCTGTGCGAACGGCTGGTGGCCGAAGGACACGATGTGATCTGTCTCGATAACTTCTTCACCAGCCAAAAGTCCAACGTCGCCCACCTGCTGAAACAGCCCAACTTCGAACTGATCCGCCACGACATCACGCTCCCGATCCACCTCGAAGTCGACCAGATCTACAACCTCGCCTGCCCCGCCGCCCCCGGCCACTACCAATACAACCCGATCAAAACGATTAAGACCAGCGTGATGGGCTCGATCAACATGCTCGGGATTGCCAAACGATGCGGTGCCCGGATCCTACAAGCGAGCACCAGCGAGGTGTACGGTGACCCCGAAGTCCACCCGCAAACCGAAGACTACCGCGGGTCGGTCAACCCGATCGGCATTCGCGCCTGTTACGACGAAGGGAAACGGGTCGCCGAAACCCTCTTCATGGACTACCACCGCAGCAACCGCGTCGACATCCGGATCGTGCGGATCTTCAACACCTACGGCCCGCGGATGCATCCCTACGACGGACGCGTCGTGTCGAACTTCATCCGCCAAGCCCTCCATAACGAACCGATTACGCTGTTCGGCGACGGCGAACAAACGCGATCCTTCTGCTACCGCGACGACCTGGTCAACGCGATCATCAAAATGATGAACCTCGACGGCGCTTTCGTCGGCCCGGTCAACATCGGCAACCCCGGCGAGTTCACGATCCGTGAACTCGCCGAAAAAGTGATCGAACTGTGCGGCTCTTCCAGCAAACTCATCCACCAACCGCTCCCTGACGACGACCCCACCCGCCGTCGCCCCGACATTACGCTCGCGAAAGAAAAACTCGGTTGGTCCCCGCAAATCGATTTGGAACAGGGCCTGCAAGCCACGATCGACTGGTTCCGCTCGATCAAGCTCGAGGATTATCGCCCTCCCACCCCCAACTTCACCTGAACCGATCTCGCCCACGCGACGCCCCTAAGCACCTCGACCGCACTCCTTCCTCGGAACTCGGTGGAGAAATCGGTCGGTGTCATCGGTAGACTGGGGAGGCACTTCCGCGATTTCAGTAAGCAGTGGGGTCAAGGTCTCCATGCTCGGGATTTTTCAAGGTTCGCTCCGGTGTCCAAAGGCTTTCATCGTGATGCGTGCCAAATGAATCGACCGCGATCCGCGCGGACAGGAAGACGCAATGCGTTGGGTGGACGTGCTTAGCAGCACGGCGCAAGCCGAATGCCACTTCTTGTGTAGCGGAACGACGCAAACAGGCCGATCTCACGGCGTCTACTTCACCGCCTCGAACCGCTTCACGAAAAACTCGAGCATCTCCCGCTGCAAATCCCGCCCCGCCGCGTCGTCGGTGTGCACGTAAACGTTCTCGATCCCGAGTCCGTCCATCGACTCGCGGAGCTGCTTCCCAAAGTTCGGGTGGTGAATGAACTGGCCCGGCTTCGCGTCGTCCGGCGGGACGACGTCGGGCTCGCTGTAGATCATGTAAAGCGGCGGGTCGCCCGCGGAAAGATGCGTGATCGCAGACGCTTCGTCATAAAGTGCCCGCGTCTCTTCGCTCGGACGCAATGCCTCCTCGGTCGACCGCAACCCGTACACCTTCAGCAGTGACGGGTGTTGCCAAGCCCGACCGCCGACGAGCTCCTTGATCTGAATCGGGTCGTACGTCCCTTGGCCCCCCATCGTCCCGATCGCGACGATCCGCGTCGATTGCCGCGCGACCGCGTCGTCACTTGCCGGATCGGCCAAATCGTCATGAAACCCCAGCCACATGCTGATCCCCGCCCCGGCCGACCCGCCGTAACAGGCCACCCGGCTCGGATCGAGATCCCACTCGCCCGCCTTGCCCCGCATGAACTGAATCGCGCGGGCACAATCGTGCTGCGGCGCCGGGAAAATGACCTCGTCCCCATCGACGAACCGATAGTTCAACGCCGCCACGCTGATCCCCTCCGCGTGCGCCCCACGAATCATCCCGTCGCTCACCGACCGCTTGTCCCCGCCGACAAACCCGCCACCGTGGATGTACACGATCAGCGGGGTCGACTCGTCCGACGACGCCTTGTAGAAGTCGAGCCGCTGTCGCGGGTGGCCCCCATAAGCGACGTCAGGATGCGTCGGCTCCACCCCCCACGCGACGACCGGGGAGACGGCGAACATCAAGGCAACGGTAAGTCGCAGAGGAGTGCTCATCGGGCGAGTCCGGAGTGAGTTGTTAGCGGACCGATCTTGGCCCGCCAGCGTAACCGATGACGGATCAAGATGGCGCCGCAAGGACGCTTCCAGCGGCGTGAACGTGCCGCCCGCCGCGACGTGCCCAAACTTTGCTGAAGCGTTTCGCTCTCAGACTCCGATCGCGTATAATCGAACCCCATAGGTCGCGCTTCCGGGTGAAGTTCGCGCTTCCGGGTGATCGGTTCACGCGGGAATGTGGCTTGGCGTCGATTCAAACCGGCGTCCGATATCCACCGGCGTTACCGAGCCCCGGTGCCACCCTCGGCGACCAACCCACCCCGGCGAAACCTCACCCGAACGCCTTCATTTTTGTCGGAATCCCCGATCGCTCGGGACTTCCCGGCGGTTCAATGTGCGGCGGATCGGGCCTGCCGATTGATGCAGCCAGGTTTCGATTCGTCATAACGCATCGCCCGCCGACCCTCCCCGCCCCGCCTGGAATCCCCTCCGATGGCGTCCGCCATTTCCGCCTTCAACGAACCGTCCGCCGTCCGACCGATCCGATCGGTGGTTCTCGCCACGCTCGTCCTCGCTGCGGCTTCGACATCGCCTCGGGCCGTCGCCGACGATTTTCCGGCGGGCGCGGAAGACTTCTTCGCGTTCAACTGCCTCGATTGTCATTCCGGCTCGGAAGGCGAAGCGGGCCTCGATCTGACCTCGCTCGGGACCGACCTGAGCGATCCCCAGGTCTTCCACCGCTGGGTTCGGATCTTCGACCGCGTGAACGACGGTGAGATGCCGCCCGCCGATTACGGCCAGCTGGACGACGATGAGAAGAGGGCATTCCTAGACGGTTCGGGTGACTGGCTGGTCCACGCCCAAGAGCAGCAGCGAGAGCGTCGCGGGCGCGTCCGAGGACGCCGGCTGACGAATCATCAACTGGAACGGACGCTCCAAGACCTGCTGGCGATCGATATCCCGCTCGCGACGTTGATGTCGGAAGAACCTCGCCACGAGGGCTTTACCGGAATCGCCGATCACCAATCGATCTCTCACTTCCACCTCGAATCGCATCTTTCGGTTGTCGACGCGGCGCTCGACGAGGCGTTCCGCCGGGCCGCCGATGACGGCTCAAGTTGGAGTCGTGATTACGAAGCCAAAGACGTCGCGCGAAGCAATCCGAAAAAACGCAATCGCGACCCCGAGATGCGGAACGGCAAAGCGGTCGTCTGGAACAGCGGGCTGATCTTCTACGGCCGCATCTCTTCCAGCCGCGTCAAGGAAAGCGGTTGGTACCGAGTGAACTTTACCGCCTCCGCGGTCAAGAAGCCGAAAGGCCACGGCGTGTGGTGTACCGTCCGGACCGGGCCCTGCGTCTCCAGCGCCCCGCTGTTGGCCTGGGTCGGCGCGTTCGAAGCCCAAGACGAACCGCAGGATTGGACGTTCGAGACGTGGATCCCCAAAGGCGAAATGCTGGAGATCCGTCCCGCAGACATCAACCTTAAACGGGGCCGTTTCAAAGGCGGTCAGGTCGGCGTCGGTGAAGGGGAACCGCAAGACGTCCCGGGACTGGCGATCCATCGCATGCGGATGGAACGGATCCACCCCGGCGGGACGGTCGACGAGGTCCGCGAATCGCTTTTCGGGGACTTACCGATCAAGGCCGATTCGAAGTCGGCGACCGTCGCGTTCGACGGCGACGTCTCGGCCGACGCGCTCAAGTCCCGCTTACACCAGTTCGCGACCGACGCCTTCCGCCGGCCCCTCGATGGGTCTGAGTTCGAACCCTTCGCGGCACTGCTCCAAGATTCCCTCGACGCGGGGGTGGACCCGATCGACGCCCTTCGTTCGGCTTACCGCGCCGTCCTTTGCTCCCCGCGGTTCCTCTACTTCACCGAACCGGTCGGCGAACTCGATAGCTACGCGATCGCGAACCGACTGAGCTACCTGATCGGCAACAGCATGCCCGACGAGCGACTGATGACGCTCGCGGCCGACGATCAGCTCCGTGACCCGAAGGTGCTCCGCGAACAGGTCGACCGGTTGCTCGAAACCGACCGCGGAAGCGATTTCGTTCGCGACTTCGCGGATCAATGGCTCGATATGTCCAAGATCGGCTTCACCGAACCCGAACGCAAACTCTACCGCAATTTCGACATCGTCGTCCAAGACGGAATGCTCCAGGAAACGCTGACGTTCCTCCAGGAGATGCTGGACCGGGACGCGAGCGTCGGTCAAATCATCGATTCGAAGCACACCTACCTGCAAAGCCGACTCGCCCGGTACTACGGGATCGACGGCGTCGAAGGGGATGAAGTCCGAAAGGTGAAGCTCGACGACGATTCACACCGTGGCGGATTGCTCGCCCACGGTTCGATCTTGAAAGTCACGGCCAACGGCAACGACACCTCGCCCGTGCTGCGGGGCGTGTGGGTGTCGGAGCGGATTCTGGGGCAACCGATCGCCCCGCCCCCGGCCAACGTCCCCGCGGTCGAACCGGACATCCGGGGTGCGACGACCATCCGGGAACTGCTAGAGAAACACAAGGCAGACCCGTCGTGTGCCAGTTGCCACGTCAAAATCGATCCGCCCGGATACGCGTTGGAAAACTTCGACGCGGCGGGACGTTGGCGTGACAAATACGTTCAAATGAAAGGCGGTCGACCCCGCCCCGCCGCGGAGGTCGACTCGAGCTATACCCTGCCCGACGGCCGTGACTTCTCGGGCTTCCATGAGTTTCGCGAATTGCTCAGCGAAGACGTCCGGCCGATCGCCCGTAACGTGGCGGAAAAATTGTTGATTTACGGAACCGGGGCCACGGTCTCGTTCGCCGATCGCCACGCCGTCGACGGGATCGTCGACGACGCGGCCGATCAAGAATATGGGTTTCGGTCGCTGTTGCACGCGGTCGTGACCAGTCCCACCTTTTTGACGAAGTGAGTGTCCGATGTCGCTGCGAAACAAACGCGTCCAGTTCAACTTTCGCCGTTCGCTGAACCGCCGGACGGTGCTCCGGGGCGGCGGCGTGGCGATGAGTCTGCCGTGGCTGACCGCGATGCGTGAATCGTACGCGGCCCCGGAAACCACGAAGCCGCCCAAACGGTTCGTCGCGATGACCCTCGGGTTGGGACTGGTCGCCGAAAACCTGTTCCCGGAAAACGACGGAAAGGGCTACAAGCCGAGCCGTTACCTGGAAGTGCTGCAGGATCTCCGCGACCAAATCACCGTCGTCTCCGGGACCTCACATCCCGGCGTCAGCGGCGGGCACCGGGCCGAAGCGAGCATCCTGACGGCCACGCCGATGGGTTCCGCCGGCCGGGCGACCAATACGATCTCGATCGACCAGTTGATGGCGAAACACCTCGGGGATGCGACCCGCTTCCCCTCGTTGGTCCTTAGCACCCGCGGCAGCAACAGCCCGGCGTACACCGACAACGGATCGATGATCCCGCCGGAAACGTCGCCGTCACGGCTGTTCAACCGGCTGTTCGTCGACGATTCCCCCGCCGAACAAAAACGCCAAGCCCGCCGCATCCGTCAAGGTCGCAGCATCATGGACCTGGTCGGTGACGACGCGAAATCGTTGCAGCGAGACCTCGGTGCCGCCGACCGCGATCGCCTCGACGCCTACTTCACCAGCGTCCGTGACCTGGAGAAACGGATGGAGATGTCGGAACGGTGGGCGAAATTGCCCAAGCCGGAAGTCGACGCGAAGGCGCCGGTCGATATCAACAACCCGAACGACTTGGTCGCCCAACAGAAAACGATGTGCGACGTTGTCCGCCTCGCGCTCAAGACCGACTCGACGCGGTTCGTCTCGCTTCACCTCCCCGGGTCCGGCGGCGTGCTCCCCGTCGATGGCGTCGAAGAAGGCTATCACTCGCTCAGCCACCACGGACGCGACGAGGACAAACTTGCCCAACTGGCGTTGGTCGAAGCCGCCCTGTTGGCTCAGTGGGGCGAGTTCCTTCAAGACCTGCGCGACACCGACGACTTCGGCAATCCGTTGCTCGACCACACCACGGTGTTCTTGACGAGCAATCTCGGGAACGCATCGAACCACGACAATCGCAACATGCCGGTGTTGTTGGCCGGCGGCGGGTTCCGCCACGGACAACACTTGGCGTTCGACCGCAAGAACAACTACCCGCTCCCCAACCTGTACGTGTCGGTTTTGCAAAACGTCGGGCTCGAGGTCGACCGGTTCGCCAGCAGCACCGGGACGATGCGAGGACTGGAACCGGTCTGAGCACCGGGCAGGATGGGCCCGACGTCGCGCAGGACGGTTTCAGGCGGAGGAACCCGGTGAATTTAAATGCGATCGCCCCGATCGGCCGCCGTGGCCTGACGCTGATCTTGCTGCTCGCCGGCGGGTTCGTTCACGCCCAGTCGCCCGATGACGGGTCGCCCGATGACGGACTGCCCGCGGAAGGTCAGTCGGCGGAACAAGCGTCTTCCGATCCGGACCGCTCCGAAGCGATGCGGCTCTTCGAGTCGAAAATCCGCCCGCTGCTCGCGAAGTATTGCTACGAGTGTCACTCGGCCGAGAAGGGTGTCCAGAAAAGCGGGCTCGCCCTGGACTCGCGGCACAGCGCGCGAGCCGGCGGCACGCGGGGACCCGCCGTCGTCCCACGAGACCCGGTCGAAAGCTGGTTGCTCCGGGCGGTCGCCCACGCCGACGAACTCTGCTTCATCCACAGCATGCGGACCGACCTGCCGAACCATTCGCAGGCGTTCCTGCAACTCCACACCGGCAGCTTCCAGTTCACCCGCCCGTCGGTCGGCGCGTGGACGCTATACGGGCTGGGGACCGAAAACGAAAACCTTCCCGGATTCGTCACCCTGAGTCCCCCCGCGGCCAACGGCGGGGCATTGAATTACGGGAACGCGTTCCTCCCCTCGGTCTGCCAGGCGACCAAGATCGGTACCCAGCAGATCCCCGGGTTTTACGCGAAATTGCTCGGCGTCGACCGCGAACCCGGGCCGCCGCTGAAATACCTCGACAACGATTCGGTCACCCGCGGGCGGCAACGGAATCAACTCGACCTGATCGGTGACCTCAACCGTATGAAGGTCGAACGAGACCGGTTCCACCCCGAGATCGAAGGGGCGATCGAATCGTTCGAGGCGGGCGTCCGGTTCGTCGAGATCACTTCGCCGGTCGGATGGGATCACCATTTCAACCTGAAACAAACCTTGACCGAAAGCTGTGAAGCGACCGACCGACCCGTCGCCGCGTTGCTCGCCGACTTAAAGCGTCGCGGGATGCTCGAAGACACGTTGGTCGTGTGGGCGGGCGAGTTCGGCCGCAGCCCGTTTGCGCAAAGCGGCACCGGCCGCGATCACAACCACCTCGGCTACACGATCTGGATGGCCGGCGGAGGCGTGAAGCCCGGTTATCGCCACGGGGCGACCGACGAGTTCGGCCACCGCGCGGTCGACTACGAGTGCCACCTCCACGACTTCCACGCCACCCTGTTGCACCTGCTCGGGCTCGACCACACCCGGCTCACCTACACCTCCGGCGGACGCCCCTTCCGGCTAACCGACGTCTACCGCGACGTCGTCGAAGAAATCGTCACCTGACGAAGGCGAATCCCCGTCACAACGGTGCCTAGCGCCGTGCGAACGGCTTGTCAGCCAAGGCGTCACTTCGCGGGGGAGTGCGAATCGACATAGCTCTGAACAAACTGCTCCAGTTCCGGTTGGTCGCACTCGAAGCCCATTTCCTTCGCCTTTTGGAGCGTCTGTTCGCCGGTCATGCCCTGCTCGACGGCCATGTCCATGACGACCATCGCACCGGCCCGTTTTCCGCTCTTGCAGTGCGCGAATACCGGTTTGGGCAGCTCGGTGAGCTTTTCCCGAAACTGATCAACCAGTTCCGGCCCCATCGCCTCCAACGACACCGGGATGTGCAGATAGTCCATGCCTGCGGCGCTGACCTTCTCCCCTTCGGCCTGGGGCGAGAGCGGTTGGTCTTCCTCCCCTTCGGTGCGGAAGTTCACCACCGATAGGAACCCCTGTTGGGCGAGCTTGCGGAGTTCCTCCTCCGTGGGCTGCGCACCGACCGTAACCTGATCGTTGATCTTCATGGATTGCATCGCTAAAACCGCCGCTTCTCGTTTAAATCGGATTGAAATGTTTGCCCGCTTCCGCGGACCCGGTGGTTGGTTTGCTGCCTTGTCGCGTCGGCAACGACCAGCCCGTCCCGCCCTCGACCGATGCACGACCGCGCCGGGACAACCGCTTTCACAGACACAACAAACACGCACTCAACGATGAACATGAAAGCAACTATCGTGCCGCCGCCGATCAGCGACCGGGACGCGTCCGGCATCCCCCGCACCTTTCGCCCCCGCACCTTTCGGCGACGGGCTCTGCACACGGGTCCAGCGCATCGGCACACTGCCGTCGGACGGTGACGCTGCCGATCAACGCTCATCCCATGCGGTTCCGGAAATCGACGCCCTTGCTCGAATTCTTAGGGGGCGATGCGGTGCCGTCGGCAGCCGCGACGCCCGCGACGTGGATGCGGAGGCGGGCGACCCGGACGGGCGGACCTTTGGTTTCCAATGGGATACAATCGGCACGCGTTCGACCGCCCCCCCCTCCGCTTGCCGATAGGAACCCCGCGAGTGTCGCAGTCTGCCCGGATCGTCCACGTCGACCACCCTTTGGTCGAGCATCATCTATGCACGGTTCGGGACCGCGAGACATCGCCTCGGGAGTTTCGGGCGGCGGTGCGTCGGTTGGCGATGCTGTTGGGGGTCCGGGCGACGGTCGACCTGGCGACCCGGCCGGTTCGCGTGCGGACGCCGTTGGCGGAAACCGACGGGCGACAGTTGGCGGTCAACATCGGCGTGGTCCCGATTCTGCGTGCCGGGCTGGGGATGGTCGACCCGGTGCTGGAGCTGTTACCCGACGCCTCGGTTTGGCATCTCGGGCTGTACCGGAACGAGGCGACGGCGGAGCCGGTCGGGTACTACGACAAGTTGCCGCGGGAGAACGCGCCGCACGTCGCGATCGTTCTCGACCCGATGCTGGCGACGGGCGGTTCGATCGATCTGGTCGTACGGCGGTTGATGCGATGGGGGGTCGACGAGATTCGGGTGTTGAGCATCATCGCGTCGCAGCCCGGGCTGGATCGCGTCGCCCGTGATTTCCCCGACGTTCGCACGTTCGTGTGCGCGATCGACCCGGAACTGAATGACCGCGCCTTTATCGTCCCCGGCTTGGGGGACGCCGGGGACCGGATCTTTGACACGCCGCAGACGGAGTGACCACCGACGCCGCCACCGTTGACCGGTGTGCTAGCTCGACGCCCCGATCGGCATCGGCATTTGGACCTGTTCCGCCGGAATCAGTCGGGCCGAAGTGCAACGCGACGTGTAAAACTGACGAGGCTCCTCGCGACACAGACAGAGTCCGAGGAAACGGTCGCGCCCCAGAAACCGGATCGGGCTGACCACGCGGCGGGTACGCTTCCCGGCCGCGTCGGCATAGTCGAGTTCGATCACGAACCGGTCGGAATCGTGCATCGCACGACGAAGGAGACGCGGGAGGTTGCTCATCGTTCGGACGTTCATCGGTCGGTCTCGTGGGAAGCGGCGGTGCGTTCGTTCGCGGTGATGCGTTATCGGTGAGAAACCGGCTCGGCGTCCCACCCGCTCTCAGTTTCGGCGGGACCGTGACACGTCTGGTCACCGTCGCATCGGGTTTCTGAGAATGTGGTGCGTCTGCTTGTGGGGTGAATTCGAAAGGCGATACAATCAGGGATTCTCGTCCAGCAAGAATGGGGCAGCTTTGCCAGCCCGGGCAATGATTCTCGATATCCAGTCCACCGACGACCCGCGAGACATGGTGCACCGTACGGTGCAAGCCTTGGTGGAAGGTCACGTCGTCGGCGTACCGACCGAGACGGTTTACTGCTTGGCGGCGAACGCGCTGTGCGACAAGGCGGTCACGAAATTGGCCGCGTTGACAGGTGCGGAC
>JAWLFY010000011.1:0-32197 GCA_041685355.1 Pirellulaceae bacterium | reverse complement strand
CACGTCGTCGGCGTACCGACCGAGACGGTTTACTGCTTGGCGGCGAACGCGCTGTGCGACAAGGCGGTCACGAAATTGGCCGCGTTGACAGGTGCGGACGCGGGCCCCCAGACAGACGCGGGTCGCGAGAAAACGGAACGGACGGTCGAGCCCCCCGGGGCCGCGGCCCCGTGTCGTGACGGCGGGATCCCTCGGCTGGAGGTGTTGATTCGCAGTCGCGAAGCGGCGGGTGATTTTTTGACCCCGATTTCGCCTCTCACACGGCGGCTGATGCGACGGTGTTGGCCCGGCCCGATGACGTTGGTCGCCGCGGTATCGGAGTCCCGGTCGGCGGCGGCGGAATTTCCCGAAGGGGTACGCAGGCAGTTGCCGGGATGCGGCGGCGAGGTCGCGTTCCGGGTTTCACACCACCGAATCCTGGCCCATTTGCACCGGTATTTATCAGCCCCGCTGATCCTCGCCCCGGCCGCGTCGATCGAGGGGAAACCGCCGACCACGGTGGCCGGAGTATCTCCCGAGATCGCCGCCCAGTTGCCACTGCTGCTCGACGACGGCCCGACCCGTTATGGTGGAGAATCGACGGTCGTCCGGGTCGCCGGACGAGAGTGGAAAGTGTTGCGGGAAGGGGTCATCGAACGGGCCGCTATGAACCAATTCGTCAAGCCGGTGATCGCCTTGGTGTGCACCGGGAACACATGTCGTAGCCCGATGGCGGAGACGCTCTTGCGCGAGCGATTGCGGAAGAAACTCGGCTGCGAGGACGCGATCCGCGTGATTTCGGCCGGCGTGGCCGCCGCGGACGGTTCCGGGGCAACTCCCCAGGCGATCGAGGTGATGGGCCAGCTCGGGCTCGACCTGACCGGTCACAGCAGCCGCCCGCTGGACGAGTCGGTGATCAACGTCGCCGATCTGGTGTTGACGATGACGCGGGGACACCGCGCGGCGATCCTCGCCGCTTGGCCCGATATGCACGATCGCGTCCATACCCTCCGCCGTGACGGAGGCGATATCCACGACCCGGTCGGGATGCCAGTGGAGTCGTATCAGGCGTGCGCCCAGGAGATCGACGAAGAGTTGTCCAAATGGGTCGATGCACTCGGTGACGACTTCTTCCCCCGACCCGTCTCGGAAACGGAGTGAGGTGACACCATGTTGAAGGTCTGTCTCGGAAGCGATCACCGCGGATTTCAAATCAAGGCGAGGCTGATCCAAACGTTAAACGCCAACGGGTTCCAGACGATCGACGCGGGGACCGACTCCGACTCGCCGGTCGACTACCCCGATTTCGCCCAGAAAGTCGCACGACAGGTCGGTACGGGAGCCGCGGAACGCGGCATCCTGATCTGTGGAACCGGGATCGGAATGGCGGTCGTCGCAAACAAGTTTCCGGGTGTCCGCGCGGCCCCCTGCTACGACGAAGTGATGGTCGAGATGAGCCGTCGGCACAACGACGTCAACGTGCTCTGTTTGCCCGGAGATCTGATCGGCGAACGGCCGGTCGATGACTTGGTGCTGATGTGGCTACGGACCGATTTCGAAGGGGGCCGGCACTCGAAACGGATCCGCAAGATTTCGGCGCTCGAAACGTCCGCCGTTTGCGGTGGCCCTCCGGCCGCGGGCGACGGGCCGACCGCGGCCGCCAACGGCGGGGCGGCTCGGGTCGGCGACGCGGGGTCGAAGTTAGCAGCCGACGGAGGCGCCGCGCCGAGTCACGGTCGACCCGACGACGACACCGTGTCACACGACAACACGAACGACGCCTCGGCGACGCGACACGGAAATCGATGATCGGCGAATCCTGGGCGGAGCTGATCGGTCACCAGCGGATCGCGTCATGGTTCGCCGCCGCCGTCCGACGGAATCGTATCGGCGGAAGCTTCCTGTTCGTCGGATCGCCCGGGGTCGGGAAGACGACGGTCGCAACCTTGCTCGCCCGAACCTTGCTCTGCCGAGCCCGATCGGCTTCCACCTTGGAACCGTGCGGCGTTTGCGAATCGTGCCGTCAAGTGACGGCGGAAACCCACCCCGACGTGGTGACCGTCCGGAAACCCGACGACAA
Organism: Pirellulaceae bacterium; assembly: GCA_041685355.1. Lineage (GTDB taxonomy): Bacteria > Planctomycetota > Planctomycetia > Pirellulales > Pirellulaceae > JAWLFY01. The sequence goes on along the minus strand of JAWLFY010000011.1, from coordinate 30,138 downwards.
AAACGTGATCCCGCTCGAGTTGCTGATCGGACCGCCCGAAAATCGCATGCGAGAAGGATTTTGCCGCGACGTGCGACTCCGACCGGTGGTGGGGACGCGAAAGGTCGCGATCCTGCATGACGCCGATCATCTCAACGAAGAAGGCGCGAACTGCCTGCTGAAAACGCTCGAGGAACCGCCCCCCGACGCCGTGATCATGTTGATCGGGACGGGAGAACAACGACAACTGCCGACGATTCGATCTCGGTGCCAAATCGTCCGTTTCACTTCTCCCTCCGGCGCGGACGCCACGCGATTGCTGCGGGAAGCCCACGAAGTCGACGCGACCGACGAGCGGGTCGCCGAAGCGATGGAGATCGCTGGCGGAGACGTTCACGTCGCGGCACGCTTGCTCCGCGGCGAGGCGGGTCAAGCCCGAGAGACGCTGTCGCGACAGATGGCCGACTCGACGCCCGACCCGGTCGGTCTCTCCAAGGCGATCACGGCAGAGGTCGAAGCGGCCGGTAAAGACGCGTCCAAACGGCGTGCCGCGCTCCGCGACGTGATGGCGATCGCCGTGCAAACGTACCGGGCAACGATCCGACGCGAAGTCGCCGATGGGCAAGTCCGATCGATCACCCATCGACGACTCGATCGCTCTCTCCGCGCCCTCCGAGAAATCGATCGGATGGCGAACCAAGCCACCCTGATCGAATGCTTCGCCGCCGATATCGCCGCCGGCACGACGGGCGACCGCGGGAACATCGGCTGATCCCGAATCAAACCCCCGCCGGAACCGGCATGTCGGCGACCTGGAAGGCCCGCGACCGATACAGGAAGTCGATGATGTTCCCCTCGTGAGGCTGCAACCAATTCAGCCGGTTCGTCGGGATCGGGCCGACGTTGATCCGGTCGATCTCGGTACAACCGCTGGCCGTTGCGATGAACGCCTCGTCCTTGGTGAGCACCGTGCCGACCAGGGTCGGACCGATCCGCCGGAGCATCTCCGCTTGCGGACACTCGACCACGCTCACGAACGGGAACATGTACTCCTTCGACGCCACTTGCCGATCCGGGGAATCCGCATGGACGACCATCGGACGCAAGTAAGCACAGTGATCCCTTTCGATCAGCTTCTCGCCGAACTCGGCGGTCATGTCGGTGACGCCCGACTCTTGCAAGTCCTGCTGGACCATCGCATGCGTCCCCGTCGCCATCGCGGGGACGGTAAAAGCGGCAAGTTGCGCGTCCGGATCCGATGGCGGCAGCACATCCACCGGCCCGATCCGCTCGGCGATCGCCGCCGCGATCTCTCTCGTGTGACGACTCGCCCAAATCCCCGAACAATTGATGCAACTACGTCCGGAGTTGCTGAGCACGCTCTCCACCATCAGGTCGAGAAACGACTCCCAATCGTCGACCACGTCGTCTCCGATCAAAATTTTCGAAAACCCGGGCCCGTGTGCCTGAACGCGTGGATTCCCGGAATGCTTCGCGACCGTCTCCGCGCTCCCGAAAATCATGCTCCGCGGCGCCTTGGTCATCAACGCGCCGCCGGCGTCGTGATCTCCCGGATAAAGCCCGAACGCTTGTGCCGGAACCCCCGCTTCGATGAACGCCGAAGCCATCCGATACGGCGTCCAAGGCTCCTGAGAGCCCGGCTTGAGGGCGAGCCCGATCTGCAAGGGAATCGCGGGGAGCCAAAGCGTATGAACGCCGGGGGAGTTATTCGGCAAGACCGCCCCGAGCACCGGAGTCTGGGCCTGATAACTGACGATCACGCCCCGCCCCTCTTCGCCATAACCCTTCGACAAAATCGAGAGGTCGAGTCCGCGGGTGAGGCAGTTCAAGATCTCGTCCATGTGGGCAAGGACAAAACTGTTCTTCGTCATGTTCCCCCGACACATGTGTTCGGGAAGCCCGGTGCTCGCCGATTGCTGGTGGACGAAATCGTCAACCGATTGCTGCGCATCACCGACCGGTAAATCGGCCGACTCGAACAACTCCGCCGCCCGCTTGCAACACTTCAGCAATTCATCCGGGGAGAGTTCGAGTAATGCCTCGCGGGCCTTGTGCGCCTGACGCATGTCGCGTCCGACGATCCCCCCACCGACGGTCCCGATCCGCGCGATCGGCTCTCCCGTGGCAAAGTGGACGACGTCCTTGAAGTCGAGCGATTCGTAGGGCTTTCCCCAACGGAGCGGGCTGAGCGTGATCATGGCGATGGTGAAATTGGAAGTGGGTGAAAGTGGTCACGACGGAACGAGTCAGTAAACACCGACGGTCGTCGCACTGGCCAGTTCGTGAAACGGGCGAACGCCGCTCACCCCGTCCCACGGGAACGTGTCGAACGGCATCTCGCGTTCCCCCTCGTCCCGTTCCATGAAGCCGGGCACAAAGAACTCGTCGGTCAACGTATAAAGCTTCACCCGACCCGTCTCGCCGTAGCCAACCGGGCGGTCGTAATCGTCGAAGCTCACGACCTCGGTCACCGCGCGGGGCTGAGGTGCGTAATAGCTGATCTTGTATCCGTCTTCGGCTCGGATCGGTTTGCTGCACGCGAGCCCCATCAACGTGTTTCCGTAGGTCGGCGTCATGTAAACGCCGCTCTCCTCGGGCGGCCCGCCGAGCATCTCTTCGACACAAAACCGAGTCCACTGAGGGGTGAACTCGGTCCCCCCGGAAAAGATCCCCGTGATTCCGACTTCGCGCAGTGACGTGCCGCGTTCCTCCAGAGCCTCGCCGAGCGACTCAAGCAGTTTCGGCGTCGCGAACATGCACTTCACGTCGTGCCCGGCGGTCAGAATCGTCACCGCCTGATCGATGCAGTGCTTCTTGTACTCCTCCAAATGCTCCATCCAGCCTTTCTTGATCAGCTTGACGACCCAGCGAGGATCGAGGTCGATGCAGAAACAGATCCCACCCCGATACTGCGCCAAGTGTTCGACCGCGAGCCGAAGACGACGTGGGCCGCTAGGTCCGAGCATCAGCCAGTTCGCTCCCTTGGGAAAATATTGGTCCGGAAGCGTGTGGCTGAACATCTCGTAATCGATCCAATGGTCCTGGATCACGACCCGGCTTTTCGGGATCCCGGTCGTCCCGCCGGTTTCGAACACGTACGCCGGTTTCCCCTTGTGGCCCTGAGGGATCCACCGGCTGACGGGGCCGCCCCGAAGCCAATCGTCTTCGAAATCCGGGAATTTCTTGAGGTCCTCGAACGACTTCACCTCGGTCAGCGGGTCGAACGAAAACTGCCGCTTCTGCTCCAACCAAAACGGACAACCGGTTTCGTCGCTGAAGTGCCAGTGCACCATTTTCATGGTGTGCTCGTCGAGTCGATCCTTCGCGTCAGAAGCCAGTTTGGCGACATCGTCGCCGATCGAACTGTCCGTGGTACTCATCGGTCTGCGTGCTCAGGGGCGGGAGGAACGGGGGTGGGCAAACGCGGTGACGGGAGTCTCATCGGACCGCCGCCTCATGATATCAGGATCCGTTCGCTTCGGAACGGCGGCGCGTCGATTCAAGGCTCGCGGCGATTCGTGTCGTCCGCGACATCGTCCCCGGACGGCAACCGCACGCACGCACTCCAGACAACCGAAGCCTGGTTTACGCGGTCCGGTCCGATAAGAAAGACGTCTGCCGAAAAGACCGCCCAACCATCACGCATCTCGTCGCGACACAAAAAAACCCCGGCGGGAACCGGCGTCGCGGCGGGAACCGGCGTCGCGGAGGGAACCGGCGTCGCGGAGGGAACCGGGGTCGCAGCGGCGGGAGCCGGAATGTTGCGAATCTACCCGGGACGGGATGTGCCCGGGACGGGATGTGCCCGGGACGGGATGTGCCGGGACGGGATGTGTCCGGGACGGGGGCCCGTTACGGGAAAAGGGGGAAATTCGGGGTTACCGGGCTCGCCGGTGGTGGAACGACAAGGTCATCGTCGTCGTCGTCGTCCGCGACCGCTGCTGCCACGCCGATCCCGGCCATTGCGGCGATCCCCCCGAATCCGCCGCCACCAAAGCCTCCGCCTCCTCCACCGCCCCCGAATCCGCCGCCTCCGCCGCCGACCCCGCCACCGGTGGCACCCGCCACCGCTTCATCTGCCTCCGGGATCCCTGGCCCGATCTCTTCCATCGATTGCCCTTCGTCACCGATCGAAGGGAGCGGTGCCGCCTGGATCACCAACCGCCCCGCGTTGTTGCCGGTCTGGGTCGCGTTGCCACCGGGCTGGGTCGCCACCAACCGTTCACGTTCCGAACCGGGAGCACGTTCCGAACCGGGAGCGACACTCAATCCGCCTGCGGCAACCACATCGATCCCGACGACCGCGATCCCCGCTTGACCGACGGCGATCAGAGTGTGCTGACCGAGCGGCGCTTCGTCGAGACGAAACTCCCCGTCGACCCCCGACACGGTTCGAACAACTTCGACCCCGTCCTGAAACAGGAAAACGTTCATCCCCGGCGCACCGACGAGCTTGCCAAACGCCGCTCCCGCTTGCTGAACGAGTCCCTCCAAGCCGCCATCACGACGAGCCACCGAAAACGAACGTCGGTGGCGGACCGATTCGGCCAACGCCTCCATCTGAACCGACTCGACATCGACACTCGCCTGCTCAAGGCGGGCCGGGAGGTAACGCCGTATCGCGGATTGAATGGTCCCGCTTGGGATTTTCGCCACAACTAATTCGGCGTCGGTTGGCAGCGGGCCGGCGCCCGCCTGATCCGCGCCGACCACGTGAAAGGCATAACACGCGAACGAGCTTTCGCCCCGCACAGTCATCGAGTAAACCCCGGGGAGGACATCGTCGATCACGAACTGACCCGATTCATCGGATTCGACGCGGAACGATTCGCCTCCGCTCGAAGTGAGTTCCACGTCCGCCGAAGGTACGACTTCGACCGAACCCGAAGGCCCGGGGAGAACGATCGTCCCGGTCACCGAACCGTCGTCCCCGATCCGAACCCACTGGTTCAAGGAGGGGGGACCGTCAAAACGTTCCGCGGCATCAGCGCCCAGCGGCCCCATCGCCAACGCGGCTACCGTGAAAAGTGTCGTCAGGCGATTCATCGAAGATGCCTCGGGGAAGTTGGTTAAGCTAAGCATTCGATACTAGATAGGCCTCGGGGGGTTTTCAACGGGTTTCCATCGGGTTTGATGAGCAAGATCGCCAAAACGTCTCGGACGCATCCTGATCGTCCTGATGTTCCACGGCCGACCGAGGGGACGGAGAACCCGTTCGCGGTGTCGACCGAATTGACCGAGCAACGCGGCGTGTTCGGCGACGCCTCCAGACGTCGCCGGTCCGCCCTACTGTATCGCGAAATCGAGTTCCGGTCGCCGTTTACCGGTCGGTTCGTCTACTCGGGCTGGTGGTTTCGTCAGAAGATCGAGATCAACGGTGAAACCGTCTGGTTTCGAATCAGCTGGATGCAAATCTTCCGTCACGCGACGTTCACGATCCCGCTGGCAATCGCCTCCCCCCACGCGGAGGACGCCCCACCGAGCGATGCGGCCCCGCTCGGCGGAACGACTCCTTCGCTCGCGCTGGGAACCGACGCCGATCAGCTGGCGACTGATCCCCCCGCCGCCTCGCGAGGAACCGGATCGGAGATCCCCGGACGGGTCGAAATCGACTTCACGCGCGGGCTCATGATCCGCCGCTTTCGGTTGTGGATCGCCGACGAGTTGGTCTACGACGAGATCAACTGAAGGCGTCGTTCGAATTGCCCCCGCCCGCCGATCCGGCTATCTTCCGGCTCAGCTCGTCTGCCGAGCTTTGACTCCCCACCCTTTTTCATCCCACCCAAATGCCGACGCCCGCGGGCGCCCAGGAGATGTCACCGATGACCCGTCAGATGCCGACCGACAACCAACGCCCGGCCAAACCCAGCAGCGACTCGCGGCGTTCGTTTTTGAAGACCTCCGCCGGGTTGGCGGCCGCGAGCACGGCGACCGGATTGTCGGCCCGGCGAGCCGACGCGGCGGACGGCTCCAACGACCGACTGCGGATCGGCTTCATCGGCCCCGGCGGTCGCGGCTTCGGGGCGCACGTCAAGAAACTTTGCCAGCTACACGCCGACGGCCGCGCGATCGAACTGGTCGGGGTTGCCGAAGTGTTCGAGCAGCAACGGAACAAGGTCGCCGACTATATCGAGAAACAGACCGGGACCGCCCCCGGCCGGTACGTCGACTACCAGGAGATGATCGAGAAGGAAAACCTCGACGCGGTGTGTATCGGCACGCCCGACCACTGGCACCACAAGCAAACCGTCGACTCGCTCCGTGCCGGCCTGCACGTGTACTGCGAAAAGCCGATGACCAAGACGGTCGAGGAAGCGTTCGACGTCGAGAACGTCTGGCGGGACTCGGGACAGGTCATGCAGGTCGGCGTGCAGTCGACAAGCCTGAACGTGTGGGACGAAGTCCGCGACCTGCTCCAAGACGGCAAACTCGGGAAAGTGCTCGGGTTCCAAACCGAGTACTTCCGCAATAGCGACCTCGGCCAGTGGCGTTACTACAAGCTCCGCAAGGAGATGACCCCAAAAACGATCGACTGGCAGCGATGGCTCGGCACCGAGCAGGGGCTCGCCCCTGACATGCCGTTCGACCGCGAAGTGTACGCCCAGTGGCGGCGGTTCTGGCCGTTCGGAAGCGGCATGTTTACCGACCTGTTCGTGCATCGCACCACCGCGATGCTGAAGGGAACCGGGTTGCGATTGCCACGCCGTGTCGTCGGGGCCGGCGGGATCTTTTTGGAGTACGACGGCCGCGAGGTCCCCGACGTGGCCACCGTCGTCGCCGACTTCGACGAAGGGGTCGAAGGGCTGATCACCGCCACCATGTGCAACCAAGAGTCCCGGATCGATCAGCTGATCCGTGGCCACTTCGGCACCTTCCGATTCGGCAACGGCGAAGGCTTCGACGGGTTCGATTTCGTCGCCGAACGGCCGCAGGTGCACCACGTCCGCGGCTTGGAAGACGAGCGAATCGCGACGAAGCCGGTCGCCGATACGACGCTCGCCCACTTCGCGAACTGGCTCGACGCGATCGAAGCCGGCGACCCGATGGCGTGCAACAACCCGCCCGACCTCGGCGCCGCCGCGATCGCCGTCGTGATCCTTGGCGCCCAGAGCTACCGGAACGGAGAAGTGTACTTCATCGACCCCGAAGACCGCTCGATCGGGACCCAAGACCCGGGCTGGGCGAAGCAGTGGGAGACGCTGTCGAAAAACCGCGCCGACGCACGCCACATCCCCGGCTGGCGCGCCGGCGACTACGGGAGCACGCTCGTCGAACCGGAATACATGAAGGAAGCCGGTCCCTGGATCGACGGCAAAGATCCCGCCCGAAGCTAGGCCCGCCCAAAGCGAGGACCTGCCTGACTTCGTAACGTTCGGGAAGTATCCGACGCACCCGGCCGCCCCTACCCTCCCCCACCGAGGACCGGACCAACGGCGTCAGCCGTCCGGTCTCTCGGTTCGGCGGAGCGGAGGCGGCGTGGGGCGGGGTTGCCCCCACCCGCGCGCGGTCGGCCGGCCGGGCCGGTCGACCCACTCTGACCCTTCCCGCCGGGGCGTACCCGGTGCCCCTCATCGAGACAACATGCCAAGCAAACGAGAAACCGAGCGGGAAATCAGCCGTGCGATTATCCGTTTCGAAAAAGAATTCATGGGACGCGGACCGTTGGACGCCAGAACGTTCGTCATCGAAGACATGGTGCTGGTACGGCTGAAGAACGTCTTGACACCCGCCGAGCTAAAGCTCAGCGAGTCCGAAGAGCGAACGCGGGGGCGGTACCTGATCAAACAAGTCCGCCAGGAATTGATCGAGCAGGGACGGCCGCTGCTGGACGCGGTGATTCAAGACATCTTGGGCATGAATGTGGTCAGCCTGCACACGGACATCAGCGCGAGAACGGGAGAACGGGTCATCGTTTTCACGCTGGACCAACGTCCAGAATTCGAGGAGGCCTGACCGAATAAATTTATCGCCGTTGTGCTTGACGAGGAATCAAGTGAAACCTAACCTCTGTCGATAAGGTCCTTGGCTGAGTTGTGTTTCGCGAGGCGAACCGCAAACGGCCCGACCAAAACAGATCGGTTTTTCGTTGCGTGGGATGAAACGCCCCCGCAAAAAAGGCCGGAAGGTTGCAGATGCCAACCTTCCGGCCTTTTTTCGTGCCCGGTCAGCACCGGCACGCTTCGAGAGATTCCGGTCCGACGCGAATCGTCGGACCCGAATCGTCGCTGTCGCCCCCCGCGGGTTCGGCGACGAAAAAGCCGACTCACAACCCACCGAGCGAAGAGCCAAGACGGACCCCCAACGCCGTCGGGACAAGCCGGGTGTCGAGCACGCAATGCTCACATCCGGCTTTTTTTGTGCCGCGATCCGAACCGCCGTTCAAAATTCACAACGTTCACCACCGAGAAACGTCGCCATGGAACTGCTGATTACCATCCTGTCCGCCTCCATCTTGTGTTTGCTGGTGATCCCGTGCGTACCAAACGTCATCGCCAACGCGCACCCTCAAGCGATGCGACGGGGGGTAACGGCCACCGTCGGGGCAAACTTCCTGCTGGCCGCCGCTCTGCTTGCGACCCACATCACGACCGGCGGCGTCTCCACAACCGTACGATTGCCGGAACTGACGAACTTTCCGGGCACCAGCCTCGGCATTCACTACGACGGTGCGGCAAGCTTGATGCTGCTGCTGGTAACCTTTGTCGGCTTCGTCGCGAGTCGCTTCTCGATTCGCTACCTCGACGGGGAGAGCACCCAAGGACGCTACTTCCGCTGGATCGGATTCACGATCGGCGCCGTCTCGTTAATGGTCGTCGCCGGCAATCTGGTGCTGTTCTTCGCGGCATGGGTGATGACGAGCCTGGGGCTTCATCAACTGCTGCTGCACTATCCCCACCGCCCGGCAGCGCGTCACGCGGCATGGACGAAGTTCGCGATCAGTCGCCTCGGCGACGCGTTCCTGATCGCCGCGTTGGTACTGATATACAAGGCCTTCGGGACGTTCGAATTGTCGGAGGTCTACGCTCAAATCGAACGCCTCGGCTCGGAATCCGTGGTCACCGGCCGCCACGTCGCGATCTCCTGGTTGCTGATGTTGGGCGCGATAACGAAGTCGGCCCAATTTCCGTTTCATGTGTGGTTGCCAGACACGATGGAGACGCCCACCCCCGTCTCGGCCCTGATGCACGCGGGTGTCGTCAACGCGGGCGGCTATCTGATCATTCGCATGAGTCCGCTGATGACCTTGGCCCCCGCTTCGCTTTCCACCCTCGCTCTGATCGGGGCTTTCACGGCGTGCTTCGCGGGCATCGTGATGATTACCCAATCGAGCGTCAAACGGGCGTTGGCGTACTCAACGATCGCTCAGATGGGCTTCATGATGCTGCAGTGCGGCTTGGGAGCTTTCTCGGCGGCGATGCTTCATATCGTCGCGCATTCGCTCTATAAGGCTCACGCGTTCTTGAATAGCGGCAGCGTGGTGTCGCGGGCGCGGGCGACCGCCGACGCCGCCTCGCCGGTCGCGACGCGAACCGTCATCGTCGCGACGTTCTTCGCCGCCGCGGCCATGACGGTCTTCGCCGGCTTCGCCACGTCGGCCACGCTGGGCGTCGATCTTCTTGATAAACCCGGCGGCTTCGTGTTGGCATCGATCTTGTTCCTCGCGTTGACGATCTGGGGCTGGCGGTTGCTCACGCTCGGTGATCCTAGCACCGCCTTGATCGGGACGGCCGGGATCACGGGACTTTGCCTGGCTTACATCGCGTGCTACGTCGCCGTCGATCATTTGCTCGCGTCCACCGTTTCGCCGGTCGGCCCGTCATCGGCCCCTCCCTTGGTGATCGCCGGAATCTTCGTGGCGTTTAGCCTGCTGTTTGCCCTTCCGGTCGTGTCGAACCGCCGTCGGCTGCCGGATCGGCTGGCGGCGTTCCGGGTGCACGCCGCCAACGGGTTCTACGTCGACGCCGTCTATCGCCGTCTTTTCGCTTCGCTCCCGAATTCATAACGGCACTGTACCGGGTCACCCCGTTCCCCGCCGAACGTCACAACGTACGAAAACATCTTGCGATACGAGTAGGAACCGATCTTATGTCGAACTCAAACGGCCACCCAGACGACACCACGTTTTATCAAGAGCATGCCCGATCAACGGACAACCCGCTTGGCGACCCGGGCGAAAACTTGTCGGACATCGCCGGGGTCATGGAACGGGTCCGCCAAAGGATCATGCCGGTGTGGCCGTTAAAGGATTTCGTGGCCGTCAATCCTTACGCCGGCTTTGTCGATCAAGAGTTCTTGACCGCTCGACAGTCGCTCCGCAACCTATCCGATGCGGATACGCTGATGCCGGTCGACTACTACCGCGAACAGTTCGCCGCCGGGGAACTGTGCCGCGCGGACATCGACGCGGCCGTTGACGAGCTGGTCGCTGATGGCGTCATCGGCGCCGAGCGGATCGACGTGAATCAGGTGATCTCGCTGCTTCAACGTCCGCACAAGGGGAGCCCATCTTCCGATTCCGCCTTTGCGAGGGCGGTGCATCCCGACCGGACGCTGCGGACGTTCGCCGAAGTCTTCGATCGGCATCACGGTTCCCAATGGTCGCAACTGGTGTTGGAGGAAATCTCCAAGCACTGTGCGGCGCACTACGACGAAGGACAGGCCGTATGGTCAAGTCCCTGGCGGAGGTTGACGCTCTACCAAGCGTGGCGGTCGGCGGCCTTGCACGACCGGCGGTTTGAGATCCTCGGCGTTCCCGGCTTCCGAAAGATGGTTGCCGGTTTGCCTCACGATCCGCACGCGGCGTTGGTCGTGTTGCTGAATCGGCTGGAGGCGCCCGCGGAACTGTGGGAAGACTACTTGCGTTGTGAAGTGCTCACGATGCCCGGTTGGGCCGCCTGGGCGAAGTACCAGTTCGCCGAAGCCGAGCGTCGCGGCGAGGAGAACACCGACTTGGCCGGCCTGCTCGCGATGCGACTCGCCTACGAAGTGGCATTGTCCGAATCATCCGATTTCCGAATCGATTGGACGGTAGCGGTCACACATCGCCGCTCAAACCGATCACAACCGCCCCGGCCGTCCGACGCGGACTTGCTCCGCTACGCGATGCTCAAGGGAAGCGAGATCGCCTTCCGTAAGCGACTGCTGGAGGGGATCACGGGGGGCAGCGGAAAGCCGGCCCCGAGTCGATCCGACGATCGAAGCCTGGCCCAAATGGTGTTCTGTATCGACGTCAGGTCGGAGCGGATTCGCCGAAACCTCGAATCGGCCTCCGCCGCGATCGAAACGTTTGGCTTCGCGGGATTCTTCGGACTGCCGATCGAGTTCGTCCCAATGGGCGAGCAACTCGGAAGCTCCCAAGTTCCGGCGCTGATCTCGCCTCGGTTCGCGGTTCAAGAAGAGTTGGACGGCGACCAGCCCGGCACGCGATCGGCCATCGCGCGGCGGTCGCGGTGCCGCTTCCTACGCAAGACGTGGAAAGAGTTTCAGGCCTCGGCGGCCGGATGCTTCGCGTTCGTGGAAACGGCCGGGCTGTTCTACGGGTTCAAGCTGCTGACGCGATCGATCGGAATCGGAACGGAAAAGCCGAGCCGCTACGACGGGGTGACGAAGCTTGACCGGCACCGCCTCGCCCCGACGATCGGGAACCTCGACGAACAAGGCTTATCGGCGTCCCATCAAGGAGACATGGCCGAGTCCGTGCTACGCGGAATCGGAATCGTAAACGATTTTGCGAGACTCGTCGTCCTGTGTGGGCATGCGAGCGGTGGCGAGAACAATCCGCTCCAAGGTTCGCTCGACTGCGGCGCCTGCGGCGGACACTCGGGGGAGCCGAACGCGAGGTTTGCCGCCCGAATCCTGAATCAGAAACAAGTCCGCGCCTCGTTGGCCGAACGCGGGATCGAAATCCCCTCCGATACCTACTTCGTGGCGGCGCTCCATAACACGACGACCGACGAAATCAGGCTCTTCGACGCACACCATCTTCCGGCATCCCATCAAGACGATCTCCAGGAACTTCGGTCGATCGCACGCTCCGCCTCGCACGAGACCGGCGTGGAACGGTTGCCGCTCCTGAGGGGACCCAACCACGCCGACCTGATCCGGCGTAGCCGCGACTGGTCAGAAACTCGCCCCGAATGGGGACTCGCCGGAAACGTCGCGTTCATCGCCGCGCCCCGAGACGCGACCCGAACGGTCATGCTCCACGGACGATCGTTCCTCCATAGCTACGATTACCGAAACGACCGAGAGTTCGCGGTGCTGGAGCAGATCATGACCGCGCCGCTGGTCGTCGCGAACTGGATCAATATGCAGTACTACGCGTCAACGGTCGATCCGACCCACTTCGGCAGCGGAAACAAGACCGTGCACAACATCGTCGGACAGTTCGGACTTTTCTCCGGCAACGGCGGTGACCTGATGACCGGTCTGCCCTGGCAATCGATCCACGACGGCGATCGCTATCAGCATCACCCGCTCCGGTTGCTCGCGGTCATCGCCGCGCCACGTGACGCGATCGAGGCGATCCTCCGGAAACACGACAATGTCGCCAACCTGGTGACCAACGGTTGGGTCCAACTCGTCGCCAACGACGAGTGCCGCTTCTTCCGCTACACCGCCGGAGGCACCTGGGAACCGCTGACCCAAAGCCGGACGCGGCAAACGCCCGAGTGTGCCCGATCGACAGCGGAGCAAGACGCGTCATGAGGCAACGCCTGGTGGCAACGCCGCAGATCCGACGTCGGATCCACTTCCATGTCCGCACGTCGGCCTGTCGAGGTTTGGCCTCCGAACCGGCTCGTCGTCGCCGCTCACGTTCGAACGAATCTTTGCCGGCGTTCCCCGAAGATGGGCGAGTCGCTGCAGCACTGCGATCGCGGATGCCCGGGCGGATCACAAGTAACGGGCGGCGACATAGTCGATCAGCAGCGGAAGGCGATTCGCCCCGACGCCTTCCCCGAGTCCATGGATGTAATCGGCATCATTTTCGTTGATCGCGATCGAAATCGCGACATACACCCCGGTCTTATAGCTCGCGCCACCGCCAAAGCTCAGGCCGGCAGATCCTCCGCTGGCGTTCCCCTTGGCGAACCCTAAGGCCAAGTACGAGCGGGGCGTCTCCCCAACTCCAAACTGCGCTGACACGTCCGCCAACACCATGGCACCGGATAAGGCGGCCCCCCCTAAGAATCGCGTGACCGGATTGAGGTTGAAGCCGACGTCGATCGCCCCTCCGTTTAAACCGAACGCCGCACCAAGCCCGATCCCCGTGCCGAACGTTGCCCCCGACCCGATCGACAAGCGATAGCCTTCCGCGCTCGCGGGTCCCCCGACGAAAGAAACGTCCGAAGCCAGCAGTCCCGCATAAAGATCAGAGCTGAACTCGACGCCGATCCCGACCCCAACACCGAACGACACCAACGGCCCCTGAAATCCGACATGGCCACCGCTCAACCCACCCATCCCGGCAAGGACTTGGATCGCCGAAACGGCGGATACCGTGGCGGCGATCGAACCGGCGACCTGCAACTCCGCGAGCGACGGGACCGCAATTTCGCCACTCGGGTCGTGATAGTTTAGCGGCGAGTTCAACGCGTAGACGTAGGGCTGTTGTGAGAGCGGTTGTGCGCGATCACCGGCATACGGGTCAGGTGATACGAACTGCCGCAGCGCGGCGTCGTAGTGCCGTTGCCGTAGGTAAGTCATCCCCGTCGTCGCGTCGAGCGGTTCGGACGCGAATCCGTAGTTCACGAGTGCACCGCTGCCGTTAGTGGCCAACACCGAATGTTCGACCTCTCCGAACGGGGCGTAGTCAACCTGCTCGACAAAACCGCCCTCACCGTCCGTTTGAGCGATCGTATTCCCTGCCGCGTCGGCGTGGTAAAAGAATCGCTCTCCGTGTTGCTCACGAGCGACGATCGCCGAGCCATGCACGAAATGCTCCGTCAGCGTTCCGTCGCTCGCCATGATCAACTTCGGCAGAGACTGTGACCGATCGTAATGGAATCGGAATCTCTCCCCATCCTCGGTGCGAGTCTTGAGCAGTCCCGCCCAATCGTACTCGTAATCCACCTGACGGCTTTCACCTTCGTTGACGTCCGCCACGGAAACCAATCGTCCCCGAGCGTCCCAAGTCAGTTGCCGGACGACGACTCCGTCGCGAAGCGTCTCGACGAGATTCCCGTTCTCATCGTAGACATACTCTGTCACGACCCCGCCTCGTGATCGCTGAACGGCCTGGCCCAGTGCGTCGAATTGGGTCACTTCGGGCACGCCGTCGACAACCCGGCCGATCGCGTTTCCGAGAACATCGTACGTATACACCGTCCGACTCGGGGCACTTTGTCCGACCAGGACCTCGTATTGCACCAATTGACTATTGGCATCGTACTGGAACCTTCTGGTCGACCCATCCGATCGCGAATCCTCGATCAATCGCCCTGCCGCGTCATAGCGATAGGTTCGTCGATCCAACAACTCGTCGGCTCCATCGAACCACTCACGTCGAATCAGCCGAGACCTCGAATCGTACTCACTCACTTCCCGAACGCCGCTGCCGTAGGCAATCTCGGAAACGTTGCCGAGTTGATCGTAGCTGTAGCGAGCGACGCTCTCACCCCCAGACACGATCTCCGACACACGACCGACAGCATCGTAGCGATAGTCCGTCGTCCGCCCGTCGACGGTCACTTCGGTCCGCCGTCCGAGCACGTCGTAGTCGTACTCGACCTTTTCGCCATCACGGTCGGTGCGGCTTACCAAACGTCCGTCGTCGTCAAACTCCTGGCGTGCCGTTCCCGACGGGTCAGTAATCGCAATCAGATTTCCGGTCGCGTCATACGCGAACTGTTGAAACGACCCGTCCGCGAACAACTTCTCGACCAAGTATCCGCGCTCGTCGTAAACATACGCGGTCGACTCACCGGCGAAGTCCGTTTCCGCAACGAGTTTGCCATCGGCCCGATAGCTTCTTGTCGAGACGCGACCGTCGGGACGCCGAACACTCGTCAACAGATTGAGCTCGTTATAGGTGTATTCGAACCGATTGCCGCCGGCGTCCTCGCGGCTGACCAGGTTGCCCAAGAGGTCGTAGGTGTACCGAGTCACCCGACCAAGGCCGTCCACCACTTCGGTCAACCTGCCGGCGTCATCATAACGTCTTTGGTGCACATCCCCGGACGGGTCTCGGTAACGGACCAAGCGGTTCGCCGTGTCGTATTCGAACGACTCGGTTGAACCATCCGGGTAACGGATCGACAGAACATTTCCGAACCGATCGCGGGAATAGCGCGTCGAGCGACCGGCCGCATCGGTCTCCTTGACCAGGGCGCCCGAAGCGTCGTACTCGAAGTGAGTTTCGTTGCCGAACGGATCGATCCGGGTGACCACGCGACCACGCGAGTCGTAAACCTGCTCGACCCGATGGCCGAGCGGGTCAACGGTCGCGATCGGTCGATTCAGCGCGTCGTATTCGAATCGGGTACGTGGGTTGTCGGCGTTCGTTTCGGGAGTCTCGTCGGGCAAGATATGCTCGACCTGATTCCCGGCCGCGTCGTAGACGAACTCGGTGACTCGTCCCCCGCGATCCGCCATCGCCGTCACGTTATTCTGTGCGTCATAGGTGTAGCTGACTTCGGTGCCATCGCCGAACGTTACGCCCTGCAAGAGGGTGGTGCCTTCGTGACGATATTGCAACGTCCGTCCGGTTTGATCCGTGATCGAGGCGAGATTTCCCACCGCGTCGCGGGTCTGGTTGACTTCGCCACCCATCGAATCGGTTAACTTTGTCAAATTTCCGGCGGCGTCGAATTGACGCGCAACCGACACGGATACTTCGTCTCCGTTCGCGAGTCTGTTCGTCGCTTGCTGACCGAGCTCGCGGCCGAGTGAGTCGCGATTGAAGTGAACGGTCAATCCGATCGCATCAGTCGATTGCGTGATGAACCCTTGAGCGTCGTAGCTGTTTCGGACGAGCGAGCCGTCGGGTCGCGTTTCCGCAAGGAGATTCCCTCTCGCATCACGTTCGAACGTTGTGACCTGATCACCGACACGGATCTCAATAAGGTTCCCCCGCTCGTCGTATGAAAAACGGGACGTCCGTCCCATTTCGTCGGTTTCGGTCAGACGTCGCCCACGCGAATCGTAAGTGTACCGACGGCCGGTACCGTCCGCGTTCGTCACTTTCAAGATTTGGCCGGCCGGATTCCGTTCATAGGCCGTCACTTCGCCGAGCGGGTTGGTGGTGCGAACCAAACCGTTCGGTCCGTATTCGTTGCTGGCTGTCCGCCCCAGGTTGTCGGTGATTTCCAGCGGTCGTCCCCGATTGTCATATCGGATAACGCTCTCGCTACCGTCGACGAACCCGATCCGGGTTCGACCATCTTCGAGTTCATGCGTGAACGCGACGTTGTTCTCGGTAATCTCGCTCACTTGCCGCATCAACCGGCCCCGGTCGTCGTATTCGGTTCGCACCCCGGTCTGGCCCAACGGATCGACAACGTCGACCAAGCGATGAGCAGCTGCGGGGTCGTAGCGATACTTGACTTCGTTGCCAAGCGGATCGATGACCGCGGCCAAGTCGCCACCGTTGTAGCGATAGCGGACGAAACCGCCCTCAGGGTCGGTGATGGCCGTGATCCGACCACGGGCGTCACGGGTGATGTCAAGCGACAACCCGTTCTCGTCCGACACCGAGGCGTCGGAGAAGGTGACGGATACGCCGTTCGCGTTCTGTGCGGACGTCAGTTTCCCGCTGGAACCGTCGATCCGATACGTGACGCCCTCCTCGGTCGTCAGGACGTACGCGCCGCCGAAGTCCGGGCTGGCGGGGTTATACGGGAGGTTTCCCGGGGCAAACAGTTCGCCCCGTTCGTTCAACCGTAAGTAACCGCTCGTTCCCGAACTGAGGGTGCTGCTGACACCGGGATCGGGAGTGAACCGCGGGCGGGCGAGCACCAGGTTCTCCCCGCCGAAACCGGGCAACACGCGGATCTCGGGATCGAACGTGAACCCCTGACGGCCTTGACCGGGGACGTTGAGATAAACCTTCACGCCGGGACGCAGGGGACTGTAGATGCCGATGTCCTCCAGCCCGCTGTTGGGTACGCCGACTCGCAGATCGGTGTCCCGATACTCGAGTCGCCAACCGTAGCCGAAGTCTCCCTCCCGGTGGGCTTGCAGCGTGTCGTAAATTCGCGTGATCTCGATCGGGATCCCGGCGATCGGGATCACCATGTCGGTGAAGCTCAACCGAAAATTGCCGAGCTTCAGCTCGCCGCTCAGACCCACGCGATGCTCGGCCACGTTGACGACGCCCCCGGCGGTGGCAACCTCCAACCGGATCACGTATTCGTCGTTAGCCAATAAACTCGTATCCCACACCCCCAGCTCACCGTCGGTCACAGCGGCGCGACTACTGTGGAACTCCGTGTAACTTGATTCGTCGACGCGGCGGTATGACAAGCGATACTCATCGAAATCGTCATGCGCCGCCGTGCCCACGATCTTCACCATGCCAAACACGGCCTCGGCTTCTGCCGGAGAGCTGATGGTGGCGGTCGGAATGTCCGACGTACCGGCACCGCTCCAGCCTTCTGGAAAATCGTAGTCGAACGTGATCGTACGTGCCGTGACATTGCCACTGGTGTCGACCGCGGTTGCTGTCGCCGTGATCGCCTGGAAGGTCCAGTCCTCGAAAGTAAACTTCGCGGTCCCCGCGGCGTCCAGCGGAACATCTTGGCCGTTGGCGGAAAGTGTCAGCGACGCGAGTCCGACGTTATCGATGCCGCGGACATACACGGTAAATGGCCCTTGCCAAGGCAACACGTTGCGGCTGGTGTTTTCCGGCCTTTCGATGACGGATACCACTGGCGGAATGGTGTCCGCCACGACGTCGATGGAAAAGCTCTGCATGGCTTGTCCACCACGCGGATCGGAGACGCGAACGACAAAGTCGAATGAACCGAGCGTGTCAGGCGTCCAGCGAATTCCCCCAAAGGCGTCGATGGTGGCCCCGCCGGGTGCAGTGCTGAGCTCAAATTGCAACGGGTCCAAGTCAGCGTCTGTGCTCACTACTTGGTACGTGAATTCAGAACCCGCGACGACTTCTGCGGGGGCAGTGCTGGTGATTGTCGGCACGTGATTCTGTGCGAGCACATCGAGCCGGAACGACTCGACCCCGGTCGCCCCACCCGCGTCGGTAGCCACAAGTGTCACCACGAACTGACCGGCCTGACCAGCCGTCGGTGTCCACTCGATCAAACCGGTCGACGCATCCACACTCATGCCGTCGGGCGATCGGCTGAGCGAATACGTGATGGCAGTCCCTTCCGGATCGACCGCTGCGACCGTGTGGCTGTACGTTTCTCCGATCGCGGCAAAGCGTGGAGCGGTGCTGGTGATCGATGGCGGCAGGTTCGGCACGCCATCGGAAACGCGAACCGCAAATGCCTGGGTCGCCGCGCCGCCAACACCGTCGCGGACTTCGATTACCACATCCTGTTGCCCGGTTTGCTCCGCCGCAGGTGTCCAGGTGATTTCACCCGTCGCCTCCGCAATGGTCATCCCGGCAGGAGCGGCTAACAAGCGGTACGTGAGTGGGTCGTCTTCCGGGTCTTCGGCGATCACCGTATACAGGTAACCTGCGCCGACAGCAGCTTCCGTCGCGGCGACCGATGTGATCCGAGGGGGCCCACCAGATCTCGAAGCTTTGACCGTGAACGACTGTGTTGCGAAGTCGCCCTCGGCGTCGGCAACCTGGACTTCAACGGCGTGCTCGCCCAGGTGATCCTCCGCCGGAATCCAACGCAACGTCCCCAGCGACGGGTGCAAACTCATGCCGACCGGACCGCGTAGCAGCGTCAAGGCTACCGTGTCGGCTTCCGGATCGGTGAACTGCAGGTCATATTCGTACTCGCTGCCAATGACCGCGGAGAGCTTGGCTGTCGAAGTGATCTGGGGTGGCGTGTTGACCGGCCGTCCAACGACTCGCACCGTGAATTCGTAAGCCTGCACGACGTTGTCCGCGTCCGTCAGAGAGAGGACAACGACGTGCTCGCCCAAGTCGGAACTGCTGGGCCTCCAGCGAATCGAGCCCTCGTTAGTGACAGACATTCCGTCCGGGCCGCTTGTCAGCGACCACGCGAGCTCACGACCGAGTTGATCCACGCCAAAAACGCGAGAAACGTAGTCTTGTCCTAGTCCGATGATCGCACGCGGACTGGTAATGCTGTAAGGCGTCTTGACCGGTTGCTCCGCATGCACGCGGACCCGGAAGTTCGATCGCGTTTCGTTGCCCGCTGAGTCGACGACTGCCAACGTGAAATCGTGATCGCCAACCTGAGCCGTCGTGGGCGTCCAGCTGAGTTCTCCACTATCCGTGTCTAACGCAACGCCCGTCGGCGCATCGACAACGGAATAGGTAAGCGTATCGCCCTCAGCATCTTGAGCTTCGATGGTGGAGGCATAAACCATCGTCGCATACGCCGACAATGATGGCGACGTTGAGAATCGTGGTGCGGTATTCGGCGCGGCGACGTCGAGAGTAAAATCCTGCAACGAGATCGATCCCGAGGTGCTGGTGGCACGCAGGATCACTCGATGCTCACCGACTTGTCCGATCGTCGGACGCCAGGCGATCAAGCCGGTCGCCCGATCAATGGTCATCCCATCGGGTGCGAGCGACAGATCGTATGAGATCGCGTCGCCACGGATGCCGATGGCGATCGAAGCATACCGAAACGTCTCTCCGGCTTCGATTTCCTTCGATGGCGACGTGACAAAGTGAATCCCGTCGGTGACCGAGGTATTCGTCGGTGTAAGCACAAAGTCGTTATCGGCAGCGATCGCATCTGCAGCCAAGGTAACCGTCAATCCGTGCGGACCTGCATCGTCGCGCCAACCTGCCGGCCGCTCGGTGCGGACCTTGTAAGTGCCCGCAGCCAGACCCGCGATCGCAAAGTTGCCCCAACGGTCCGATACCCCCAGCGGCTCGCCATCATCCCGCGTCCCGTTGTCATTCAGGTCCGCGTAGGCCTTCCAGTACGCGATCGCGTCACCACCCTCGGTTCGCAGTTGCCCCCGGATCTGACTGAGCGCCAACTGCTCAATCGCCACGTCATGCACTCTGGCATGATTCGCCGTGACCTCGGCATCGATCAATGCGGGAGTACGGTAGCCCGCCACCGGACTCACCCTAACCGAATACGCTCCCGGCAGCAGGTCGTCAAATACATAACTTCCATCCGCGTCGGTGACCGTCCTCGGCTCACTCGGATCCGGATACCTGTTGCCATTGGTATCGATGAACAGCTCCCATCCCGCAAGGGCTAGCTCCGGATCGAAGCCTTCTTCGCTGCCGTCATCCCGCAACCCGTTACCATTGAGATCGTTAAACAATGTGCCGCTGATCGAACCGCGCAGTTCAGGGAGGACATTCACGACAAAGCTCTGCTGGTCGTAGCCGCCGCGACCATCCTCCACCGCGATCGCGAACGGAATCGGACCGGCGTCTGCCAGACCCGGAACGCGCTGCGGGGCAAGCGGATTGCCGGTCAGGTAGCCGTCGTTCAGGTTGCCGGACGAATCGCTGACGGTCCGTGTTTCCGTGTCTTCGAAACGATAATCGATCAACAGACGCGGATCGTCTGAGTATTGCGTACCTAGACCTTCCAGGACCTCATCCGCACTCCGGGCGACGTCCCACATGCGGTAGTTGTCGAGCAGATAGCGGGCGGACGTGCCATTGTTGTTGCCGACGAACGCAACAGCACCGGTCGTGAACTGCAGCGGCTGAGGTGTTGGCGACGACCCGGAACCGATTGGCACGCCGTCCAAATAAACGATCGCCTCGCCGGAACCGGCGTCGTAGGTCAACGCCAGATGATACCAACGCTCGATTTCCATCTGCTTGGGCACGGTGAACCGAATTTGATCGTTATGATCTGGGAAATCGATCTGCAAATAGATCCCTGTCAAGAATTCGTTGACGCGGAGGTACATCCGCCCAGTCTGAATCAACGTGGCGAACCGCTCGCGATCCGTCAGCTTGAACCATTGTTCGATCGTGGCGCTCTCCGGGCTGAGCGACTCGCTATCGGGAACACGGACATCCCCTCCTTGCCGCCCGTTCCCGAAGCGAAGTGCCACATCACGGCCGTCCCATTCCAGCAAGCCGGTGGTCGGATCGATCGTCGCCCCGTCGGGGCCGTCCAGCAAACGGTATCGCACGGCATCGTGATCGTTATCGAGCGATTGAGCTCGATAGACGAGTGTTTCGTTCGCGCCTAGCGTCGTCAACGGTTCGCTTGCGAACAGCGGAGGGGCATTCTCGCGTGCTGGCCGCACGTCAACTTTGAAGCTCTGCGTCGCCACCCCACCACGACCGTCGTCGGCGGAGATGGTGACCTCGTGCTCGCCAACTTGATCCGGTGATGCGGCCCACAGCAGTTGCCCCGTTTCCGCATTGATGATCAATCCGCCTGGCCCGTCGACAATCGAATACGTCAGCGGATCGTCGTCGGGATCGATCGCGTCACTGTCGTAACGGTAAACTTCGTTCGGATCGAAGCGGTTGTAAATGACACTGACCGAATCATCACCTCGATTCGACACGATCAGATCGATACGGCCATCTTCGTCTGCATCCGCTAACGAAATCCGCGAGGGCTGTTCGCCAACCGAAATCTGTTGAGACTTTGAGTATTGATTCCTTCCCAGCCCGTATGAAACGGCAATCACATTCGCGTTCGGCAGACTGCTCACAAGATCCATGTTTCCGTCGCTGTTCAGGTCAACGACTTGGACATCGCTCGGTGACTCAGACAGTTCGACGTAAGTTGGCGATCCGAAACCGAGTTGCCCGTCGCCCGGCAGGATCATCAACCGGTTCGAACCCGGCAAGGTAATCGTGGCGTCGATGATGCCGTCGCCGTTCGTATCGCCCAATGTCAGCTTGCCGGGCTTGTCGCCCAACGCGATGGCTGTGGGTATGCCGAGTTCGCCGGTGCCGTTACCGGCGTACACCAGCAAAGCTCGGGAACTGTCGTCCAAAGCAACCAAGTCGACGTGACCGTCGTCGTCTAAGTCCCCGGCTTCGACATCGATGACCCCATTGCCGGCGGGGAATTCGCTGTGCGTGTAGCCGGCGGCGATCGAGCCACTGAAAACCGAGAGCGAACGGCCGGCGCGATTGGCCGTGATGAGTTCGAGGCGGCCATCGCCGTCCAAATCCGCCACCGTCACGGCACGGGGTGCTCGTCCCGTTAGCAGGTCGGGCTGGCGGGTCAGGCCACCCAAGTTGTCGCCTACGTAGATGGTCAGGCGATCGCTGTCCTCATTGATCGCCAGCACCTCTTCGTTGGCGTCGTCGTTCAGATCCGTGGCAAGCATATCCACCAAGCCGTCTCGCTTCCCCGCATACACGACCGCGTCCGGCAGATCCGTACCGCCACCGCCGCTGGAAGTCCCCACATGAACGATGTCCAGCTTTCCGTCATGGTCGATATCCGCGAACGCCAACGGTCCGGCCCCTTGCACGATATCGACCGACCGTGGAACGCCAAACGCGCCCGACCCGTCGCCTGGGCGAACGCGAATGATCCCAGTCGACTGGCCGGCAGCTTCGACAATATCAAGGTGTCCGTCACCATCAAGATCGATCAGATAGCTTTCGGGCCCACGCCCCTGAACCCCCTGCTGATCGATGTCGTAATGATCGACCGCTTCGCGGAACGTCCCATCGCCGTTTCCAAAGATGACTCGTTGTCCGGCGGTCGTAAACGAAACCAGGTCGAGTGCCCCGTCTTCGTCGACATCGCCTACCTGAAGATCGCCGGGATAGTAAAACGAAAAATCAAGAAAGTCATCTGCGAAGGCAAACACTTCCGTCAGCTGCGTAAAACCGCCTTGGCCGTCCCCGGCCAGAATGACGATCTTCATGTCTTCACCGGTGACCTTGTCACCGTACGCGATATCGACGAAACCGTCGCCGTTGAAGTCTCCGGTGGCAAAACTATAGTCGAAATTACTGACATTCACGCCATTGTTGACTGTTGTGGTGCGGAACGACCGTGTGAACGTCCCCGGCGCATCTGGGTCGTTCAGATGCACATCGACATGACGCTCGACACTGGCTTTCGCAATGAAGTCAGGGTAGCCGTCGTTATTGAAGTCGTCGATCTTGATCGCCGAGTAGCCATAAAAACTGCTTTCGACCAGTTGGTCATCGCTCACGGTCAGCGTTCCATCCCCGTTGGAAAGTGCGACGTAGTACCGAGATCCCCGAGTGTTGGCCCGCGTAGCGACAATGTCCGTCAAGCCGTCGCGGTCGAAATCCGCTGTTGCTCCAGATCCGCCTGAGCGAGAAACGTTGTAAGCCGGAAACGGATCGGCGAAAGTGCCGTCGCCGTTGCCCAACAGCATCTGCGACGAACGTAGCGAGAGCAGATCGACAATGCCGTCGCCGTCGTAGTCGCCCGGGTGAACTTCAGAGTCGCCACTATCCTGCGTAAAGGCAAACGAACGGCTACGGCCGAACTCACCCGGTCGGGTACCCAACCTGATACCAACCCCGTTGACGTCTTGTCCTTGCGTCATATAGGCGAAATCCATGACGCCATCGCGGTTGTAGTCGCCCAGCATCGCACCGACGACCGCGTTCCTGTTGATCTCGGAGTAGACGCTGACCCCGGTCGGAAAATCGGCGGAGCCATAATCCTGACGCCGAAAATTGCCCTCCCCGTCATTGATCAAGACTTGAACGGAGCCGTTGTCAAACGGCGAGCCAAGGATAATATCCAGGTCGCCGTCGCCATCGACATCGGCTACCTCTTCACCGCCGGCGTAGTTATCCGCGCGGCTATTTAGTTCGGAAAGTGCAGTACGTTGCTCAAAATTCACTCCCGAGCCATCGCCGACGAGAAGTTCTAGCGTTCGATGCCAAACATGGACAAAGGCGATATCCAGATGCCCGTCTCCGGTGAAGTCGGCCACGCGGATCCAATCGCCCTCGTAGTAGAACGCGGGTCCCGGCGGGTCCAGAAAAACCGGGTCTTCAAAGCTGCCGGGAGCATTCGCGAGGTAGATGCGTATTTCACCACCAGAATTGTCGGGAGTGTCTGAATCGTTGCGGTTATCGTTTGCGACGATATCCAACAGTCCATCGCCATTGAGATCCGCGACATCATAGGGTCGCTCCTGCCCGCCGTTGCAACAGCCCGGTGCGTTTCCCGCCGTATCGATAAACCGGAATTCGCCAAACGTTCCGTCACCGTTTCCCGCCCACCAACCCAGATCCCAATGGTTCTCGTTCTGTCGACCGACCAGGTCCAGGTTTCCGTCTTGATCCAGGTCGACCAACCGGAAGTCACTCACGGCTGCCGGCAGGGTCGTGGTCTGCATCTCTTCGAAGGTACCGTCGCCCTTGCCCAAGACCACGAACAGGCGGCTGTTCGTTCGCTCCGCCGCAATCAAATCTTGGTGTCCGTCACCGTTGAGATCTCCGGCAACCAGATTCCGCGGACTTGGGGTCGCCCCGGTCGGCCTGTCAAAGGTGCCGACGACAAGTGGCTCGGCGAACTGACCGTTGCCATCGCCGATCATGACCGTAAAATGATAGGTATCAACTCGCGTTACCCCGTCGAAATCGTGGACGAGTGCCGCCAGATCGAGAATGCCGTCGCCGTTGAAATCCGCGTGGTCGAGCCCATGCACACTGTTGGCGTTCCGGAGGTGCGTCCACGGCTCCAAGCCGACGTCGACGGCGTACCCCACATCGAACGGGATGTCGGTCGGCTTGGGTTGCCCGGTCGCATACTCGGTCGCCTCATCGAAACGGTCATCATTCTCGCCCGCGTAGACGCCGACCGTTTGGTCGTCCGCGTTGATGGTCACCAGCCGTGGTCCACGGAACCCGCTGATGACGTCGATTCCCGACGGTCCCGCGCCGGTGCCTACGGTCGTGATTTCGAAACCGCTGGAGGCGATCGCTTCGGTCACCGGTTCGCTGACGAAGTTCGGCGGGCGATTTTGGAGTGACGCGAGCACCTCGATCGTGAACGGCTGCTCGACATGGAGTCCGAACGGGTCGGTCGCCCGAAGCGTCACGCTGTGCCTTCCGACATCATCGGACGTCGTGAGCCAGGAAACTTTGCCGCTCGATCCGTCGATCACCATCGTCTCGGGCCCGGAGACGATCGAATAGGTCAGCTCGTGCCCGTCGTCATCGGTCGCCTGGGCGGTGTAACGAAAGGTTCGCCCCGCTTCGATCTCGCCGACGGGGGAACCGAGAAACGCTCCGGGGGCGACATTCAGTTCGCCCAACGTTGTGAGCCGAAAGTCGAAGCGTTGGTCGCCGGGGTTGGTGAATCGGACCACGCGGGGCTGAGTCGATTGGCCCGGAACGAGTGGGCCATCTCCCAACGTTGCCAAACGGAAGTAGGGCCGGCCGTCGGGCAACAGCCCGTCGGGATGCATCGGGAACGTGTCGATCTGGGAAACCCCGTCGAAGACGACGACGAGATCGCCGACGACGGTTCGACTCCCGGCGTTGGTGACGACCAGTTCCGTGATGATTTGTGACCGATCCGGGGTGTACGACGTTCTGCCGTAGCTCGGAACCATGGTCGCGGTAACGTCGTCGAGACGCCCCGGGCGAATCGGCTCGCCCGGAGCCGCCGCGAGCCGTTGCGAAGCAAAGTTGGGTGAGCTGCCACCGCTTGCCGTCGCCCGCCGCATGTCTCGGATGATCACCGACGTTTGCCCGTCGGCATCGTTGTTGACGAGCCGCGCCGTGACGGTCACGTCGGTGCCGGCGTCGAGGTGCGACAAATCGAAGAGGAGCGAGTGTGGGTCTCCGCTCGGCTCCGGCGGGACCGTGAGCTGGGCCTCGGTGCCACTCGCCGGCGGTGACGATTCGGACCAGTTGAACGGGACGGTGCGTCCGGTATCAAACGACGAGATCAGCCGGTTGCCCTCCGAGTCGGTGATCTCGACTTCGAACGCATCTTGCATTCCCCCGGTGCTAGCGACGTCGAACTGGGGGGCGTCGAACAGCAACTCGACGCCCCGTGACGCTTCCGTGAGCGTCACGTTGCGGGAAAGCTCGGTCCTCAACGAGTCGCCCTCGCTCAGTTTCGGGTGACATCCCGC
This sequence comes from Pirellulaceae bacterium, assembly GCA_041685355.1. Classification (GTDB taxonomy): domain Bacteria; phylum Planctomycetota; class Planctomycetia; order Pirellulales; family Pirellulaceae; genus JAWLFY01. Next base: position 3,990 of record JAWLFY010000011.1, on the reverse strand, counting down.
TGCGGTCACGCTGCCGACGAGCCCTTCGCCGCCGCTCGGGTCAAGCGGGGCGCCGCTCGCGAAGGTGTAAGCCGCGTCCTCTCCGGGTCGGGCCAGCGAGTTGATGACGAGCAACGCATCAAGCGCCGAGACATGGGTGTCGCAGTTCACATCGTAGAACGGCGGCCGCTGACCGTCCTCGTTGGTGTCCTGCAGCCTCCCAGTGGCCGGATCGCTAAAGCTTCGACGATCGAGCTCATTGATCACCAACAACGCGTCGAGCGGCGTCGCCCCGTTGAGGCCATTGACGTCGGTCGGATGCAGGACGTTGTTCCAGACGGCGGCCGCCAGCAAACGTCTCGCTTCGAGCTGCTCGTAACGGCATCGCCGGCGTCGCCGGATCGATCCCGACCGCCTCGAGCGCCCCGACGATTTCGTGACCTGGCTCACCACCCGACGGAGAAAAGAGGGCTTTTCGCGTTTGCTCATCGTCGCGGTAAATGCGTGAAAAATGGCGGGTTTGCTGGCTCGATGGACGTCGGTCGACAGTTATCCGTCGTACCAAGAGTAGTCACGTCCTCAATCGGGTGCAATTGCACCGGACACATTGGGGCCCCTCGAGAAACGGGCGACAAATCCCCCCTGTCCTTGCGAGGATGTGGGGCGACGGTGAGTTGCAGAGCCTTCCCGCTCGCAGCGCGATGCTCCCGCGACCGGTCGTCGTCCGAGGTAATACTTGGGTGACTCGACACGCGGCTACAGTAAGCCGATATCGGAACCAATAAAAAGAGTGAAGCGCATGAGACGACAACTGAATTGTTTTGCCGGTATCGCCGGAGTTGCCGTCGCCGGCACGCTCGTCTGGACGATGGCTGCCGGCGCGGGATCCGAATCAGCGGAGTACAAGGTGCTTGAGTCCGACGGAGCGATCGAAATCCGGGAGTATCCGGATTTGATCTTGGCCGCGACCGATTCCGAGATGGACGCTCAGGGTCGTGACGGAAGCTTCATGCGACTGTTTCGATACATCAGCGGGGCGAACGAGGCCGAGCAAGAGATCGCGATGACGACGCCCGTCTTCATGGAAGGCGAAAATGGCAAGTCCGACAGGTCGATGGGGTTCGTGTTGCCCAAGGAAGTCGCCGCCAAGGGCGCCCCCGTTCCGAAACGCGAGGACGTCAAACTCCGCAAACGAAAGGGCGGCCGATTCGCGGTGATTCGATTCTCCGGCCGTCTCGATTCGAAACTCGCGAAGGAGCAAGAGGCGAAGTTAAGGGAATGGATCGAATCCCGTGGGCTTGAAGGTCATGATTCGGCGGAGACCGCCGGCTACGACCCACCGTTCACCCCGCCGCCGCTCCGCCGCAACGAGATCTTAATTCGGTTGAAGGAGTCTTCCGAGAACGCGGCGGACGCCTCCGGGGCCTCAAACGATCGATGAACAACACAGCGAGTGAAGGTTGGCGGATCGAGGTGTTTTTCGATGGCGAGTGTCCCCTCTGCCTCCGCGAGATCAAGCTGCTTCGCAGGATGGATCGGAACGATCGGATTCGATTCACCGACATCGCCGATCCTACTTTCCGACCGACAGAATTCGGCAAGACGAACCAGGAGTTCATGGACGAAATCCAGGGAAGATTGCCAGACGGGACCTGGGTCACCGGCGTGGAAGTGTTCCGCCGGCTGTACGCGGCGGTCGGTCTCGGGCCGCTCGTTTGGCTAACCCGGTTGCCCGGGATTTCACACGGGCTGGAAGTCGGTTACCGAGCTTTCGCAAAGAACCGACTTCGGCTGACGGGGCGATGCAACGCGGGAAGTTGTGAAGTCGATTGACCTCCCCGCAGACGCCCGTCCGGTCGCGGCTTTTCTTAACCGCGAAAATCGACCGCGATTCTCAACGACAGAACTAGCGATGACCTACGCCCGTGCCCGTTTGCTGCTCGGCATCACCGGTGTCGGCTCCGTTGTTCTACTCAGCGGATCACTACTCGTATCGCAGGTGCCGTTGAAGGTGCTGCCGGACGCACAGCGGTGGAGCGTCGCCGATTTCACGGCAATGCTGTCGCTGTTCGGTTGCCTGGTCGCCGTCCAGTTTCCTTTGGATTTGATGGGTGGTTTTGTGCTTCCCAATCGCTGGCGACCGAACCCGATGGCATTCGGTAGCTTTCTGATGAGGTGGCTTCGCGGCGTCGCTGTACAGGGCGCGCTGTTTCTCTTCGCGAGTCTTTTGATCCTCTTCATGGGGCGGTGGCTCGGCATCGCTGGTGCCGCTCTGGCTGTGGCGAGCATTGCGATCGTCCTAATCGCCTCGCAACTGTGGCTCGCAAAGTTGGTTGCGACCTTACCCACTCGCTGGGCCGGTTCGCCCGACACCGATTCGGCGAGTGATCGTGTCGGATTCGCCGGTCACGCGAAGACCGCGTCCTTGATTGACCAAAGCTTGTCGCTGACATCACGTTGGGGCTGGAAACGGCGTCCAATCGTGGTGTTGCACCATCATGATGCCGGCTTCACGGGGGGCGTCGTCGGGCTTCCGGGGATGGAGACCGTTGTGCTTCCGTCGGAATCGCTCCATCGGCTGGCGCCCGAAGAACTGGCCGTCACGATTGCGAGACGTTTGGAGGCGATTCGTAGCGGCAGCCGCACACGCGGGCTGGCGCTGGCGATCTTGTGGGTGACCGCCGGCTTCGCGTTATCGGCCCTGCTCCCAGGCGCGGGTGTCACGAGCGTGGGCCAGCTCGCGATGACGGGTTTGGGGTTCACCCTGTGGACTTTCCTCGGCCTGCTCACGCTGCCGACCCTCAGCCGGCAAGCTTCTTATGCGATCGACGGGAAGGTGTTGAAGTCTGGCGTTTCTTCCGAAACCTTCCAGCAGACGTTGAAAACGCTGGATGCATTGCAAGACGATGAGCCGCGTCGGTCGGCGTTGATCGAAACGATCTTCCATCCGGTGCCGAGCGTTGACAATCGACGCGCCGCGTCGACAGACCAGCTCCCGGTCGCGTGGCACGCCGCTCGCATGACCTTGTTCGTTTCCTGGGCCTGCATGGGCATGCTTGTTCGAGTCGTTCACTGCAACGTCGGACGCCCCGAGCTGTGGGTGATGTTGCCGGCGGATTGAGAACTGCCGACTTCGGATCCTCTTTTACCACGGCAAGCTCAGCATGCCGCCAGAACCGAGCCACTCAACTCGCGGAAGAGCCTCAGCAATCAAGAGCGGCGAGCGCTGGTCCGGCATGGCAAAAGGATTACGGTAAGTTCCCTCCAACTCGATTGTAGCTTGAAGCAATCACAAGATTCGGCAGAGTAACCAATCCCGTTGCGTGAGTCGCGGCGGTTTAGGGGGACTTGCGAACACCGATGTCCATCGGTGGTTCGGACAGTAGGTCGCGCAGTCAAAATCAGGCTTTCGCTTCGGTCGCGATCGCGGTGGTCAGGTCTGAATCGAGCGATATGATCTGGGTTCTGGTGCTGGCTCCCAAGGCATCCAGGATTTTGCCGACGCGTTGGACGGTGATGCCGTGGTACTCGTTTCGTTCATCGCGAGAGATCTGGGACTCGTGAACGCCAAGTCGCTCGGCCAGCTCGCGTTGTGATAGGCCGCGGGAGATCCGTAGCGCGACCAACATTCGTCCGAGGCCTTCGAAGTTACGTAGCTCATCAAATTTGCCGCGTTTCAGGTTTTCGTAACTCGCGACCTCTTCTTGCAACTGGTCTTGGAACGAACGCAGCGGGTCCATCGCTCGCTTGATCTCCTCGCGGGAAAGATCAAGCTCCGCCAATTCTTGTTCGCGATCCGTCATGCGTGACTCTTCTTCGCGCAGACGCTCGACGGCGTTTTGATATTCCGACTCGCTCCGAATCATGTCATTCCTCCGACTTTCACAATCCCCTTGGCCTGCCCATCACGTCGGGCTCTTCCGCGATTTTAGTGGCTTGCGGGCTGGCGTCGGCGAGGTTTTTTCAGGCATCGCTGCGATGTCCGAATGTTGAATGAAGTATGCTGATCGA
>JAWLFY010000235.1:0-5202 GCA_041685355.1 Pirellulaceae bacterium | reverse complement strand
TTGTCCGCGTTCGCTCGCATCCTCACTTCGGACATCGCAGCAATGCCTCCAAAACCTACGTTCTGGGCAGTTGCCACTAAAATCGCGGAACAACCTCCTTCGGGAACCCGGCGGCGGATGCGGGCTGATCAGGAAAGCTTGCACCGCTTCGGGGATCGCGTCAGGCTCCATCTCGGCCGTCGCTTCTCGCAGCTTCGTCTGGATCAACGACGACAGCATCTCCCAATCGTCCCCCTTCATCGAGAGCCAACCGCCGCCGGGCGGCCGCGTCGATGTCATCGCGAGATTGACCAACACATCGAAGCTCGCCCACAGCTGGGAGGCCAGAGGCCGGAGGCGGGAGACCGGAGGGAAGCAGCCAGAGGTGGTTCTGGAACGCCGTGGGTGGACCTGATAGGGTGCTCTCGATGAGAGATCGCCATAAACTTCGCGCGTTCGAACTGGCTGATCAACTCGCCCTGCTCGTTTACGAGCACACGCGGGACTTTCCCCGCTCCGAGCAGTTCGGGCTGACCTCTCAAATGCGCCGCGCTGCGGTTTCCGTACCGTCAAACATTGTGGAAGGTTGTGGACGAGAATCTTTGGCTGATTACATTCGCTTTCTCGACATCGCTTACGGGTCCGTCAGGGAACTAGAGTATCAGCTTTCCCTGACGCACCGCCTCGGGTTCTTGAAGGACGAAGCTCTGGGGGACGACACTGATGGATTTCGCAAGTGGATGACGAGATGGCCGCTCGTCCGTGTGCGAAGCGCGCGTGACGTCTCGCGGGTGGCATCGGACGCACTGAATGCGGATTACTCGCCGATCCCCGTTTAGTCGCCTGCGCCCCATTTCGGCGAGGGATGCGCCGCATGTCCCGCCCAAGTCAGCGAGCCGCAACGACGCGGCGTTGATGGTGTTCCGGGCCAACTGATACCGCTAGATGTCGGTCGCACCCGCCGCGTTCTCGGCAAGCCACTGCTTCCTGGACGCGAAGTCCGGAACGGCTCTTTGAAGTCGGGTCCAAAAGGCCGGGGTGTGGTGGGGCTCGTGCAGGTGCACCAGTTCGTGCGCAACGACGTACTCGGCGACCGTTGCGGGGAGCAAGATCGTCCGCCAGTGGAAGTAGAGCCGCCCGCCCTTGCCGCAAGAGCCCCAGCGGTAGCTGAGGTCACGAACCGTGACGCCCGACGGTTCGGCCCCCACTCGCCCCTTCAGCCGCCCCACGCGGCGGGTGAGCCAAATTCGGGCGTGCTCGGTGTACCAACCGATCAGGTGCTTTCGGCCGTCGTCGGCGGCGTCACGCCGCATCTGGAATCGCCCCCGCTCTAGCTTGACCGGGACGTCCTGTTCGTCGACCAGAAGCAACCGGTAACTCCGCCCCAGGTACGGGAACCCCTCGCCGTTGACGAACTGCTTCGGCGGCACGTCGACCCGCAAGGCCTCCTTCTCGGCCAGTTTCGTGTAGATCCAGTACCGCTTCTCGCGAACGAAGTCGTTGATGATCCCGTCGGGGCAGCCCGTCGGGGCGAACAGAACTAACTCGCCGCCCCGGTCGACGGTGATCTGGACCGTCTTTCGCCGTTCGCTTCGACGCAGTTCGAAGTGCAGGTCGTCGATCGTGATCGTCGTCATGGTTTCCGTACCAGTCGGTGATGGTTCGCTTTGGTCAACTCCAAGAGTCGATCGGCGACGGGGTCCAGGCGACCGAAGTCGTCGATGATGCCCGTGTCGTCGAGAAAGTAGAAGACGCGGCTGCGAAGTTCGTCCTGGCGGGTGGCGTTCTTCCAAAAGTCGACCATGCTGACCGCGGGCCGGATTACCGTGGCTGCGGTGCGCCTCGTCGACCATCACCAAAATCGAATCGTCATCGTTCAGCAGCCCGAGGTCGCCGACATCGTCCTCGGCCGAAAGACCCTCCAAGTCCTGGTCCCGGTACTTCTGGATCATCGCGAAGACCATCCCCGGGCCCTTCCGGCTTAGCAGCGTTTTCACTTCGCGAACGCCGCGTGCCCGCTCGACCGTCTCGCCCGTTAGCGTCGCGGTGTCGGAGAGTTGACGTTCGAGGTCCTTGCGATCGGTGACGACGACGATCTTGAACCGCCGCAGCTCGCGGATCGAACGCATCTTCCGTATCAGGAAGACCATCGTCAGGCTCTTGCCCGAACCCTGGGTGTGCCAGACGATCCCGCCGCGCCGGTCGTGCTCGCCGTCTTGTTGGCGGGTCTTCCCGTGCAGCAACCGGTCGACCGCGTACCGGACCGCGCGGAACTGTTGGTACCGGCAAACGATCTTGACCGTCCGTCCGCTGACTTGTTGGTAAAGCGTGAAGTGCCGGATGATGTCCAGAAGGTGCGCCGGGCGGAGCATGCCGGCGATCAGCTTGTTCTGACTCGATAGTTGTTGCTTTCCCAGTTCGTCCTGGACGTCGGCCGATGGCACCGGAGCGGTGTCTTTCCACTCCAAGTAGTACCGGGCCGACGCTTCGATCGTCCCGACCCGGGCCTCGTCGAAGCTGGTCGCGACGAGAAACTGGTTGGTGTAGAAGAGCCGTTCGTTGCCCTCGTTCTCTTCGGTCTCCCCGGCGTGCTTGCGGGCGTTGTGATAGCGGCGGATCTGGTCGACCGCTTCGGCGATCGGCTCGGAACAGGTCGGGCTCTTGCACTCGACGACGACGATCGGGATGCCGTTGACGAAGAGTGTGATGTCGGGGCGGATCGACCCCTTGGCCTGCCCGCCGGGGCAGTCGACCTTGAACTGGTTGACGGCGGTGAACGTGTTCCGTTCGGGGTGCTGCCAGTCGACGAAGTGGATCGTCTGGGATCGGCCACCGTCCCAACCCGGCAGCCCCTCGACCTGGACGCCGCCGAGCAGCAACTCGGTCGCCTCCCGGTTCGCCTCCATCAACCGTTGGTGGCCGATCCGCTCCAACGCGCTGACCGCCTGGGAGATTCTCGCGTCGTCGAGCCAGGGTTGGCCGTCCCGCAAGTTGACACGCCGAATCGCATCGCGGAGTTGGCCCTTCAGGAAGACGTCGCGGAAGCTCTCCCGGCCGGTCACCGACGGATCGTCCGCGCTACCGACAAGCGTCGCCCATCCCATCCCGGCGAGCTGGTCAAGGAACGGCTGTTCGACTTCGGAAAACTCCGGTCCGCCGATCATCGGGGGCTCCGTGGGTAGGGTTCTATACGCGGTCTATGAACACTCGCGCATAGACATCGCCGATCTCTAACCTGTTTCCTGAAAACAACTTGCGAAAACAATCCGGCTTGCGGACACGTTTCTATGAACAGGTCTATGAACAATCGCGGTCATCAGCCCTCCTCCGGGACGTGGTGCACAACCCACCACCCGCCGGCCGATCTTCCTGGCCGTGCGAACGGTCGTCGGCGCTACCGACAAGCGTCTCCCATCCCATCCCGGCGAGCTGGTCAAGGAACGGCTGTTCGACTTCGGAAAACTTCGGTCCGCCGATCATCGGGGGCTCCGTGGGTGGGGTTCTATACGCGGTCTATACGCTCGCTAACCGCGGCCGCAACGTCGAAACGGCACCGGGTGATTCGTCGGTAAGCCTCTTGCCAGAAACACTTTACGTTCGTTTTTCGCGTGCGTCGTCCGCGTTTCGATGACCGTGTCGATACGCGGAGACCGATCATAGCCCCACTGAAATCGCGAGGGACCCCCCGCCCAAAGAAGCAACGATGGCGGATCAGCCCGTTGCAACGAGAGATGACTCGCGGGGTTCAAGCCGGTGGCGAATTCTTTTCCTGCAATTGCCGTTGAACTCCTTGACTGTCCCCGCTTAGGGTATACTTTTAGTGGCGTGCGTTCACCCGATTGGCCGATCAAGGAGAGACTGGGAAATGCCCTCGCGCACGTTTACGGCGGAAATGAGCTACATGGATCACCAGCTCCAGCCCGAAGATCTCCTGCACTTCGTTGAACTGCAGATCTTCACGCGAGCGTGGGACAAGGAACTCGGGCTCGACGACGAGATCGCATTGAGTAGCCTGCAGAAACAACGATAAAACCCATGGCCACTCGATTCGGAAAACTGCTGACGGAAGGGCTGCGAGAGTTCGCTGATGATCTGGAAAGCGGCAAGCAGATTTCCGCCCGTTATAACATGCGAAAAGTCGTCGTCGATCTGAAACCGAAGACCTACACCGCGGAGGATGTCCGCCGGGTCCGCGAAGTGCTGGACGCTAGCCAAAGTGTTTTTGCGGCGCTGCTGGGCGTGTCGGTCAAGAGCGTGCAGAAATGGGAACAAGGGGAACAGGCCCCTGGGCCGATGGCTTGCCGGTTCATGGACGAGATCGCGGAAGGTCCCGAACACTTCCGTCGTCGGCTTCAGGCATGCATTCGAATGAAGTCGGAAACGAACTGCGGATGATTTGCGTTGGTTTCGTCGTCGCCTGATCGACAACGTCGTTTTCGTCTTGGTGACTGGTGTCCGCCGTCATGTCGCTGCCTCCTCCAGAAGGTTCGTGACCCGGACGCGGCCGGTGAGCAGGTCGTCCATAAGGCCCTGCTTCAACAATCGAAATTTTTCGAGGTATCGCCTTTCAGCGTTTAGTTGGACGTCGATTGCGTCTATTCGCTCTACGGAAGCATTTTGCTCGGCTTTGGGAGGAAGCGGCACTAAATGCCTATCCGAAAAGGGGTCCGACCCTTTGTCGATTGCCAGCTAACACCGCGCTCAACGGCTTTTCAACGTCCTTTGTTGACCACCGGCTCGCTCCAAGAGAGGGCCGGACCCCTTTTCGGATAGGCACTAACAGGGACTTCAGTCTTCGCCAATAAATCGCGGCCACAGATGTCGTCCCCGTTGATAGACGCCCGATTCGCCTGCGACCACGTCCGGTACCCATGTAGTTAGCAAGGAAAACGCCGCTCACATCGGACTTGAAGCGTACGCGGAGGATGTTGTTGTCGGGTACTGTTTCGGGTTGAGTTTGTCGCCAGCACGTGGTCTTGCCGACCAACTCGGGAGTGTTACGAGTGTTGAATAGGAGGTCACCGTCTTGGAGAGCAAAGTCCTGCCAATCAGGTACACTTTTGCGAGCGACCTGTTCGACCGTACGCAAGTCGAGAGCGCCCCACGCGAGGTTGCCCATCTTCAACAGGTTGTTCCGCGATTTTAGTGGCAACTGCCCAGAACGTAGGTTTTGGAGGCATTGCTGCGATGTCCGAAGTGAGGATGCGAGCGAACGCGGACAAG
>JAWLFY010000234.1:0-5250 GCA_041685355.1 Pirellulaceae bacterium | reverse complement strand
GGGGCCGATTCTCGGTCGGGTCGGGAGCCGACATCGGACGCGCCACGAGGAAAGCGGCGGGCCACCCGCGCGGCTCCCGCGGGATTGACCACCGCCGCCAAAATGATGGACTCCGGTGCGGTTTCGTTGGCGGCGTACCAGCCGGGGTTGATGGTCCGTCATCCACAATACGGGGAGGGGGTGATCTTGGACGTCACCGGCCGTGGGCCGAAGCGGACGGCGAGGATCGAATTCGATAGCGGGACGGTGCAGTTCCGGCTCGCGTTCGCCGACCTTGAGCTGATCCGCTGAGGCGGCTTTCGATGCCGGGTCCGTCCCCTTTTCATCGACCGTCGAGCCGACCTAGGCTCTGGCTGGAACGTTGCTCCCTTTTTCCCCTGCCCCCGCCCGCTTTGGGCCGCGATAGAATCTGGCGATGAATCATGGAACCGAATTTGGCCCCACCGACGCGTCGGTCGGCGTGATCATGGGGAGTCGTAACGATTGGGAAACGATGCGGCACGCCTGCGAGATACTGGAATCGTTGCAGGTCCCTTACGAACGGGCGGTCGTGTCGGCGCATCGCACCCCGCAGCGGATGGTGGCTTATGCGACCCAGGCATCGACGCGGGGTTTGCAGGTGATCATCGCCGGTGCCGGGGGCGCCGCGCACTTGCCGGGAATGGTGGCCTCGGAAACGACGCTGCCGGTGATCGGGGTACCGGTTCAAAGCCGAGCCTTGCAGGGGCTCGATTCGTTGTTGTCGATCGCCCAGATGCCGGGGGGGATCCCGGTCGCGACGATGGCGATCGGCGATTCCGGGGCGAAGAACGCCGGGCTCCTCGCGACGCGGATTTTGTCACTCTCCGACGCTTCGCTCCGGGAACGGCTGGAAGATTTCATCCGTCGCCAAACGGCCGACGTCCTCGATTCGGCGGAATGGTGAAGGGATGGCTTCAGCACCAAAGACGACGCCGGGTCTCCGCCGGTCGGCCTCGCGTCCGGTCCTGCCGGGGGCGACGATCGGGATGGTCGGTGGGGGCCAGCTCGGCCGGATGTTCGCGATCGCCGCGGCGCAAATGGGGTATCAAGTCGTCGTGTTTTGCGAGCACGAGACCGAGCCGGCGGCGCAAGTCGCCCACCGCGTCGTCACGGGCCGGCTCGACGACGAGGACGCGGTCGACCGGTTCGCCAGCGGTTGCGACGTGATTTCGCTGGAGTTCGAGAACATCCCGGCGGCGACGATCGAACGCTGTTCCGGCTATGCCCCGACCTTCCCCGCGGCGTCGGTATTGGCGACGGCGCAAGACCGGGAACTGGAGAAGACGACGTTTCGGGATGCGGGGCTTCCGGTAACCCCGTTCGTGCCCGTTCACGACGGCGAGACGCTCCGCGAAGCCGGCCGCGTGCTCGGTTGGCCAATGATCGTGAAGACCGCAACGAGCGGTTATGACGGGAAGGGACAACATCGGGTGGAGCGACCGGAGGAGGCCGACGGCGTGCCGTGGGGGACCGCCGATCGGTGGGTCGCCGAGGCGTTGATCCGATTCGATCGAGAGGTCTCCGTGATCGTCGCCCGCACGCCGAGCGGCCGGACGGAAACGTACCCGTTATTCGAAAACGCCCACGCCAACCACGTCCTCGACACGACCGTGATTCCCGCGACGGTCGCCCCGCCGGTCGCGGAACGGGCACGCGCGATCGCGATACGGGCCGCCGAAACCCTCGACGTCGTCGGTTTGCTGTGTGTGGAGATGTTCGTCACCGGGGACGATTTGAGGATCAACGAGGTCGCGCCGCGACCGCACAACTCGGGGCACTTGACGATCGAGGCGTGTCACACCAGCCAATTCGAGCAACACGTCCGCGCCGTTTGCGACCTGCCGCTCGGGTCGACCGATCCGCTGACCGGCGGGGCGGCGATGGCGAACCTGATGGGCCAGCTTTGGACCGAGGCGGGAACGCCGCCCGATTGGGCCGCCGCCCTCGAGACCCCTGGCGTCCGATTGCATTTGTACGGGAAACGGGACGCGCAGCCGGGCCGCAAAATGGGGCACCTGACGGCCACCGCGGGACGCCCCGAAGAAGCCCTCGAGCGGGTGCTCCAAGCCCGCCGGCGGTGTGCGAGAACCGAGACGGCATGACCCCGGATGCCCGGGCCGACCAACCCCGGATGCCCGGGCCGACCAACCCCGGATGCTCGGGCCGACCAACACTGCACGCCCGGGCGGATTGCCAACAAGAGTCGGGCGGATTCTCCTCGCGAACCGGCTCGCGGAACCGGCTATTCGAGTATCTCCGATTCGAGTATCTCCGATTCGCGTCGCAACGGGACCGAAACGCCACGGCGGCGGGTGAGGCTGGCGACGGCGTACAGTCCGATCGCGGTCAGGGCGCCGGTGGCATCGGCGAGCATATCGTATGGGTCACAGTGCCGGCCCGGCACCAGCGTTTGCGTCAGTTCGTCGACCACGCCGTACCCGATCGCGATCGCCGCCGCGGTCCCGAAGCGGCGGACTGGCGGACGACCGGGCGACGCGAAACAGAGCAGTATCCCGAGCCCAAAATAAGCGACGTAGTGCTTCGTCTTGTCGTTCACCCCGGCACCCACGGTGGGGACCGACGGGAGGTGCGTTCCGGTGAAGATCAGGATCCAGTAGCCCGCAAGGAGGAAGGCCGCGATGCGGAAGCGGTGGCGGCGGATTTTCGTCAACGGGGGCATCGCGCGGGGTCCGATCCGGTAGGCTGGTGGAGACGCCGGGCTGGAACCCCAAGTGGGCTCGGCCAACGGCCATTCAATCTGGTCACTCGACCGATCCGGGTGAACCCGACACACTCAGGAACCCCGACACACTCAGGTGAATCTCGTGCATGCCATGTTACGTTTTGGCTCGATCGCGGCCGTCGCGATCGCTTCCTTTCTGTTCGGCACCGACGGTCCGTTGTCGCATTCGGTAATCTCCGCGGCCGAACCGAACGCCAAGGAAGCCGGTTGGAAGCCGCTCGTGGGTCAATGGAAAACTTGTAACTTCGGCGGTGAGGGCCCCGTCAAGATCGACCCCTCGTTGATCCGACTCGGATACGGCGACCCGCTCACCGGGATCCGCTGGTCGGGCGAGTTTCCGCGTGACTCGTTCGAGATCCGGCTCGAGGCCCGGCGGACCGACGGGCACGACTTCTTCTGTGGGCTGACGTTCCCCGTCGGCGAAGGGAAGTGCAGTTTGATTCTCGGCGGTTGGGGAGGCGGAGTCGTCGGGTTGAGCAGCATCGACGGGGAGGACGCCAGCAGCAACGAGACGACCCAGTTCAAGGTCTTCGACAACGACACTTGGTACAAGGTCAAGGTCCGCGTCACGCCGGAAAACGTGGTCGCCTACCTCGACGACAAGGTGTGGGTCGATCAGCAGCGGGGAAACCACCACTTCGATATCCGCATCGAGATGGACCCGACGCTGCCGCTCGGGATCGCCAACTTCCAGTGCCAATCCGAGCTGCGGGGGCTCCAGTGGCGTCAGCTCGACGCCGACGGCAATCCGGTCGCGGCGGCGGAAACGGGAGGCAAGCCGAGCTCATCGTCCGCGTCAGCCGAACCGTCGGAGGGAACAGCGCCGTCGGAGGGTGACGGGGAGGCATCCGGCGACGAAGGCGACTCATGACCGCCGGGGCCGAAGAACCGACGGGGCTTCCCGAGAGTGAACTGCCCAAGAGTGAACTGCCCGAGAGCGATTTTCCCGAGAGCGATTTCATCGAGGTTTGCGAGACTCCCCGGTGGACGGAAGAGGACGCTCGCTGGATGCGGCTGGCGCTGCAGCATGCGGTCGAGGCGATCGCTGCCGATGAGGTTCCCGTCGGGGCGTTGATCGTCCGCGACGAGCGGTTATTGGCGGCGGCCGCCAATCAACGCGAGACGCTTCACGACCCGACGGCCCACGCGGAAATGATCGCGATCACCCAAGCGGCGGCGGCGGTAGAGGATTGGCGGCTGGAACGGACCACGCTCTACGTGACCCTCGAGCCGTGTCTGATGTGTGCCGGTGCGATCCTGCAGGCCCGTATCCCCCGCGTCGTGTTCGGGGCTTGGGATCCGAAAGCCGGGGCGGTCACGAGTTTGTATCAAGTCCTTGGGGATTCGCGGCTGAACCACCGCTGCCGGGTCATCCCGGGGGTTCTCGCCGGCCCGTGCGGCGAAGTCCTGACGCGATTTTTTGCCGAAAAGCGGGCTTTGGGAAAAAAATAGCGTTGGCGTGGCGGCGATTCCGGTCGTGACGATTAGCACGGATCGCAGGTTTCTCCGGCTTTTGCTGTCTCCCGAGCCAATCACGCTAAGCTTCGCGGGCCGTTCGTTCCGATACTACCGGCACAACGCAATCTCAAACGCGTTCCCGCGGTCGCCAACGTCGGCATCGGGATCGCTCCGTTTGGGCGCGTCCGACATCGGTCTTCGGGATTTCCCGCCGGCCCGATGGAGGCGCCGACCTGGCGGGGGGCCAGGCGAACGTCCAAGACCACAACCAACGACGGTGGAACTAGCGATGTCGGTACGGAAGCTGACGGCAAGCATGCTCACGGCCCTCGCCCTCTTGTCGGGCGCCGCCAACCTCTCCGCGCAGCAACACGCGCCTCCCGCGGACCCGTTCGAATTCGACCCCGACTTCCGGTGGTTCGAACCGGTCGACGAGATGGCGTTGGAGGGGCTGCGACCGAAGAAGCGGGCCAACACCGGTTGGTACGGGACGTACGACCGGTTGATGCTCTACGGCTCGCGGCCGGAACTCGACGACCCGAACGTCTCCGAAGTGTTGCTCGATCGCGGTTGGGGGCACCGCTACGAGATCGGGTACATGCTCCCGGGGAAGGAAACCGGGTGGGGGTTCACGTGGGTCAAGAACGGCGTTCACCAAATCGACAACGTCCGCCGCGAAGCGTTGAACCGCTACAACGGCGACCAAGTCGGGGCGGGTGACGGCGACGACGGCGGAGAGTTTCCGACCGGGATCCCGTTCGGCGAAATCGTCCGTCAAGAAGAACAGAACAACCAAGGGTTCAATTACCGGTTCTACGACATCCGGAACACCGAAAACGTGATGGACTTGAACAGCTACGAACTGAACAAGTCGTGGCGGTTGGAGCCATACCACTACGGCGGGATTCTCGAGCCGCTGGTCGGCGTCCGTTGGTTGCGGCTGAAGGACACCAACATCTTCGAACAGTACGACTCGACGTTCGAGTTCCCACCGTTCGTGTTCGATCCGCTGTTCGAGGGGGCTGCCG
>JAWLFY010000082.1:0-21492 GCA_041685355.1 Pirellulaceae bacterium | reverse complement strand
TCGGTGTTTGCCGGCGGAGGACTCTCTCGAGCTTGTCCGCGTTCGCTCGCATCCTCACTTCGGACATCGCAGCAATGCCTCCAAAACCTACGTTCTGGCAAGTTGCCACTAAAATCGCGGAACAACCTGAGTACCAAGCAAAGACATGTGGCAGTGCGGTTGGGCGGCATCGGCTTTTGCTTCGTGCTGGCGGTATCAGCATGTCACCGCTATTACGGTACCCCCACGAACTTCCTGCATTACCTGAAGGGCCGGTCGTATCTGGCAGTCCCCAGTGAATTGGATGTCGTCAGCCTGAAGCCAGACGAAGAAAAAGACTATTCGCTAACACTACGTAACCTTACGGCACGTCCCCTTTTGGTCGCTGGGGCGAGAAACTCCTGTAACTGCATTACTACGACTGCGTTCCCTGTCGAGATACCGCCATTTGATCTGCGAGAGATAAAGCTAAAAATGCTTGCCGGCTCAGTTCCTGGTCCGAGAAATCAGGAGGTTTCTCTTTTTATATCAGACAGTGAAGGAACGCATGAGCTTGTGATACCAATCGCAGGTGGTGTTTACCTGCCCGATGATATTTGATTCGTCGCTCACATGCCTATGTGGAGGTGTGTCTTGTTTGTTTCCTGTGTGCGGCCGCTCCTGGTGTCCGGTTTGCTTTGCACGGATCGATCCACTCTCCGATCGAGTCGCGAACCCATGAGCAATTATCGTGCATGTCCACCGGCTGTCCTCATCGCGGCACTTGGTGTCGCAAGCCTTGCGTTATTGTCCCTGGCGGGCGACGCCTGTGGCGCGGAACAAGGGTTCGCGCGGAAAGTCGAAGAAGTCCAAGAGTTCTGCGACGAGCTTCGAAGTGAACTGCAATTTCGGCAGGCGCACATGCGAATGACTGAGTTGTCTACCGAAAGCTACTCGCCCGAGACGTCGCGCGAAGTCTTTATGGCATCGTTCGACGGCCATGGACTATCGGTGTCCGAGACAACGGTCAACTCCGCGAATCCCGAGTATTTTTTCTCTCTGAAGCGGGAGTCGAAGGATGCCGCATGGCAGATCGTTGATCTGTCCCAGCGTTTTGACGAATCGCTGCCATCAACCGCAATCCGGCTTGCCCAGCGTCCCGCCCATCGATTTCTCCAGCTAAACCACCTTCTTGTTGATGTCCTGCTGGCGCACCCCGGGGTCAAAATTGTACAGTGGCGTGAAATCGCGGATGACGAAACTGGTGTTACACGTGTGAAAGCGGTTATCGCTGACCCATCCGCAACCACCGATGACGGACTCCGACTGCTTTTCAAAGAATTTTGCGTCGACTTCGCACCAAAAACCAGCGGATGGATTCCGGTCGAGAGCACTTGTGTGTGGCCGGACGGTTCTTCCCGCACCAAACGCTGTTCGGCATTTCGCGAGTTCGGTGACTACCGCATCCCGACGCATTTTCGGACGGTTCGACGCGACAGCAACAACAAGCGATGGTCTACGATTAATAGTGACTACGAATTCGAGACGGAGATTCCAGACGAGAAAAGATTTTACTTGTCATTTTACGGTTTTCCCGAACCGAGCTTTGAGCCGCGTTCGGGAATTCGGTTCTGGGCGTTGTCCATTGTCGGGCTAATTGTCTTCGCGGCTCTTCTGTGGGTTTTCGGCCGTCGAAAGACGGGATTCTAGATGGGGAGGTGAAGTGAAATGCTAACGTCCAAAACGCCCATGGAAGTTCTTCGCATCGCCACAACAAGTCGCAATCGTGAACCGCGACGTGTTGCCGAACGTATGCGACGGTCGGCGGGGAAACGGTGCCGGCGGGTTCGCTGCTCCTCGCGCGGGTTCACTTTAATTGAACTGTTGGTCGGGATTGCGATCATCGGGATCCTGATGGCCCTATTGCTCTCGGCGGTGCAGGCGGCCCGGGAGGCTGCCCGGCGTATCGACTGCGCCAACCGGTTGCGTCAACTCGCGCTCGCCTGCCAGTTGCACGAGTCGAAGCATCGCTTTTATCCCTCTGGCGGTTGGAGCAAGAACTGGGTCGGTCTGCCCGAACTCGGTTTCGGCCCGACGCAGCCAGGGGGCTGGATTTATCATGTCTTGCCCGATATCGAGCAGTCGGCGCTGTTCGAACTCGGCGGGATCGGGACGCAGCATCACGAGGCGAACCTGAGACGCGTCGAAACGCCGCTGGAGGCGGTCCACTGTCCGAGTCGGCGGAGCGCCACGCCTTTTGATCTGGGCTACGGTTGGCAGCCATACGAGACCGCACGGGTTACCTCCGCGGCGAGAAACGACTACGCGATCAACGGTGGCGCCGTCTACATTCGCCACGGGGATGGCCCGAGTACCGTTGGGGAAGCAGGCGGGTTCACTTGGCCCTCGATGGAAAGTCGCAACGGAATCTGTCACCAGCGGAGTCGGGTGAGACCCGCCGATGTGCGAGACGGATTGAGCAATACGTATTTGCTCGGTGAAAAGCATGTGCCGCGGCGGGAGTACTTCACCGGCAACGACCCTGGTGACAACGAATCGGCTTACGGCGGCGACGACCGGGATCTGCAGCGTTTTACTTCGCTCGGTGGGCAATTGCCGCTGCTGCCGTACCCCGATTCGAGGACGGATGAGTTGCCGCGGAACCAGCAGGGCGCCCGGTTCGGGAGTGCGCACCCCTCTGGGTTTCAGATGGCGTTGTGCGACGGTTCCGTACGTTTGATCTCCTACAGCGTGAACGGCGAGCTGCACCGAAATCTCGGCGACCGTCGCGACGCCGTGTCGATCACACTTCCAGACTGAAACGGTGCGGGCGGCGTGTGGTCAGCGGATCAGCCGGGCAAGAGCTAAACATCGCTCCTTCAATTAGTGCCGTTCCCGCCGCGAAGCGGCACCAGAGATCAGCCCAGGGCAAGCGAAGTGGCGGCGACAGCCGGCGATCGCGTCGCCCTGGGTTCGGGGACGCCCCGTCGAGACATCGCCCTGAAGGGGCATCAACGGTCGCCGAGATGGAATTGAACGCCGACGTGGGGTCAAAGTTGTTCACGACGTCGCCGTCAACCGGTCTAACGCCCTTTCAGGGCTTGAGGGTGCGGATCGGTATCGGTTCCCGGGGCGGCGCTGCGCTCTGCCCCGGGCTGCTCTCTTGACGCCCTTCGGGCGAACAGGCTCGTTAGCAACGGTCGGGAACGTCTTACGCGTCGGTGGTAAGATTGGGCTCGTGATTCGTTCCGGCCCGTCCACTCCCCCCAACCTCGCCGACAGCCCCTCCCATGACTGACCACCTTCCGATGTCCCAGCCCCATACGTCCCCGTCGGAAACGTCCCGTTCTGGCGGGCAGCCATCCGACGGGCGATGGAAGCCGTCCCGGCGAGGTTTCCTCGCCACCGCCGCCGGCCTTTCGTTGGGGGCGGCGCTTCCGCGGTGGGAGGACGTGAAAGCTGACGAGGGTCGCGGGGCGGGGTTGAGGCTGGGGTTGGTGACTTACAACTGGGGGAAGGACTGGGACATCCCGACGCTGATCGAGAACTGTTCGGCGACGGGCTTCAGCGGGGTGGAACTGCGGAGCACCCATCGTCACGGCGTCGAGATCACGTTGGACGCGGCGGGGCGGGACGAGGTTGCGAAGCGGTTCGCCGACAGCGACGTCGCGTTGATGGGGCTGGGGAGCGCGTGCGAATACCACGCGGCCGACCCCGCGGTGGTCCGCAAGAACATCGACGAGACCAAGCGGTTTATCGAATTGGCCCACGACGTCGGTGCGGGCGGGGTGAAGGTCCGCCCCAACGGTCTGCCCGACGGCGTACCGGTGGAGAAAACGCTCACCCAGATCGGCGAGGCCCTCAACGAGGTGGCTAACCATGGCGCCGGCTACGGCGTCCAGATCCGTTTGGAGGTCCACGGAAGGGGCACGAGCGAGCCGCGTCACATCAAAACGATCATGGACGTCGCCGACCATCCGAACAACGTCGTCTGCTGGAACTGCAACCCGCTCGACCTGGAAGGGCCAGGGTTTGCCGCGAATTTCGACTTGGTCAAAGACCGAATGGGGACGGTCCATATTCACGATTTGCGGAAAGACAACTATCCTTGGGGGGAGCTATTCGAACGCTTGAAAAGCTGCGACGCACCCGGGTTCACCGGGTGGACACTGATCGAGGACGGCGCGGTCCCGGACGACATCGTCGCGGCGATGCGGGAAAACCGGCAGGTCTGGGAGAAGCTGGTCAGGGCCTAGCCCACGCGACGCGGGCACGGCGAGTGGTGGAAGCGAATCTTCGAAAGGGAATGGGATGGCGAAGGGTGAACCGGCGGACCGGGCGTGCAGCGTGACCGAGCCGGTGGAGCTTCCCGACGACGCGACGGCGGGGGAACTCGCGAAGCTCGCGTGGGCCGTCTCGCACCCCGCGCGGGTGCGAATCTTGCGGCTATTGCTCGGCCGCAAGGCGTGCATGTGCGGCGAGATCGTCAGCGAACTCCCACTCGCCCAGTCAACCGTCTCGCAGCACCTCAAGGTCATGAAAGAGTCGGGGTTGATCCAAGGGGAGATCGACGGCCCGAGGGTTTGTTACTGCGTCGACCCCGAACAGCTCCAGCGGCTCAAGGCATTGATCGGTTCCCTTTAACCAGAGCCGCCGTCAATCAAGTTCGCGACGGTCACTCGACTTGTCGTCACCCGCTGCCGAATCCCAACCTGCCGGAAAGGGGCTTCCTCGCGAAGCGGTTGCTGGAGGAAGCGGGCGATTCTTTGAAGGCCTCCGGCCCCGCGTCTCGAACCCCGAGGGGGTTCCGTCCTCCAGCCCAGGGTTGGCCGCTTCGGCCTACCCTGGGAACCCTTTTGGCTAGCCCGCGATGGTGAGCCCGATGGCCCAGGCAGAAGCGACGAGGGCGATCGCTGCGAGGCCCGCCCCTTGTTGGACTTCGCGGCTGGCGAGCCATGGGTGTGGCAAGCGGCAGCCCACCCCGCCGATCAGCAGGCCAGCGAACAAACCCGTCACGTGCGCGGCGACGTCGGTGCGTTCGCCCCCCATCCCGGTCAACGAAAACAATAGGACGCCGCCGATCAGCGGGCTCCATCGCTTTAAGCGTCGCTCTGGGACAGCTGTCCGAGGACGAAGCGCGTGGGAGACAATCACGCCAAGGGTGGCGAACACCGCGGTGGACGCCCCGATCGACGAATGGCTCGCCGGCTGCACCATCGCGTTGAGTAAATTGCCGGCTGCCCCCGCGATCACGATCGTCAGCCACGCGACGCCTCCGCCCAGGATCCGTCCGGCAAGAAACCCGAATGCCACGCCGAAAGTCAGATTAGCGAGCAGGTGTCCGGCATCCAAATGGAGCGTCAACGCGGTCACGCTCCTCCACCACTCGCCGGCCACGACCCGTCCGGCCTGCGTGCGACCGGCGGCAAGCCAATCGAAACCGTACGCCGACTGGGCCGTCAGGCTGGCAACCAGGATCAGCACTCCCGCGTAGGTAAAGACCGCCACCGCCGCGCCACCATAAACCGGGACGGCCGGGCTACGGGATTCCGATCGTTTGGGGTTTTCCCGCCGGTACGCTTCCAGCTCTGCCGTCGCGATTGCGAGGTCACTGCGGCTGACGACCAGCCGCCACCAACCGTCCCGAAAGCCCGTCTCCGCAGGAATCCCGGCCGCATCGAGCACCAAATGGGACTCCCGGCATTCGCGCCGGTTCCGCGTCCGGAAAACGGTTGCTTCATCGGGTGGCGTCGCGTCCATTTGTCTATCCTCGACCCGACTCGCGACCGTGGCAACCGCCGGGTAACATCGGGAGGAGTTGGTTCCACGCGGTGATGACCGCATCGGGACTTAACCCGTGGCACCGGGGATCGTCGTCGCGGGGCCGGCAACTCCGCGCGTCACCGGCGAACCAAGCCGTCTTCAACCCGGCACGGGATGCCGCCCAAACGTCGTTCAGCATGTCATTGCCGACGTATAACGCCTCTCCGGGTCCGATCCCGCGACGTCCGAGCGAGGCGACGAGGGCATCGAACAATCGGGGCGACGGCTTCGCTTGGCGATATCGATACGAGAAGACGCACAGGTCCAGGTCGAACCGGCCACCGGCTTTCGATTCGTCGGCGAGATCTGCGCCGATCAGATCTTCGACCAGCGGGAGGGTAAACGGTTGGGCGTTGCTGACGATCCCGAGCGTGAACCCGCGTCGGGATAGCTCGGACAAACAGTCGGCCGCGCCCGGCAACGGCCACGTCGGATTCGCTCGCGATTCGTATTCCGCCGCCAAGCGGACGACATCGGTCGTCGCGGCCGCGCGATCCGTCATCCCCGCCTCGTCCAACGTGCGTCGCCACGCCTCGAACAGGTCGACCTCCGGCTTCGTCCCCAGAGCGCCGGCCGCCGCCTCGTTCAACGCCCGAATCTGACGGTCGAGCATGGCCGGCGTGGGGAGTCCGGTCACCGCCGTCTCCCAGCCGACGGCGCGAAACGCGTCCGCCATCGCGGCTTCGCGAGGGTCGCGTTTCGAGCCGTCGAGCTCTTCGTCGACGTTCCTCGCCGTGACCTCCTCGGCCGCGACTCCGACGTCCCCACAACCGCTGATGACGAGCGTCCCGTAAACGTCGAAGATCACCGCGCGGACCCCCGAGATCGTTGTCCCCCGCGGCGCGACGTCGGTCGGCAACGGGACGAGCGGCCGGCGGTGGCGCAAAACGGCGTCAAGCAGGGGATGGCGGTTCATCGACGGTTCGTTCGTCACCGGGCGGGATCTCGGTTCGGCAGGGGAAATACGGGTGAACCCGTTGGACGGCGTCGAGTGCCCCGCCGGGAGTGTCGCGGCGGTCGGGTTCCGACCGGCCCGTCGCGGATTCGAGGACCGCCTGGTACACGCCCGCAAGCCGTTCACCTTGGCGTCGCGTCGAATACGTCGATTCGATCACGGACCGGTTGCGAGAGATGATCTCCGCCGAAAACTCGCCGGTCAATCGTTCGACCAGCGGCGCCGAGCGACTTCGTAATTCCGTCTCGAACCCGGCGTCGCGCGACATCCGCTCCAAAGTCTCGATCTGCCGCGCGGGCAACAAGTCGGCGAAATCGATCGCGTCACCGGCAGGCGAGTCGCTCGCATCGTCACCAGCCGGGCGAGTTTGGCTCGGGCGAAACGACTCGGGAACGTCTCGCCACGCGGCTTGCTCGGCGAGCCACGCCTCCTCGCGGACCGCCCGCAACCAGTCCACGCTGCCAGGGATGGGGATCGACTCATAGAGCGAATCGAACCACATCCCCGCTTCCAAAAAGTCGTCGGTGGCGGTCGCGATCCGCCGGGCAACAACCCCGCGTCCCGCCAGCCACGGTTCGAGGAACGCCATCCCGAACCCCTCGGCAACGCTGGTGGAAACGATCATTTCGCTCGCCGCAAGGTTCGTCGCGTAATCGAGATCGGGATGATGCGCCGCATCGAACACGGCCCGCGGCGAGAGCGTCTTCGCAACCCCTCGCCACCGCTGGTACGACCGCGCCTCAACCGGGGTCGCCGGGCGAAGCGTCAATCCGCCGTATCGGTCCGGCGGGAGCCACCGGGTCAACAACAAAAACTCCCCGACATTCTTGCGACGAATCCCACGAACCGGATAGAGACACCACCTCGCCGAGACGGGTAACCCCAAACAACGCCGAACCCGATCGAGTGCCGCTTCCCGCCGTTCGGTTTCCGAACCCGTCGCGTGCGAGTCCCCCGAATCGGCCGCGGACGGCGTCGGCGGTAACGCGACACTGTTGGGTAACCGGTGCGACCGAGCGCCGGGGATCCCGACTTGGCCGAGCACCCCGGCATCGGCGTGGGTCAGCGTCGCGTAATGAACGTTCGTCACATCGGGATAGAGATAACGGTCCAGCCGCGTCCGGTCGGTCGCCCCGCTCGCCCGGATCAATGCCGCGTAGTTTTCCGGGCGTTGGTCTTCGGCAAAGTCGTGGATCTGCAACAACAACCGCCACCCGTCCTCGGCGAGCCGCCGGATCACCCCGGGCGCCGCGGTGTTCTTTCCGAGGCTGTGGTTGTGCCAATGGATCACCGTGTCGTCGGGTCGGCAGCCGGCTTGGTGCAACCGCACGAAGAGTCGGTGTCCGATCGATTCGGCCCGACGCTCGGCCGACCCCGCGGGCAGTCCGGGAGGGTCATAGTCGAAATCGTCGACGACCCATTGCCGAGTCGCATCGCGTATCGCCGGCGAGAGTCCTGATTGCCGTGGCCCCGAAGCGAGCCAAATCGAAACGTCGTCATCCGCGTCGACGATCCCGGCGACGTGGTTCTCGACGACCTGCGTCACTCCGCCCCGTTCGAAGTGGCAATGAAGGATGACGACGTTCATCGTGGCCCGTGGCAGGAGCGTAAGGGAAGCAACGGTTCCGCGCCGAGGAGAGACGCCGGTGGCAACCGGTTCACGCGCACGCGGCCTGGATCGCCCGTCGCGGCGACGTGACGAGCCGCCCGTCCTTCATCCGATACCCGACATCCGCCGCCTCGGCGATCGCGTCGTCATGGGTGATCATCACGATCGTCAACCCGTCCGTCTCGTTCAGCCCTCGCAGCAACGACAGGATCTCCTGGCCGGTCTCGGTGTCCAGGTTCCCGGTCGGCTCGTCCGCGAGCAACAGTTGGGGGTCGTTCATCAGCGACCGTGCGATCGCCGCGCGTTGCATCTCCCCGCCGCTCATCTCGCTGGGCCGGTGTGCGGCGCGGTGCGACAGCCCGACTCGGTCGAGCATCGCCTCGGCCCGTCGCCGGGCTTCCTTCCGATGCCGGAAGTATCCCAACACCGAGTGTCCGATCATCGTCGGCGCGAGCACGTTTTCGAGCGCCGTCAGTTCCGGGAGCAGGTGATAGAACTGGAAGATGATCCCGACGTCTCCGTTACGGAACGCGTCCCGTTCCGCCCGCGGGGCGTTGTCGATCCGGCGGGCGCGGAACCAAACTTCCCCCGCGTCGGGTCGATCGAGCGTCGCCATCAGGTGCATCAACGTGCTCTTGCCGCTGCCGCTCCGCCCGACCAGCGCCGTCACCTTCCCCGCCTCGATGTCCACGTCGACGCCCCGCAACACGGGCAACTCCAAACGGTCCTTGTGATAGCTCTTGTGGATCCCCACGGCTCTCAAGATCACGTCGTTGTTCATCGGGTGGCGGACCAGGCTTTGAGAAAGGTTGGCGTTTCGCGGAAAACGGGATGGCGACGGACTCATTCGAACCGCAACGATTGCACCGGATCCATTCTCGCGGCGCGGAGCGCCGGGAGAACGCTCGCGATCACCGCGATCGCGATCGCCCCGACCATCACCCACACCAACATTGCCGGGCGGATGATCGTCGGGATCTCGCTGAAGTAATAGACGGTCGGGTCGAATACCTCTTGTCCCGTCACCGATTCGATCACCCCGGCGATCGAATTGATGTGATCGACGAAAAGCAGGCCGCCCGCGAGCCCGACGCCACTCCCGACGACGCCCAGCAACAGCCCGTAGCTCAGGAAGATGCTCATCACCCCGCCGCCGGACGCGCCCAGCGCCTTGAGCGTCCCGATGTCGCGTGTCTTTTCGACGACGATCATGAAGAACGTCGCCAAGATCCCGAACCCGGCGACCGCGATGATCAAGAACAACAAAATGTTCAGGATCGTCGTTTCCAACTGCACCGCCGCAAGCAACGGGCCTTGCATGTCACGCCACGTTTGAATGTTGTAAGCATACATGTCGGGCGGGAACCGCCGCCGGAGCGCGTCGCGGGCGGCGTTCAAGTCGGCCCCCTCGGCGAGCTTCAGCTGGATCGTGGTCACGCTCCGGGCACCGGTCTCCGGATGAATCATCCCGCGATAATCCTGCAACCGGTCGAGCTGAACGAACGCGAAAGTGCTGTCGTATTCGCTCATCCCCGATTCGTACAAGTCGACCACGGTGAATTTCTGGTTGACCACTTTCGTGTCGTCGGCGGCGTTGGGGAACATCATCCGCACGTCGTCCCCGGGACGACAGTAAAAATGGTCGATGACGGCGTCGGCTTGGTCCCGATGCTTGGTGCTGCACGTCGCGATCCCGAGCACGATGCCGGGATACTGGTCTTTCGTCGGATCGAACTCTTGGGCTTCCCCGTCGCCGTCAGCGTCGCGAAGTTCCGCCGGGACGAGATTCCCCATCGACGGCCCCTCCGACTCCACCGCCTCGGCGCCCGCCGATGACGCCCCGTTCATCGACCGTACCATCGCCCGTTCGTCTGCCAACATCTTCTCGTAGTTCGCCCGCTTGCGGCGGTATTCCCATCCCCAATCCGCCATCCGGTCGCGGTCGGGATAGCCGTCATCGCGAAGCTCAAAGCTCGCTTGGCGACGGTTCTCCGGGTGCAGCAGGTAGCGGCCGAAATGGCTTACGTCGTCATATGTCTCGGCGTCGATGCCGACCAAATTGACGTGCCGGTTGATCAGCTGGCCGTTGAAATCGATTGCCAACATCGCCGGGACATGGACGCTCACCGACGTACCCGCCAGGTCCTCGCCGACGACGTCTCGAATGATCTCTAAGTGCTTTTCAGGGTCGGGCATCCCGGAACTGGCGTGACACTCGATCAAGATGTCCGACGCGAGCCCGTGGAGTCGCTCGTGCATCTCGGCGGAAAACCCCGCCATCACGCTGTTCACCACGATCAGGGTCGCGACCCCGAGCGTCACGCTGATGATCGACGCGAGCGCGATGTAACGCGTCCGCAGATAGCGAAAGCAGAGCAACCAGCGATACATGGCCGTTCCTTCGGCGAGATTTCCGGCGGGACGCGAGATTTCCGGCGGGACGGGGGGGAGACGGCACCGCGGGTGTCGCCCCCGGTCGCCCGGCGGTCGGGGTCCGATGACCGGCGGAGTCTAGGCCACACGATGCCGACGGGTAAACGGCAATCGGATCGGTTCTTCGAAGGGGCTCAAACGGGTTCAGGTCGCCTCGAGCATCCCCGCGGCCTTCGCCCACGTTTCGGCTTCCTCGTCCGCCGGGTTGCTCCGCGCGGTGATCCCGCCGCCGACGGGGATCTGCCAATAACCGCCCGCCGAGGTGATCGTGCGGATCAGAATGTTGAACTCGGCGTCGCCCCCGCAACCGATGTAGCCGAGCGAACCGCAATAAGGCCCCCGCCGGTTCGGCTCGAGCTCCGCGATCGTCCGCATCGCCTCGACCTTCGGGGCACCGGTCACCGAACCGCCGGGGAAACAAACCCGCAGCAGCTCGACGGTGTCGGCTCCCGCGCGGAGCCGCCCGCGGACGGCGGAAACGAGGTGCTGGACATGGGCGTATCGCTCGACCTCGCACAACTGTGACACGACGACGCTGTCGTCCTCGCATACCCGCGACAGGTCGTTCCGCATCAGGTCGACGATCATCACGTTCTCGGCGTGATCCTTTTCACTCCCCCGCAGCCGCCGCTCCAACTCGGCGTCGCGGGCGGCATCGCCGGTCCGCGGAACGGTCCCCTTGATCGGCCGCGTCTCGACCTCGCGGCCACGAACCTTCAAAAACCCTTCCGGCGAGGAACTGACGACTCGGAACGACCCGGCGTCGAGGTAACCCGCGAACGGGGCCGGGTTGTGATGTCGCAACCGCAGGTAAAGCTCCGCCGCCGTGCCGGACGCGGGGCGGAGCAGCCGCTGCGCCAAGTTGACCTGGAACGAGTCGCCACGCCCGATCCGGCGGACGATCTCCGCGACCGCGTCCCGAAACCCGGCCCCCGAGAAATTACTCGTCACGTCGGGCCGGTGCGTCGGGAACTGCCGCGAGGTCCGCGGCGAGCCCGCCGCCGTCCCCTCGGGCCCAGACGTCCGATCGTCGGCAGATTCCGGCGGTGACAGGGGCGGCGTCGGAAGCCCCGTCTCCGCCGGCGCCGCATCCAACCATCGTTCGACCTCGTCCGCCCGGCGTCGCGCCATCCTCCCGCGGTCCTCCCCGGGCTCCGCCCCGAGTCCCTGGCTGAACAGCCACGTGTTGCCGGTCACATGGTCGATCGCGATCACCCAGTCGTAGAGCCCGACGGCGATCGACGCGGTCGCAAGATCATCCGCGGGAGGGGCGGGAACCGGTTCGATCCAGGTCGCCGCCTCATACCCGATCAGCCCCGCGATCCCGCCCTGGAACGGCGGCAGCCCCGGCACACACGAAGCCGGCAACCGCCTCGCCCACCGCCGCAGAGTCGGCCACGGGTCGGGGTCGCCGATCGACGCCGTCATCCAACGAACCGGATCGGCGGTGAGAAACGAATATCGTCCGGCGAGCTCGGATGATTCGCGGGTCGGGGTCGAGTCGCGGGCCTGGGTCGAGTCGTCAGCGGCCGCCGCCGCGCGTGACGAGTCAAACCACACCACATGGTTCAGCCGACGGAGCCGCTCGAAGATCGCGACCGCGTCGGTTCCCGTCGGCAACCGACGCACGACCGGCAGCCCCCCCGCCGGCAACGACACGATCGGCCGGTCGGGGTTCGTCTGCGGTCGTGACAGATCGCGGGGCATCTCAAGGTCGCTAAGGGTTGGTGTGTCGGGTCACGTACGGCGATGGCGACGGGAGAAGCGGATCGCCTTCAGACGGGTCGCTTCCCACGCGGCGAGCATCTGGCCGGCGTCACGGTAGCGGTCGCGGGGGCGGATTTGCACCGATTTCCGGATCACCCCGATCAAATCGGGATGGGCGCGGCGGCGGAGTCGGTCCGCTGCGGGGAACGGCCATTCGAACGGGTACTCGGGCCACTTCCCGGCCAGCATCCGGTACGCGATCAGCCCGATCGAGAACACATCGGAGCGGGCCGACGGTTTCCCCATCGCCTGTTCGGGCGCCATGTAGCCGACCGTTCCGGTCCCCGACCCGCGAACGGTCCGCTGGGCCGCCTTGGCGATCCCGAAGTCCGCTAGCCGGATCCGGTTGTCCTCGAACAGCAACACGTTCTCCGGTTTGATGTCGCAGTGGATCACGCCCCGCTGGTGGGCATGCGTCACGCCGTGGAGCAGCTGAGTCAAAAGTTCGAACGCGGACTCGAACGCGATCCGTTTCTGCAGCCGCTCATCGAGGGTCCGTTCGGCGAGCGGGGTGACGATCACGAGTCGTCCGTCGATGAAGCTGGCGTCACGGATCGGCAAGATGTGCGGGTGGTCGAGCCTCGATGTCAACCTCGCCTCGCGGCGGAACTCGTCGACCAGTTCCGCCGAAACGAATTCGACCGACGGCACTTTGACCGCGACTTTCGTCCCCAACAGCGTGTCGGTGGCGGCGTACACGGTTGCGAACCCGCCCCGCCCGAGCCGTCTTTCGAGCCGGTACTTGCCGAGCATGCCGCCGACCCGCAGTGACCGTTCGGGGGGCGGGGGAAGGACGATCGCCGTGCGTCGCGATCGCTCCGATCGGGTTTTCGCCCGGCGGGTCATGACTGCGGCGGATCGACGACGTAGACGTTCGTGGCGAGGTCGTCGACGACCCGCCCCTCCAAACCGCACTCGAGCCGCCGCAACCGACGCAGCGCCTTCGGTCGGGTCCCCTTGGGAAGCCGCCCCAAATGGCACACCGGTTCGCCGGGGCTGACCGCCGGGAGCGTCGTCATCCCGATCACGACCGCGTCGAAGGGCGAAACCAGCCCGTTGTGCTCGCGGCCCAAAAGGTTCGTGTTGGTCGCCAAGATCTGCCCCTCGTCAACGATCTCCCCCGGTTGCACGTGGAAATGCAGAAACCCGCCGTGATCCGCCCGGATCCATTTCGTTTTTTCAACCGTCACTTGGTAATCGGGCCGATCGGGTTGGCCGTCGATCATCCCGAGTTCGCGGAGCACGTTCTGGACCCCGCGGACGGCCGTCTCCACGACGAACCGTTCGACCTTCCACACCTCGCCCCCTTCCATCACGATCGTCGGGCACCCCGCGGCACACGCCTCGCGGCGGAGCGACCCGGCGGGCCCTTTGCCGTGCATGATCACCTCGGTCCCGAACGCTTTGGCGAGCCGCGCGATGGCGGGGTCGTTCAGGTCGGCACGCACCGACGGATAGTTCGTGCGGCGGACCGCGGCGGTGTGCAGATCGATCACGATGTCGCTCCGCTGAACCAATTCGTCAAAAATCGTGCTCGCCATCCGCGACGCCAAACTCCCCATCGCGTCGCCAGGGAACGACCGGTTGAGGTCGCGTCGGTCAGGCAGGTATCGCGAGTGGCGGTCGAACGCGAGCAGGTTCAAGACCGGGACGAGGATCAGCGACCCGCGGAGGAGTTTCAGATCCGGGTTGTTGATCAAGTCGCGGACGGCGCCGGTGCCGTTGATCTCGTCGCCGTGCAGGGCCGCCGTGATCGACACGATCGGGCCCGGCGGTTCGGCACGATACACGTGGATCGGCACGCACGCCTCGATGCCGCTATAACTTTGCGACACCGGCAACTGGATGTCGGCACGCTCGCCCGGACGAATCGTCGTCTCGCCCCAATGCTCGATCGGTTTCTTGTTGCGAACTAGGAGATCCATCGAATCAGATTTCTTCCTCGCCCGGCCCCGTCGCGGAAACGCCCACCGACGAGGGGTCTTCGCGATACGGAATCTCGTGATCCGCAGGCAACACCTTCACCTTCGGCCGCCGCTTCCGCCGCGCCTTCTCCGGGATCATCCCCCGCATCGACTCCAACTTGCCGAAACAGAGCAGCCGATCCCCGGGCTCGAGCGAATTCTTAAGTCTCGGGTTGGGGATCACACGCGCCCCGCGGTAGAGCGTCAACACGTTGATGTCCTGTTCCGGAAGGCCCGACTCGTCGATGGTCTTGCCGACGAAGTTCGAGCCTTCGGGGATGTGGATCTCGGTGACCCCGTAACCCCGACTGACGGTCAGACGTTGCCGCAGGTCGAGTTCGGGGAAATCGACGTGGGCGGCGATGTAGTCGATCACCGCCCCGGCGATGTCGAGTTGCGTGCACTCCTCGATCCCCTCCAACCCCGGCGACGAGTTGACCTCCATGATCTGAGGCCCGTCGGCACCCTCGAGCATGTCGACGCCGGCGACCCGAAGCCCCATGATCTGCGCGGCGCGGATCGCGCTTTGGCAGTAGCGGTCGTCGAGCTCAACCGGCTCGGCCCGCCCGCCGCGATGGACGTTGCTGCGGAACTCGGCCCCCTGCGCCACCCGCCGCATCGCCGCGACGACTTGATCGCCGACGACGAACGCCCGGACGTCACGCCCGCGGCTCTCCGCAATGAACCGCTGGACCAACACGTTCTGCCGCGTCGAGTGCAGCGTCTCGATGATCGCTTCAGCCATCTTCACGGTGTCCGCCAAGATCACGCCTACCCCCTGAGTCCCCTCAAGCAGCTTGATGATCACCGGCGCCCCGCCGATCCGCTCGATCGCCGGGATCACGTCCTTGCGGTCGCGGATGAACGTCGTCTGCGGGATCCCCACTTGGTGACGGCTCAGAATCTGCAAGCTGCGGAGCTTGTCCCGCGAGTTCACGATCCCGGTCGACGTGTTGGCGCAAAACACGTCCATCTGTTCGAACTGGCGGACCACTGCCGTCCCGAAATACGTGATCGAGGCGCCGATCCGCGGCAACACCGCGTCGTACTGACTGAGCGGTTTGCGGCGATAGTGGAGCTGGGGATGCCCCTGCTCGACGTCGATCGCGAACTTGAGCGTGTTCAACACGCGGACGTGGTGTCCCCGACGGAGGGCCGCGTCGCGGAGCCGGCGGGTGCTGTAACAGCCGCGGCTGCGAGAAAGAATCGCCAGTTTCATGAAATCACTTGAGCCGAAAAACGGGCGTGGAAGGAGAAGGATTCTGGCGTGAACCGTGCCAGTCGTGAACCGTGCCAGTCGTGAACCGTGCCAGTCGTGAACCGGCTCAAACGTGGGGACGAGGCCGTTTTCGCTTCGGTTTCCCGCCACGATACGACCGCCCGGCGTCGACCAACAGCCGTCCCCGGAAACCTTCGCGGCCGAGCAACATCCGGAACCCCATCGAATCGCGGTTGGCAAGCGTCAACTCGATCGGCCAGCGATTCCCCAAGATCTGGACGTGCGTTTGGATCACCGGACGATGGTCGATCTCGCCGCTGGAACTGCGGATGTGGCGATACTCGAGCAACTCCGCCTCGGCGGTCACCGTCCCCTCGTCCCGCTGAATCGGTTGCACCTTGAAACGTACCCACGGCTTGCCGTCCCGCTCGAACGGCTCGATGTCAAACGCGTGCAAACTGGATGACCGCGCCCCGGTGTCGACCTTCGCCTTCACCCGACGAATCCCCAAATCGGGAAGCGTCACCCATTCCCGCCACCCGATCACCGGAAGCGTTTCGCCCGTGCCGGATTCGCCCGTGCCGGATTCGCCCGTGCCGGAATTGTCGGTCACTCGTAGTCCCACTTCATGATCCAGGGATCGTCGTACCGACGTTGCATCTGCTTGAGCTTCGCCTTGTACGTCTCCAACCGTTCCGCGTGCGCCGGGCTGTCCGCCAAATTCGTCGTCTCGTCCGGGTCGGCTCGCAAATCGAACAACTCGAATTCGCCGCGGTGGACGTATTCGCCGACCGTTTTGTTTCCGTAGTTCGCGTCCATCCCCTTCGCCCACTGAGCCTGCCAACTGCTGGCCGCCCACAAATCCGACGCGAAAGGATACGGCAGCGGGTGGGCGATGTTCCAGATCAACTTGTACCGTCCGTCGCGGATCACCCGCATCGGGTAATACATCTGGATTTCGTGGAACGTGTGCGACGCGAAGATCTCATCGTGATGCTCGGCGTCCGGATCGGCAAGGCAGTGCAGCCAAGATTTGCCGTGGTAGGCGTCGAACGGCTTCCCGCCGTTGCGGTTGTCACGCACCGCCTCGTCCCGCTCTTTCCAAAACGCGTCGGCGTCGATCGGGTCTTTCGGACCGTTCGTCTCCGGGTCCAGACCGCCGGCGTAATCGAGCAGCGTGGGGGTGATGTCGATGTGGCTGACCAACGCGTCCGACTCGACGCCCCGCTTCGATTGGTACGGGTCGCGGACCACCATCGGGACCCGCAAGCCGCCTTCATAGACGGTCGTCTTCCCACCGGAAAACGCCATCCCGTGGTCGCTGGTGAAGACGAACAGCGTCTTGTCGTACAAATCGGCCTCCTTCAAGATTTCAACAAGCCGGGCGACCCCCGAGTCGATCCGGGCGCACGATTGGTAGTACTGGGCCAACTCCTCGCGGGTCTCTGCGGTGTCGGGAAGGAACTCCGGGACGACGACGTCCTCGGGGTCAAAAAAGACCTCCTCGACCCCGTCGTGGCTCCCCCGGTTCGGCCGGTTCCCGAACAAGTCAGGCTTCAGTTCGAGGTCGGACGTCTGGTCCTTGCCCCCGCCGCGGTGCGGGTCGGAGGTGCCGAAGTACAGGAAGAACGGCCGTTCGTCGTCGGCCGTGATGAAATCCCGGCAGTTGTCCGCCATCGCGACCGCGTTCCGTCCGTTCCCCTTCAGGTAATCGTCGAACCGGAACACGACCTCCGGCGCGACGTGGTATTTCCCGATCTGGGCCGTTCGGTACCCCGCCCGGCTCATCACACGAGGGAGCGAAAGGCGGACGACGTCGTGGAATGACGCGAACTTGTGAAAATGGTGCTGGTGGCCATACTGGCCGTTACGATGGTTGTGCAGCCCGCTCATCACGACGCTGCGGCTGGCGCTGCACGAGGCGGTCGTGGCGTAGGCGTTTCGAAAGAGCATCCCGTCCCGCGCGACGGCGTCGATCGCAGGGGTCGCCGCGACCGGATCGCCGTAGCAACCCAACGTCGGACTCTCGTCGTCAGTGATGAAAAACACCACGTTCCGCTCCGCCCCGTCGGCCATCACGGCGCAAACGGCCGTCGCCACACAAACCGAGGCGAGCAGAACCAGCGGGGACAGGACGGCGACTGGCAGGGCGGCGACGGGGAAGGGGGGGCGCGAGAAATTCGGTCTTCGCATCGTTTTCGCTGGGGTTCATCGTGGGTGAATCGGAGGGTCAAGGGGACCATAATTCTAATGCGATCAGCGGTTTGATGTGCGGCTTCCACCGACCGGCTTCTGCGACACGCCGGCCCGGCAACCGCTCGGCGGTCGGTCGCCTCCGCTCCGTCAGCTGGTCGCTGTCATCGCCGCGCACGCTCGCCTCGAGCCTCGTGATCGCGATCACCCTGGTGACGCTCCCCCCTTCGGCGGTTGCCGACCGATCGGTCGGCTACTTCCCGCTCCCCGCCGACGCGGCACCGGCGGCAACCGGATCGCGGGTCGCGACGTCACCGCCAGCCGGGGGGCTCCCGTGCGACGGCTTCGGCGATTCGACCCGCGAACCGTGGCGACGCTACCTGAGGCTCTGGCAAGCCCACCGCCGTGACCCATCCGATCCCGCGATCCGACAATTTTTGGGACTCCCCGCCGACGACGCGGTCAATGTCAGCTCACGCCCCGGTCGCGCCGCACCGCGCGAGCTGCGGTGGCGGCTCGGTAGCTATCGCCAAGTCGAGACGCCGCACTTCTTGATCTTCTCGCGAGCCGATGAACGGTTCACCCGGCACATCGCCGAAGACCTCGAACGATGCTACTGGGTCTGGACCCAAGTGTTCTTTCCGCTCTGGGAAGGGAGCCCCCAAGTCACGGTCGCGCTCGATGGGCTTGATCCGGAAAGTGGGCTCGACCCAGCCGGCGGGAGCCACGGTGATCAGGACGTCTCGGAACACCTCCGTTCGACCTCGGCCCGGATCACGACGAGGCGGAAACTACGCGTCGTCCTGTTCCGCGATGCCGACGAGTACGCCACGACGCTCGCCCCGTCGGTCCCCGGGGTCGAACAGTCGACCGGTTACTACCACGACGGGATGGGGGTCACGTTCTTGTACGGGCCCGATAGGGATGGGTCTGGCGGCGTCGGGCCTCGGGAAAAATCGTCCGCGGATTCCGCCGGAGACGACACGGCGACGAGGCGGCACGAACTCGTTCACCAAATGTTCCGCGAAGCGACCCGCTCGGGACTTCGTCGCAACCGGGCAGGCGAACGAGCAGACTTCTGGATCGTCGAAGGGATCGCCGGATACTTCGAATCGCTGTGGCTCGGTGAGGATTTCGGAATTCTCGGCGGGTGGGACTCGCCACGGTTGCAGTTCGCGCGACATCGGGTGCTCTCCGGCGGCGAACGACTCCCGCTTGCCGAACTCCGCGGCGAAGGTCGCGAGACGGCCCAGCGGCGGGCCGATTTGCCGCAGTGGTACGCCCACGCGATCGCCCACACGCATCGACTGCTCGACGGCGAAGGCGGACGGTATCGCCCCGAAACGTTCCGGCTGTTGGCGTCGCTCTACCGAATTCGCGTCGAAATCGCCGACGGCGATGGGGCCGACACCAACGGTTCGGCCGACACCGGCGGTTCGGCCGACGCGTGGGCCGAGTCGGAATCGAGGCTCCAGCGGTTCCTGCGGGTCGGCGATTCGACCTTGATCGCCAACCCGCCGCGACGACCGCTCCGCGAACTCTGTCTCGCCGGGTGCGAGGTCAGTGAAAACGGGATCGCCGCGATCGGCCGTCAACCGACTCTCCGCTGGCTCGATCTGTCGCGGTTGCCGATCGGGGACGACGACGTCCGATCGCTCTGCCCAGACCCGGATCAACTGCGTCAATTGAATCTGGAAGCGACACGGATTACGCCCGAGCTCGCCCCGTGGCTGACGCGGGCGCGGCGACTGACCGAGCTCGATCTCAGCTGGACCGCGGCCGACGACCGGCTGATCGGTGCGGTCGCCAGCGACACGCCCCTGGAAACGCTGTGGCTCACCGGCACCCGGGTCGGAGACGTGACGATCGACGCCGCCGCCACGTTCGAGACCCTCTCGGCGGTCGACGTCCAACGAACCGAGGTCACCGACGCGGCCCTCAAGCAACTTCGGCGTCGTCGCCCCGACCTGCAGATCAACCCGTTACGACTGGTTCCCGAATGATTCCGCCCGGCATCGTCGCTCGGATCGCAAACATTCCCCTGCCGATGACGAGCACGAGCTCCCTTCCCCGCACGGATGACCGATGACCGACGCCGCGTTGCCGAAATTTTTCCGCCTCCGCCAAAAGTTCCCGTCGATGGCGATCGATGACGTCCCGGCTGCAGTCCGCGACGCGATCGCGGCGTCGTCGCTCAGCCGCCACGTCAGCCCGGGGCAGACCGTCGCGGTGTGCGTCGGCAGCCGCGGGATCGCGAATCTGGCCGCGGTCGTCGCGACGACCGCCGGTGAAATCAAATCGCTCGGGGCCCGGCCGATCATCGTTCCGGCGATGGGGAGTCATGGCGGCGCGACGGCGGCCGGGCAAGCCGCGGTGCTCGCCCGCTACCGCGTCGACCCGACGTCGCTCGGCTGTCCCGTCGACGCATCGATGGAGACACTTGTCGTCGGGCAACTCGCGGGCGGGATGCCGATCCATTTCGCCCGTTCCGCGCACGACGCCGATCACGCCGTCGTCATCAACCGCGTCAAGCCACACACCCGGCTGATCGGTGACCTGGAAAGCGGGATCTGCAAGATGCTTCTCATCGGGCTCGGCAAACGAGACGGGGCGGAGATCTACCATCGCGAATTCCCTCAAGTCGATTACCGCTTTGACCAGATCGCCCGACAAGTCGTTCCGATCCTGGTCCGCGAGACACCGCTGCGACTCGGAATCGCGTTGGTCGAGGACGCCTACGAGCAAACCAGCCATGTCGAAGCGATCGATGCGGCGGAGATGCTCGACCGTGAACCGGAAATTCTGCGAATAGCTCGAGGCAGAATGCCGCGGTTGCCGTTCGACCGCGCGGACTTGGTGATCGTCGACCAGATCGGCAAGGAGATCAGCGGCAGCGGGCTCGACACCAACGTCGTCGGCCGAAAGTCGAACGACAAGGCCGCCGCGGCCGACGAGTTCCCCAAAGTCCGGCACCTGTACGTCCGCGGGCTGACCGAAAAGTCGGCCGGAAACGCGACCGGCATCGGGATCGCCGAATTCTGTCACTCGCGGTTGCTTCGACAAATGAATACGGAGATTACCCGGATCAATTGTTTGACCAGCAACCACATTACCGCTGCCGCGATTCCCGTCGACTACCCGAGCGACCGCAAGGCGCTCGAGGTCTGCCTGACGCAGCGGCTCTGCGTCGACCCGGCCGACGTCCGCTGGATTTGGATTCGCGATACGCTACATCTCGACCGCGTCGCCTGTTCCGAAGCGTATCGCGACGAAGCGGACGCCCGCGACGATCTGGAACGCCTCGACGACCCCACCGCGCTGACGTTCGATGACCAAGACGACTTGATCGACGCTTCCGATTAAGCAACGGTCGGGAAATAACTGCCTATCCGAAAAGGGGTCCGACCCTTTGTCGATTCCCAGCTAACATCACGCTATACGGATGGTTGTTCCGCGATTTTAGTGGCAACTGCCCAGAACATAGGTTTTGGAGGCATTGCTGCGATGTCCGAAGTGAGGATGCGAGCGAACGCGGACAAGCTCGAGAGAGTCCTCCGCCGGCAAACACCGA
>JAWLFY010000081.1:0-21514 GCA_041685355.1 Pirellulaceae bacterium | reverse complement strand
ATCAGCATACTTCATTCAACATTCGGACATCGCAGCGATGCCTGAAAAAACCTCGCCGACGCCAGCCCGCAAGCCACTAAAATCGCGGAAGAGCCCGAAGACAGAACAGCATGCGTTCCCAAATCGTGATCCCGGCCCGGCTCCGTTCGACCCGGTTGCCGGAAAAATTGCTCCGCCGTGTCGGCGGCAAGTCGATTCTCCATCACACCCACGACGCGGCGTCCCGCGCCGCGGTCACCGACGGCGTGGTCTGCGCCGTCGACGATCCGAAGTTGATCGCCGAAGTCGAATCGTTCGGCGGCCGAGCCCTGCTCACCTCGGTCGCCTGCGCCAGCGGTACCGACCGCGTCGCCGAGGCGGCGGCCGCGACGACCGGGGTCGACCTGTTCGTCAACGTCCAAGGGGACGAACCGGAGATCGAACCGGCGGTCATCGAAGCGGTCCTCGCTCAGCTTGCCGCCAACCCGGACGCCGCGATCGCGACCGCGGTCACCCCGATCCGCGATCCCCGGCGACTGGAAGATCCCGCGTGTGTCAAAGCGGTCGTCGGCGCCGGCGGCCGGGCCCTCTACTTCAGCCGCGCCCCGGTCCCCCACCTTCGCGACGGGGATCTCGACGGGGCGGTTCACGAAACTCCGCCGCGGTTCTTCCAACACGTCGGGATCTACGCCTACCGCCGAGATTTCCTCGTCTGGTTCGCCGCCGCCCCCCCGAGCACGCTGGAACAAACCGAGAAACTCGAGCAACTGCGGGCGCTCGAAGCGGGGAAGTCGATCGTCGTCGTCGAGGTCGCGTCAGCCCCCCTCGGGATCGATACCGCGGCCGACTTACAAGCCTTCGAGTCGCGGTTCTCGGGGTGATTTCCCCCACCGCCGCTCGGCCCCCGCGAACGCGACTTTCACGATCCGCCCGGTTCGGTATCATGCGTTCCCATGACCAAGCACATCTTTGTAACCGGCGGCGTCGTTAGCTCACTCGGGAAAGGGCTCACCAGTGCCTCGATCGGGATGCTGCTCGAGCAACGTGGGCTCCGGGTCCGGATGCAGAAGCTCGACCCGTACATCAACGTCGACCCGGGGACGATGAGCCCGTATCAACACGGCGAGGTGTACGTCCTCGACGACGGCTCCGAAACCGACCTCGACCTCGGGCACTACGAACGGTTCACCACCGGCCCGCTAAGCCGTGACAGCAACTACACGACCGGCCAGATCTACCTGTCGGTGATCGAAAAGGAACGCAAGGGGCAGTTTCTGGGGAAAACCGTCCAGGTCATCCCCCACATCACCAACGAGATCAAGGCGTCGATCCACCGGCTCCGCGGCGACGACGTGGACGTCGTGATCACCGAGATCGGCGGCACCGTCGGGGACATCGAAAGCCTCCCGTTTCTCGAGGCGATCCGCCAATTCTCGATCGACGTCGGCCGCGAAAACGTCCTCTACCTGCATCTCACGCTCGTCCCCTACCTGAAGGCCGCCGACGAGCTGAAGACCAAGCCGACCCAACATTCGGTCGGCCAGCTCCGCCAAATCGGGATCCAACCCGATATCCTCGTCTGCCGCTGCGAACATTCGATCAGCCGGGATGACCGCGACAAGATCGCGCTGTTCTGCAACGTCCCCACCGAAGCGGTGATCGAAGAGAAAGACAAGGACTTCTCGATCTACGAAGTCCCGCTCTCGCTCGTCGAAAACCGGCTCGATGAGCTGATCGTGAAGAAGCTCGCGATCTCCGGCGCCCACTCGCTCGAGATCACCCCGTGGCGCGACCTGTTGCACCGGCTCCGCAACCCGCGACATGAGGTCTCGATCGCCGTCGTCGGCAAGTACGCCGAACACAAAGACGCCTACAAATCGATCTACGAGGCGATCGATCACGCAGGGATTCACCACCAAGCCCAAATCCGGGTCGGCCGGATCCAAAGCGCCGACATCGAACGCGAGGGGGCCGAACGGCTACTCAGCGGCTTCCACGGGATCCTCGTCCCTGGCGGCTTCGGCGAACGGGGGATCGAAGGG
Source organism: Pirellulaceae bacterium (assembly GCA_041685355.1). Taxonomy (GTDB): domain Bacteria; phylum Planctomycetota; class Planctomycetia; order Pirellulales; family Pirellulaceae; genus JAWLFY01. The sequence continues at coordinate 19,493 of JAWLFY010000081.1, read as the reverse complement.
AAGGTGCAAGCGATCCGATTTGCACGCGAACGGGGCGTCCCCTTCCTCGGAATCTGCCTCGGGATGCAGTGCGCCGTGATCGAGTACGGACGAAACGTGATCGGGCTCGACGACGCCCACTCGACCGAGTTCGACAAAGACACCCAGCACCCCGTGATCTGTCTTCTCGACGAACAAAAAAACGTCACGCGGATGGGCGGCACGATGCGACTCGGAAGCCAACCCGCCAAGCTCGATCGACACAGCCACTCCGGAAAGGCGTACGGCCGCGAAGAGATTGACGAACGACACCGTCACCGGTACGAATTCAATAACCAATACCGAGGCCAATACGAGGCACACGGGATGCGGTTCGCCGGGACCAGCCCCGACGGCGAACTCGTGGAGATCGTGGAAGTCCCCGATCACCCTTGGTTCGTGGCCGTCCAGTTCCACCCGGAGTTCAAAAGCAAACCGCTCGCGGCGCACCCGCTGTTCGCCGGGTTCGTCGACGCCGCGATCGATCGCCTCGGCCATCGAACCGCTGCCGAGGCGGTGCCACACGATGTGACCCGAGAGGCCCAACATGAATGAGAAATCGAAACCGGACCGGCCGGACCCTTCGGCGGATACGGAACCGACACTCCGGGTTGACGAAGACTGGAAAGAACAAGTCGCGAAAGAGAAAGCGGCCGAAGCCGGTGACGCCGCAACCGCTGACGGGGACGCGGCGTCCGATGACGGCGGGGGGTTGGATCACGGCGGGGCGGCGGACGGAACACCGGCGGACGAAACGTCTGACGTCGCGGCGGATGCCGACGCGTCCCACGACGCCACGTCACCCGCCGGGACGTCACCGCCCGCCGGGACGTCACCGGATCGTCCGTCTTCCGCGGGGGCGCCGCCTCCGATGCCACCGGCAAGCTTCGAGTTTCTCGTCTCGATGTTGTTCACCCAGGCGATGAGCTTTCTCGGCCAAATCCCGAACCCCGAGTCGGGCGAAACGCGAGTCGACAAGCCGATGGCGAAACACTCCATCGACACCCTCGACCTGCTCACCGAGAAGACTCGCGGAAACCTCACCGACGACGAATCGAGGATGCTCGCCGACGCGCTTCACACGCTGCGGATGACGTATGTCAACGCCCGCGACACGTCGGACTGATCGCGACGCTTCCCCACCGTGAGATCCGCCGCCAAAAAGAAGGGCCATGAAGAAGCCCTCCCTGCTTCAACATGGCCCATCAATGCTGGAACGATGGCACCGATCGTTCCACCCTCCCAATCCATGGTGGTAGGGTTATCGTCACGACCGGGCTTCGGGCTTCAGACCTTTTAAAGGGGTTCCCTTTTTTTCTGAACCCCGCCGGGCGAGCCTGAACCGCTCAACGCGTGTGGTCACACCCGCCGGGGCCACAGTGGTGATGGGCACCGGGCGAACCGCATTTCTTGCGCGACTCGAAACAATCGCACTGTCCGTGCAAGTGCTTGTGGTACATCTGGCACTGGGCGTGTCGCTCGTGCTCATAACCCGCCCAAACCCCGGCGTTGCACGGACGCGAGCGGAAATAGCCGAGGAGCGTCGACGGGGGCGGCAACGCAGGGGCTTGGTGCCCATACACGTCGCCGTGCCCTTGATACGCCCCCGGGTGCCCGGCGACGTGCGCGAGTGCGGCTTCGCCGCGGTAAATCCCCGGGTCGGAAAAGACCTGATGGAAATCGACCGCGCCCGGCGTCGCGGTCTCGGGGGCCGTCGCGGTCTCGGGGGCCGGAGACGGAACCGACTCGCCGGCTTCCGACCGGACGGATCCGGAACGTGCCGGTGTCGACGGTGCCGATTTCGACGAGCGGTCCGCTTCATCGTCCGCCGCGGCCGGCTCGTCCGAAGGCGCGGCCGGCTCGTCCGAAGGCGCGGCCGGCTCGTCCGAAGGCGCGGGGAAGCGAATCGGCGCGGCCGGTTGCAACTTTTCCGGTGGCGGGTCCGGTTGGGAACGGGACGAGTCGGCGGCCGACGGATCACGGAGCGGTTGAGGTTCGTCCGCCGGTGGGGTCGGCGGGGCGGATGGCTCCGATTCGGCGGCGTCGTGATCGCCTGGTGGATCGGCTTGGCCGAACGTGAGTTCGCTGAGCAACAGCTCGATGTCGTTCTGGGCGACCGCCGACGAGGCGAGCCAGCCGCACACGACGGCGGGGGCGACCACGAAGCGAATCCCACGGAGGAAGTGGTAACGGCGGGTGCGAGGGTTCTGCTGACGCATCGGAAACTTCCATGTCAGAGAGGGGGTTGATCCGAATCCGTTGGGCCACGACGGCCCCGTCGCGCCCCCACAGCCGCCGTCTCACGACGGAGACGGCGGCGCGGGGCATGGCGACGTGGCCGGCCGCCGGAGATCCGATGCCCGGGTTCGTGGTAACGTGAACCACATCTCCCCGCGGGTTGGTTACCGCGGCGGGCGGATCAAAAGCTTCGGGCGGAACCGCAGCCACTGGAAGTGTGCCGCGCCGGGGACGCGGGGCAACCGAAACGGGGGTCAAGTTTCCCTGATGGCCGATCCCCGTGCCTTCCCATCGTCAACCGAGGCAACCTTTCGGCCGTTCGCCCGATCGCCACGACCGGCAAGGATCGCCCGAACCGTGCGGCGACGCGGCTCGGGTTCGGCTACCACCTTTGCCGTAGCCGGACTCGTGAAGAGTTCGGAGCGCCACCCTTGCACGCCGCCCTGTCGGAAGTCTTCACGACTTCCGCTCCGGCCGAAACGCCAGCCCGACGCGTTCACATCAAGAAAGGGCTCTCACGCGACCGCTTCCAGCATCGCCCGCCGCAAATCCTGTTGCCGCTGCGGATCGCGGATCGTCGAGCCGTCTTGTTCGGTAACGTAGAAGACATCAGCGATCTGATCGAGGTGCGTGTCGATCTTGGCGAAGTGCAACACGACGCGGGCCTCCGCCAACGCTTGCGCGACCCGATACAACAACCCGACCCGGTCGTATGCGAAGAGTGACACGATCGTATATCGGTCAAGCGTCTCGTTATCGAAGGTGACCTTGGTCGGGAGCAGGTTCACCGCGTCGGGCTCGCGGATCCTCGGCGACGGCCACGTGCGACGCTGGCTCGGCAACGGGAGTTCGGGGTTTTCGAGCAACCGCGTGATCTGCTCGCATACCTCGTCACTCCGTCGTGACGGCGGCTCGCCTGGGTAATCCGGGTCGATCACCCAGAAGTCATCCCAAGCCAAGTCTTCACCGACCGACTCGATGTTCGCCCGCATGATCGTCAACCCACATCCGCTCAAGGCCCCCGTCGCGCGGGCGAACGTCCCGATCCGCCGGGAACCCTCATGGTGCAACACGGTGTATCGCATCGCGGCGACCGACGGATCGTAGCGGCCGGTGCAACGCGACCGGCCTCCGTGGGCTAACCATTCCGCGGTCTGGAAAAGCTCCTCCGACAAGTCCTCCGGGTTGTTCCGCCGCAACAGCGAAAGCGGTAACGAATCGAGCAACTCATACGTCGATTTCGGCGCCCCCCGCTTGTCCAACGCCTCGCGGATCGCCCCCTGCAAGCCCTCGACCTCCTCGTCGCTTTCCCCCGGCAAGTTCCCCGTTTCGAAGTACCGACGCGCCCGACGATAAAGCTCTTCGATGAGATGCATCTTCCACTCGGTGGCGACGCCCGGCCCGACCGCCGCGAGATCCGCCACGGCGTGCACGATCAACAACTCAAGCCGACGGACCGAGGCCACGTCCGCGGCGAACCCCAGCACGACCTCGGGATCCGTCAGGTTGTGCCGAAAGGCGAACACGTTGACGACCAAGTGCTTATGAATCAGCCACTGCAACGTTTCGCTCGACGCGGGGTCGAGATCCAACCGTTCGGCCGTTTCCTTCGCGATCCGGCGGCCGACCTCACAATGGTCCTCGTCGTATCCCTTCCCGAGGTCATGGAGCAATAACGCCAAATGGAGCAGCGTCTTATCCCTGAGCCGACGATAACGCCGTCCCATCGGAGTCGTGCTCTCCTCCAAGTTCGTCGCCTCCTGGACCGCCCGGATGCAATGCGCGTCGACGGTGTATTTGTGATAGGCGTTGAATTGCAACAACCCGCGACACCGTTTCATCGCCGGAATCAGCTGTTCCAACACGCGAAGCTCGTGCAGCCGATTGAGCAGCGAAGCGAGTCGCCCGGGGCGGCTCATTAAGCCGAGAAAATAGCTGATCGCCGCGGGGCTCGGACGCGACGGCTCCCGCTCCTGCATCGCTTGTCGGATCGCGTGCCACGTCGGATGGGAAATCCGGCGGCGATGATGGTTCGCCAAATGCATCAACCGCAGCACGTCGGTGAGGCTGTTCGCGAACGCTTCGAGTTCCGATTCACGAACCCAGATATGGGTCGGCCCCATCCGGATCTGGTCGTCGATCCGACGCGACAAGGCGACCTCGATCAGCCGTCCGGTGAAGGAGCGGCTACGGTTGTCATCGGTGAAGAACGCCGACGCGTAACGGACGTTGCGGGTGTGCTCGAAATAATCCTGCATGAACGCCTCAACCGGCAACACCCCTTCTCGACCGAGATAACCCCACGCCTCGGCGATCTCGAGCTGCGTCGGCCGATCAAGCACGTCCTGGCCGCGGCCGCTGCGGAAATGCAATTCGTGCCGCAACCGGAGCATGAACGAATAGGCGCGGCGGAGTCGCCGGAAGTCTTCTTCGGGCAACGCGTCGAGCTTGACCAGACGCTCCAGGTCGGACTCACCAAACCGGGCGAACCCGACCCAACGGATGAGCTGGATGTCTCGCAGCGCCCCTCGAGATCGCTTGACGTTCGGACGCAGCAAATAATTCGTCTCGCCCCATTTTCGTCGCTCCTCTCGACGCGCCTCGACGAGCGGCCCCAACAGCCACCGGCATCGTCGCTTCGCCCCCTTCCGTAGCGACTCGAAATACTTCGCATAGACGTGCAACCCGCCGGCCAACAACCTGGACTCGGTCAGCGAGGAAAAGATCACCGAGTCCCGCCAAGCCAGCGAACACGCCTCGGCCGGGGTGCGGATCGCGAACCCGACCTGAAACCCGACGTCGACCAGGTCACGGGTCAACACGCCAGCTAACTGGGCCGCCAACCCGGCCGACCGCCGCGTCGTCAAAAGCATCAGGTCGGCGTCGGAATAGGGCGACAGGTCGCGGCGGCCGAACCCGCCATGGGCCACCAACACGACCCCGCTCAGGCGAGAGTCCGACTCGAACTCCGACGTCGCTTCGGCCCACACGTCGAGCACGATGTCGTCGTACAGATCCGCGAGCAGAATCGAAACCTGGGTCCCCGGCGAACCCCCGTCGTGCTGACGACGAATTTTCTCGCGACCCTGCCGCAATCGCTCGCGGCATCGCAACACGACCGGCTTCAACGCGGGAACGGATGCCATCGCCTACTCGAAACCGGGTCGACCCTCAAAGGGCATCTTCGCCACGCTCGCCGGTGCGAATCCGGATCGAATCCTCCAGGTTGGTGACAAAGATCTTCCCGTCCCCGATCTGCCCGGTTTGCGCGGTCTGCAGCACGGTGTCGATCACCGTCTGCAAATTCTCGTCCGAACAGATCACCTCGATCTTCACCTTGGGGACAAAGTCGATCGCGTACTCGGTGCCACGGTAGATCTCCGTATGCCCTTTCTGCCGGCCGAAGCCCCGCACCTCGCTGACGGTCATGCCGTGGATGCCTTGGTCGGTCAACGCGTTCTTGACGTCTTCGAGTTTGAAGTGTCGGACGATGGCTTCGACTTTCTTCACGACCCTACCTCGTTCCTAAGCTCGTTCCTGGCACTAAATACAACCGACCCGCGTCCCGGCATCGACGACCGACGTCCCCCGGCATCGACGACCGACGTCCCCCGGGTTCGACGCCGACGTCGCCCGGCTTCGACGCCGAACCCCCGACATTGTACATCCGCGGCGGCGCTCAACCAGCGGGCGGACGCCTCCTGTGCCGCGTCGCCCCCGACTCACGTCACTCGGCACGAACCGGCTCCCTTCGCAGCGGTCGCAAAATCACGGTCAACCGCCACCGGAGTCAGCCGAGCCGGTAGACCGGACGGCTTGCGCCGTTCCGCTACAGAGATTTTCCGGCCGTCGCTTACCCCGGACGGACCCAACGGACCTCCTCGGCGCCCGCCGCCACGTTCGCCGCGCGGGCCATCACGAACAGCAGATCGCTGAGACGATTCAAATACACCAACACCGATTCCGAGACCCCCGCATCGGGACGACTCCCATCGGGACACCCCCCGTCCGGGCGCCCCGCCAACGTCACCACCCGTCGCTCCGCCCGGCGACAGACGGCCCGCGCCATGTGCAGTTGTGCCGCCGACACGGCACCGGCGGGCAGAACGAAATGCTTCAGCGGCGCGAGCCCCCGCTCGTGATCGTCGATCCAGCCTTCCAATCGCTCGATGTGCCCCGGCCCGATGATCCGCAATTGATGTGCATCCGGGTCGGGCGAAGCCAACTCCGCGCCGATCGAAAACAGCTCGTGCTGAATCTGCTCCAATTCCCCGTCGATGACGTCGGGCACCCCCGCCCCACGGGCCGCCCCTAAGGCCGCGTTCAACTCGTCCACCGTCCCGTACGCCTCGATCCGCTCGTCGTCCTTGCTGACCCGCGGGCCGCCGAACAGACCGGTACTGCCGGAATCGCCCGTGCGTGTATAAATCTTCAATGCTCACTGCCGTCGGTAGGAGATTCGATCACGAATTCGACCCCACTTTGTAGGCTCGGGAAAAGGGACGACAAGCCGCCGGCCGCGAAAAGGCCCTCGACGAATCCCGCCCCCCGCTGACGAAATCACGACCACGAATTCACGCCCAGCCGACCCGTTCACGCCCAGCCGACCCGAGACGGAGTTCTTCCGATGCCTTCGATCCCTGCCGCGCCGGTCCGTGCCGCCGGGGTTTTGCTGATCACGCACCGCGTCCCCCGCGAATTCCTGTTGATGCGTCACCCCGACCGCTGGGACCTTCCGAAAGGACACTGCGAGCCGGGGGAATCGTTCCGCCAGACGGCGCTGCGTGAAATGGAAGAGGAAACCGGGATCGCGAGAGACGCCGTGTCGCTCGACGACGCGTTCACTTTCGACTTGCGATACCCGGTACGCTATCCGGATCTCGACGATCCGATCGAAAAATGGGTCCGCTATTTCCTCGGCATCGTCGGCGAAAAATCGGACCCGCGACCGACCGAACATGACGGGTTTGCCTGGTTCCACTGGTCTCCGCCCCACCAGATCCAATTGCAAACGATCGACCCCTTGTTGGCCGCCGTCGCCCATCGACTCGAATCGCTTCCTCAGCTCCCGACGCCACCCTCGGCCCGCCGTCACCCGTAACGCCGTCACCCGTCACGCCGTGACCCATCGCGATGTCGCCCAACGCCGTATCGAAACTCGACTTCCCCCGGTCCCACGGAATCGCCTCATGATTGTCGGTGTCCCCACAGAAATCAAAACGGACGAGTACCGCGTCGCGATGTTGCCCGTCGGGGTGGAAGAACTCGTCCAACGGGGCCACCGTGTGATCATCCAAGCCGGCGCGGGGCTCGGTTCGGGAATCGCCGACCATGATTACCTCCGCGCCGGGGCCGAACTCGTCGGTTCCGGGGCCGAAGTCTTCGCGGCCGCCGAGCTGGTGGTCAAGGTCAAGGAGCCGCTGCCCGAAGAGTTCGCCTCGGTACGTCCCGGACAGATCCTGTTCACCTATTTCCACTTCGCCGCGAGCGAACGGCTGACCGAGGCGATGATCGCGTCGGGGGCGACCTGCATCGCCTACGAAACGCTCCGTGACGCCGCCGGCCGGTTGCCGCTGCTGACCCCGATGAGCGAAGTCGCGGGCCGGATGAGCGTCCAAGAGGGGGCGAAGTACCTCGAGCGGCCCCAGATGGGACGGGGGATCCTGCTCGGCGGCGTCCCCGGCGTCCCGCCGGCACACATCACCATCCTGGGCGGCGGCATCGTCGGCGCGAACGCGGCCAAGATCGCGGCCGGATTCCAAGCCGACGTCGCGATCCTCGATGTCAACCTCGACCGGCTCCGTTACCTCGACGACATCATGCCGGCCAACGTCAACTGTCTCTACAGCGACCGACACATGATTCTCGAACAGCTCGAACGGGCCGACTTGGTGATCGGTTCGGTGCTGATCCCGGGCGCCAAAGCCCCGCAACTCGTCCGCGCCGGTGACTTGCGACGGATGAAGCCCGGTAGCGTCATCATCGACGTCGCGGTCGACCAAGGCGGATGCATCGAGACGAGTCGCCCGACGACCCACCGCGAGCCGACCTTCATCATCGACGGTGTCGTCCATTATTGTGTCGCCAACATGCCCGGCGCCGTCGGCCGCACCAGCACCCTGGCGCTCTGCAACGCGACCCTCGCGTGGGTCTTGAAACTGGTCGCCGGCGGCCCCGACAAACTCCTCCGGGAACCGTCCCCCCTGCGTGACGCGATCAACATCCACGACGGCAAGGTCACCAACCGAGCCGTCGCCGAAGCGTTCACGCTCCCCCACCACCCGCTCACCCCCACCGCCTGATCAATCGCCGTAGATCGGCAAATGACGGTAGGTGACTTCCAAATTGAGCAGGTTCATCGTCGTCACGTACAGGCGACCGGCGTGCGGACTCCAGCGGTCGGGGACCGGAGTCCGCGGGTCCCAGCTGCCGGCGTCCTCCCCGCGAGTGACCTGCGTCTCCAGCAGCGCCGGGGTGAGCGCCTCGTTCCAGCGGTCCCAGTGGCGACCGCCCATTTGGAACATCACTTGGGTCGCGTAGTACCAGTAATACGTGTCGCGCCGCGGCAGATCGGCGGTCCCGTTACGCGGCGGGTGCTCGAGCAAATGGTCGGCGGCCGAACGGACCGCCGGGTGTTCCGGGGTCCAGCCGGAATACATCCGCATCAACACCCCGACGGCGGTCATCGTCGGGGTCGGCTCTCGCCCGTGCCGCTGCGTCGGCGTGTCAGGAGCCAGCGGGTTGTATCGGTAGCGGTCGCCGAGACCTTCCCCCGCCTTGGCCAGCTCGAGCCATCGGTCGATCCCCTCGTACGCCTCCGGGGCGACGTCCAGCCCGGCCAGTTCGCCGCTCTTGACCGCCATCATCATCCACCCGCTGACGCTGGTATCGGCGCTCACCCGCGGGGTGTACCGCCAACCGCCAAGGCTCCGGTGCTGGGTCGCGACGATGTAATCGACCGACCTCTGCGCGGGATCCCGAAGCTCCGGATCCTGAGTCATGCCGTACGCCTCACACAGCGCGAGCGCGGCGATGCCGTGGCTGTACAACGCGACGTTCTGGTTGCTGGCGTCATCGGCCGGGATGAACAGGTCGCCGTTGGTCCGTTGGCGATCGATCAAGAATTGCAACCCGCCGCTGACGACCTCGGCGTATTGATGTTGACGGTGGGTGTAGCCGGCGCCTTGAAAGGCGAGCAAACAGAGCCCCGTCGCGGCGGTGTCGCTGCGAAGCAAGACCCGTTCGCCGTGGCCTTCCAGCGACCAACCGCCGTCGGACCGCTGACGTCCCGCCAGATACGCCAAGCCCGTCTCGATCGCCACCTCGGTGACCGGCGTTTCTTCGGAGGAAGGGTCGACCTTCGCCCCGCCCCGCATCCGCTCGGCCCTTTGGCGGAACGGTTCCGCGGCGATCACTTCTCCCCCCGACAATTCGGGCCGCCGCCGCACCCTTCGCCGAGGTCGCGGTGCCATCCCCGGCTCGACCGGGACGAGTCCCGGCATCGCCGACGCCGCCGACGCCGCCGACGCCGTGAGCCGGTCTTCGCGGGCGAAACGGTCGAGGTCCAAACGGTCGAGGTCGAACGGTTCCACCTCGTCACGGCGAAGCCCTTCGGACGGTCCCGTTGCCCCGCCGAGTGACGCGACGGGTGGCTCACGACGCGGCGGTGGCTCAGGACGCGGTGACCGATCCGCCGCCGCGAGACGCGCGGCAACCGCGGCGTCCGGTGTCGGCTCGGATACCGCCGCGACCGGGACGGGGACCGGCCCCGAATCGACAAGTCCGGCATCCGCAGGCCCGGATTCGGCGAATCGACCCACGCCGCCCCGCGGGGTGCGACGAAGGTCCGGCCGATCGGGAAGATCACCCGGCGAGCTGATGACTTCCGGAGCCGCGTCGCCACCGCGATCCGCGCGCCGGGCGGGTTCGGCCCGGCTCTCCGCGAACGTCCCAAGATCGCGGCTCGGATCGGACGGGGCGGGGACGCCGACCGCGGCGGTACGACGAGGCGTGCGTCGTGTCGGCATGACGTCGATCGGCGAAAGGACCCGGTCGGCTTCGATCCGTGACTCCGCCACGGCTACCGTCGGCCGCTCCGGCGGTGGCCCGACCGGCGTCGCCGGGGGAACCGATCGGCGAGCGGCGACGCGTGAACTCTCCCCGCCGGGACCGCGGACCGCCGGACCCGTGTCATCGGCTTCCGTGGACCGCCGCGGCGGTGCCAACCGGTTCGCGACCGCCGACCCCTCGGGGACAAACGACGGGGTCAACGGCGACGCTTCCGCCGGCCGGCGGGTTGGTCCCGCCAGACGTTCCCGGGTCGGCGGTTCGACTTCCGGGGTCGCCACGGCCGCGACCGGCGGGGCGACGGGACGACGCGAAACCTCCGGTACCGGCTGGCGGCGACGTGGCGTTGGCGAAAGTGGCGTTGGCGAAAGTGGCGTTGGCGAAAGTGACGATGGCGTTGGCGGCGACGACTCCGCGAGCTCCGGCGCGGTCGCCGCCTCAAGTGCCCGTTCGATCTCAAGTGCCCGTTCGATCTCGAGTGCCCGATCCCGTGCCGAGGCTTCCGGCGGCATCGGGACCGACTCGGGGACCTTCGCCACGGAAGGGGTCGGGATCGCCGCGGGCGACTCGGAATCGCCCGACCGCGTCTCGATCTCGACTTCGAGCGGACGCGTCCAATCGGGTTGTCGGTCCGGCCGCGGCGGCGTGCGAAAAACGTGTTCGGGAACGGCCCGCCGCACCGGACTGCGGTCTCGCTCGACGCCGGCGGTGGCCCCCGGAGGCGAACGGCGAAAGATGACCCACTGGAACGCGACGACCAACAGCAACAGATGGACCGTGACGCTCAGCAGGAATCCGAGCTGGGCCGACTTCTGGACGTACCGGCTGGCGAACCCGCGGAGCAACGCCGCAATCGCCAACGCCGCCGCCGGGACAGCGGCGGCATAGAAACGCCCGCTGTATATCAGCCGCGGGTCGTCGAATCGTAGTTCGGAAAAGACGAGATACAGGATCACCCCCGAGAGGACGACGATCGACACGTCGAGCGGCCACATCGTCTCGGGCGGAATCCCCGATCGGTCCCCGTTGCCGTGTCGGTCCCCGTTGCCGTGTCGGCCCCCGTTGCCGTGTCGGCCTTTCTCCTCGGGTCGGTCTTGGCTAGCGCGGCGTGGCATCACTTCCCTGTGTCGTCGGCCCCTCGCGGGTCGTGACCGAGTATTGGCTGACCCCGGTCCGGTTACAGACATCCATCACGCTGACGACCGGCTGAAACGCCGTGTCTCGGTCGGCACGAATGATCACCGATTGGTTGGTCGGGTTTCGGTCGACGGCGGTCGCCAAGAGCTGTTCCAATTCGTCGCTTGAAACGGGATCGCCGCGGACATACGTCGTCCCGGCGGCGTCGATGTCGACCACAACTTCCCGCGGCTTGCCCGCCATCGGAACCGCCGTCGTGGCGTTGGGTAGCACGATATCGAGACGTCGTTCCTGGTCTTCGAACTCGCTGGTGACCAAGAAAAAGATCAGCAACAGGAACACGACGTCGATCAACGGCGTCAGGCTGAGCGTCCCGGCGACGGTCGAACGTTTGATTTCGATCGCCATCGGTTAGCTCGCCTTCGCCGCGTCGCGTTGGCCCTTGCCCGGCTCCCGTCGCCCCTTGCCACCGTCGCGTTCGGGCTCGGCTGGGGCGGCCGAGCCGCGGGGCGGGGCAGGGCGGCCGTCCGAAATCGGCTGCAGCGACCCGTCGGCGGCGAGCCGTGATCGACCGGCGAACCGGGCCAGCCCTGGGGCGACGTCGAATGAAAGCAGCTCGATCCGGTGGAACAGCTTCGAGATTCGGTTCTCGAAATACTGCGCCAAGATCGCCGCGGGGATCGCGACGGCGAGCCCGGCGAGCGTCGTGACCAAGGCGGTGTAGATCCCTTCGGAAAGCTGCTCGCTGCGGCTCCGGTCGGCCGTCAACGTCGTCGACTCGTGAAACGCCTTGATCATGCCCCACACGGTCCCGAGAAGCCCCATCAGCGGGGTCGCCGCGGCGGCCAGGTTGAGCCAGCGGACCGGGCCCACCAACGCGTCCGCTTCCCGTTGACTCGCGTCCGCCGCGGTCCGCTCGATATCCCCCAGCGGTTGTCCGGTGCGGAGCAACATCGATCGGATCACGCGGGCCGCGGGAGAAGGACGGGAGCGGCACACCCGCAAAGCCTCGGCGACGTCAAATCGTTCGGAATCCTCCATCATCCCCCGCAACTGCCGATCAAGCGGAGCGGGAAAGACACGCGCGGTACGGAGGCTGATCAGCCGCTCGGCGGCGAGCGCGACGACCAAAAAGCTCATGATCCCGATCGGGATCATGAACCCGCCGCCACGGGCGATCAGCGACATCAGGTCAACCCCGGTCGGCTCCCCCTCGCTCACCGTCGCTGTCTCGCCCTCGGTCTCCGAAGCCAACGACCGCAACTCGTCGTCGTCGATGATCACGTCTTCTGCCGGCGGCGGCGAAAAAGGGCCAGGAGCCGGACGGGCCGGCGGTTGCTGGGCCCGCGGTTGCTGGGCCCGCGGTTGCTGGGCCGGCGGTTGCTGGGCGACCGAGGGGACCGAGGCGAGGGTCAGGGCGACCATCCAGACGAAAGCGGGGACGATCGCGGGGGATCGCACACGACCCTGCGGCCGAGCGGTTAACGACGAACCATTCGTATTGTTCACGGCGACTGCAACCCTTCGATCCGCTCGCGAGACTTCCCGGCCAACTCGTGCCCGGGGTGTTTGTCCAACACATATTCGTAGAACGTCTCCGCCAACTCGCGAGCGCGACGCCTCGCCGAGTCGGAACGGGCGTTCCGCATCAACGCTTCGGAGCAACGTCCCGCCTCGAACCCGCTCTTCGCCTGCCAATTCTTGATCGCCTCGGGTGCCTCGTCCGCCCCGAACCCGAACATCACCCGCTGGAACTCGGGGATCGCCCGATCGAACTCCTCTTTCCCGAACCGGATCTCGCCCATCATGAAACGGGCCCTCGCGGCGATCTCGCTGCGATAGTTTCCGGCGACCTCACCGTAGAACTGCAACGCCCTGTCTTCATCGCCGAGCTGTTGATACGCGTAACCGGTCGCGTAGAAAACCTGCGGCAGGTACGCCGTCGCGGGGAACCGTTGCCGAAGCTCGTCATACCAACCGATCGCCTCTTCGAACCGTTCCAGCTGTGCGGCGCTCTGCCCCCCGTGCAAGAGGATCAGCTCACGGATGCGTCGATCGGCGTCGTCGCGAATCGACCGCGCCGTGTCGTCGGCATCTTGAAGGATCTCGCGGCCACGGCCGAACGCTTCGATCGCCTCCGCAAATCGTTCCCGTTTGAATTCGCATTCGCCGATCATCATCCACGCGTCGAGCAGAAGTTCGCCCTTGGGAAACGCTTCGGCTTGACGGCGAAACGCTTCCGCGGCCGCCTCGAATTCCTCCGATTTGAACCGCGACCAGCCGAGCCGATAGAGCGACTTCTCCGCCAGCTCTTCGTCCCCCTCCTGCTCGGCCGAGATCGCGAAACGCTCCGCCGCCTCTCCCCAATCGCCTTGGCGATAGGCGCGGTGTCCCAAAAAGTAGGCCGCTTCGGCGACCATCGGGTCGTCCGGGTACCGCCGAATCAAAGCGGCGAACTCGGTCGCCGCCGCCGCATCCTCCCCCGCCTCGCGGAGCGACCAGGCGAGCTCGTAGAGGACGCGAGCGGTGTCGGGGTAATCCGGGACCTCCTCGCGGATCCGACGCAAGTGTTCGGCCGCGGCGGCATGCGCGGCGGCCTGTTGTTCGACCAACGCGAGCTCGTACAACGCGTTGCCGAGTGTCATCCCCTCGGGCATCCGGGCGAGCAGCGTTTGCAAATCGTCGCGTGCCCCCGTCACGTCACCCGCGACGCGACGACTGATCCCGCGGGTCAACAAAGCGTCGCCACGGAGCGGGTGCGTCGCCTCGGATCCTTCGAAGAACTGATCAAGCGGCTCGATCGCTTCGGCGTGTCGTCCCGAGCGGGTCAGCGCCCAGCCTTTGCCGTACATCGCATACAGCCGAAGGGGCCGATCGTCACCGGCCTCATCGTCACCGGCCCCATCGTCACCGGCCTCGAGGATCGCATCGTATCGCTCGATCGCCGCGTCGAAATCCGCCTCGCGACCGTGCAACTGGGCGAGTTGATATCGGGCTCGGTCGACGACGGTCGGATCGGCAGCCTCTTCGATCACCGACTCCCACGAAGCGATCGCGGGATCGCGGCGACCGGCCGCGAGGTGAGCTTGACCGACCAGGTACTCCGCCTCGGCTCGGTCCGCGGGGCTGGCGAGACGTTCCGTATCGAGTTCGCGTCGCAGCATTGCCACCGTGTCGTCGTGACGGCCCGCCGCGTTCAGTGCGGTCGCCGCGCGGATCACCCAGCGGGGGCGGCGAACGTCGACCATCTCCGTCGTCGTTTTAACCAACTCCGAGTAAACCTTCGACGCTTCGTCGGCACGTCCCGCCGCGAGCCGCCCCTCGGCCGCGATGAAGCGGACGTCAGGCGTCAGCTCGTCGTCGGCAAAGCGTTCGAGAAACGTATCGGCGAGCGAGACCGCACGTGCGGGCCGGTTCGCCTGCAGCGCCGAAAACGCCGCGTTGTACAGCGCCCGCGGCGCGAGCGGGTCGTCGGGCGCGTCGCGGTAGGCTTGCTCGAACCGATCGATCGACTCAGCGACCGTGTCCGGGTCCGCCGCCAACGCCTCCGCCAAGTCGAGCCGCAGCGACATCGCGTACGGCCCACTCGCCCCGGCGTCGAGTTGCCGCCGGGCGACGTCACGAGCGAGCGTCACGTCACCAGCGGCGAGCCGGATGCGGGCCAACCAATGCGCCGCCTCGGTCGCCTCGTCCGGTTCGCCCGATTCGAGCACCCGTCGGAACCGCTCCGCCGCCGCCTCCATGTCGCCGCTGCGATAGGTGCTTTGGGCCGAAGCCAATCTCGCCTCCGCCGCATACCGGCTTTCGGGCATCGCCGCGATCAACGCCTCGTACGTCGTCGCCGCTTCCCCCGGACGGTCCGCCCGCGCCAGCGAATAGGCTTGTCGAAGCAACGCGTAGCCGCGGTCGTCGTCGGTCGAAGCGGACTCCGACGCCGTGGCGAACAGGTCGGCCGCCTTCTCGAATCGCTCGAATCGGATTTGAAGATCCCCAAGTCGGAGGCGGGCGTCGTACACCAGTTCCGACCCGTCACAGCTCTTCAGCATCTCGCCGTAGGACCCGGCCGCCGTTTCGAACCGTTCCAACGTCTCCAGCGCCACGCCGCGGCCGTACAACGCGTCACAGCGGAGCGACGACGCGTCGGCTTGTGGGAGTTCGAGCAGCCGATCGTAAAACTCGACGGCCCGCTCCGGTTCTCCAAGCAGCGACGCCGCCTCGCCGCTGTAAAAATACGCGCGGTCGAGAAACCTCGATTCGGGGAACGACTCGCGAAGTTCCGCGAACGTCTCGATCGCCTGCCGCAGACGCTCGCGATTCGGGACCGGGGGTGTCGTGTCGGGGGCGGCCGCCGCGTCGTCCGATGTTTCGTTTCGTGACGAGCGGGCGTCCTCCGATTCGGCCGACGCGTACAGACACCAACCCCGGTTGGCGAGCGACTCCTCCCTCAGTTCCGAATCGTCATCGCGGAGCGCGCGGGCGAACGCTTCGGCGGCGGCCGTGTACTCGGGAGGCTCCCGACGCATTTGGCTGACCCCCAAATAGTGGGCCGCATTGGACGCCATCGGATGGTCGGGGTAGCGGTCGAGAAACTTCTGCCACGTCTCGACCGCCAACGCGAGGGCCTCGTTGTTTTGGAAGTTCGCCGCGTCGGCATAGAGGGCCAGCGCCACCTGGTCGTCCGGCTGCTGTCCCCCGGCGACCGTCGGGAGACCGAACGACGCCGCGAGGACCGCGCACGCGACCGTTGGGGCGAGCCATGCGTGTACCCGCATCCTGACCACTGATTCACTCCGTAAGAAGCGAGACGATTCGAAACGACGATGCTCGGGGAGACGATGCTCGGGGAGGACAGGCGAGGCCCGCAGGGGATGGGCGAGCGACGAGATGCCATTTAAGTTTACCGGTCTTTCGTTTTTCGCACATCGGCCGGGTGCGGCAAGACGAATTCGGAAATTCCGGCCAAAAGAGTCTTGAACCCGATTCCCCCAATCGACGGGAAACCCCACGGCATGGGCGAGAGAACTTGCTTGGTCACCGGCGGCGCCGGATTCATCGGTTCGCACCTCACCGAACGGCTATTGGACGACGGGCATCGGGTGATCGTCGTTGACGACCTTTCGACCGGGCGGATCGAAAACCTCGACCGGGTCGCCCGCCACGAACGTCTCGAGTGCGTCCACGGAACCGTTTCCGACTTGGCACTCGTGTCGGAACTGGTCGGGCGGGCCGACCGTGTCTTCCATCTGGCGGCGGCCGTCGGCGTGGCGCTGATCGCGAAGCAGCCGATCGAAACGATCGAGCGGAACATCTATCCGACCCAACTGATCCTCGATCGGCTCGGCTCCCGGGCCGAACGGGGGACCCGGGTTCCCTGTTTCATCGCCAGCACCAGCGAGGTGTACGGGAAGAACCCGAAATCGACCTGGTCGGAAGAGGACGATCTGGTGTTCGGGGCGACGACCAAGCCGAGATGGAGCTACGGGGTTTCCAAAGCGATCGACGAATTCTTGGCGCTGGCCCACCACAAGCAACAACAGCTCCCCGTCGTTGTCGGACGGTTTTTCAACGTCGTCGGCCCCCGACAAACCGGGGCGTACGGCATGGTGCTGCCCCGGTTCGTCGAATCGGCCCGCCGCGGCGACCGATTGGTGGTCCACGACGACGGCAAACAGATCCGCTGCTTCGCCGACGTCCGCGACGTCGTCGACGCCGTCGTCCGGCTGACCGAATCGGAAGATTCCTTCGGCCGCGTCTACAACATCGGGGGCGACCAACCGATCTCGATCCTCGACTTGGCCAAGCGGGTGATCGAACGGGTAAACCCCGACGCGGGAATCGAACATCAATCGTACGCCGACGCCTACGACGAATCGTTTGAAGACATCCGCCGCCGCGTCCCCGACTTGACGCGGATCCGCCAAGCGATCGGGTTCGAGCCCCGCCACACACTCGACGACATCATCGACGCCGTCGCCCGGTATCAACGCGACCTCGAACGTGAAGGACCGCCTTAACGCTTGCGGTTCGGGAAAAGCGTTGCCGGGTCAATCCGAATTCGGCAGGTGCCGCAGAGCTGCAGGTCGATCGGATCGCCGGCCGGCATTCGGCGGGGCGACGGAAAGGCGTCGCCGTCGACTTCGAGGCTCTCAGTTTCGGGGTCCAGCAAGCAATAAACCCCGACCCCTTGCTCCCGGTACAACTCTCGCTTTTGGGTGCGGTCGCGGGACGCGGTCGCTTCCGAGATCACCTCCGCGATCAACGCCGGTGGGGATTCGAGGTGACGTTCGGGCGGGTCGCCACACACGACGACCACGTCGGGACGGACGACGGTCGATCGCGAAACAACCCAGTCAACCTCGTGCATCACGGTCGCGTGGCAACCGACCCGAACGAGCTCGTTCTGCAACATCCATGCGAACCGGGCCGCCAACGCCTGATGTCGCCCGAACGGGCTGGGAGTCATGGCGACGGCGATGCCGTCCCACAATTCCCAGTCTCCGTCCCATTGGCGGTAATCGTCGACGGTGTAGTCAGTCAATAATCGCTTGGCGGCCGTCATCGTGGGACTCGATTTAACGAATAGGTATTCGGCAGCATCCGACGCTTCCATTCTAAACGGACGGTGGACGACTGATGATTCGACTTCGCCCCTACGAACGGACCGATGGGGACGGATTGCTCGCGTTATTTCGTGAAACGGTGCGGGTCGTTAACAGGCGGCGGAATGCCGCGGCGCGACGTTGACCGATTTCCGGATGAAGCGGATCATCGACTAGGAACGACCGATACTCGCCCGGGAAATCTCGATGAAAATACGCTGCCATACTTCCGTCCTGATCACCGCCGCCGTCGCCTCGTTGGTCGCCTCCTGGAGGCCGGCCGCGGTCGATGCCTGTACCCGCATCTTGTGGAACGACAATTCGCTCGCGGTCGTCGTGGGGCGGACGATGGATTGGCCCGAGTCGACCGAACCGGTGCTGACGGTGTTCCCGCAAGGCCTAGAGCGGGACGGCGGAAAACTCGGACCGGAAACGGTCGAATCTGAGAACCCCGCGCGATGGACGTCCCGATACGGCAGCTTGGTGACGACACTTTACGGGGTCGGCACCGCCGACGGGGTGAACGAAAAGGGGCTCGCCGTCCACGCGCTCTATCTGACGTCGACCGATTACGGGCCGCGAGACTCGGACAAGTTGGGTGTCCACCCCGGACTTTGGGGACAATACCTGCTCGACAACGCCGCGACGGTTTCCGAAGCACTCGAGTGGATGAAGAAGATCCAGCCGTTCCCGGTCTCGGTCAACGGACACGCCGCCACCATCCACCTCGCGATCGAGGACGCTTCGGGCGATTCGGCGATCATCGAGTACGTCGCCGGCGAGCCGGTCGTCCATCACGGCCGCGAGTTCCGGGTCATGACGAACGATCCGACGTACGACGAACAGCTCGCCAACTTGGCCCGCTACGATTTCACGAACGCCACGCGACAAACGTCGCTGCCGGGAAACGTCGACCCTCGAGACCGCTTCGTCCGCTCGGCGTATTACTTGGGAATGCTTCCCGAACCGAATTCGGAGCGGGAGTCGATCGCGGCAATCCTGGCGATCGCGCGGAACGCTTCGGTCCCGTTCGGTGCCCCGAACAATCTGCCGGGGACGCTATACAACACCGAATACCGTACGGCGATCAATCTGAACAAGCGTCGCTACTTCTTCGAGCTGACCACCGCCCCGAACGTGATTTGGGCAAGCCTCGGCGAATTTGACCTGCAACCCGGCGCGGCGGTGATGCAGCTCGACCCCGACAACATCGACCTCGCCGGAGACGTCGCCGACGAGTTCACCCCCATGGACACCGCCCCGTTCTGAGCGAGTCGCAGCCGCATCACGGATGCGGCGCGTCACCTAGTCACGGATGCGGCGCGACACGTTACCCGTTCAGCGACTCGCCCGCGAACGATCCGTCTTGGCAAAACGACGTCGCAGCTCGGACCGGTCGAGGTGTTGCCAGGCGGGATGGCCTTCGAGTTCGGG
>JAWLFY010000080.1:0-21612 GCA_041685355.1 Pirellulaceae bacterium | reverse complement strand
AGCTTGTCCGCGTTCGCTCGCATCCTCACTTCGGACATCGCAGCAATGCCTCCAAAACCTACGTTCTGGGCAGTTGCCACTAAAATCGCGGAACAACCATTCAGGAAAGACCCAGCGACACATCGATCGTCAACACGTCCTTTAAATTGCCCGCCAAGACGAATGCATCGGTCGCCGAAGCGCGACCCCGATCGTTGACAAGTCTTCCGAGAACGTGCGTCTCCCGAACACGCGTCCTCGGTACTCGACTCCCGGCAGGGCTCATTTTCTATTCCGTGGTGTCTTAACCGCGACGTTCGCGCGGTTACCCTCGGGCGGACTGCCTCGCCACCCACTCGCTTCCGATACGTTTCCGGTTCTCTTTCGAAGGGCGGTCATTCTGATACGTTTCCGAGCCTCGGATCGGAAACACCCCATGTGCCCGAGGTGAGTACCTTGCCGCACGAAGGCACTCCCTTTCGAGAATCCCATTGTAATTTGTTGCCAGTGCGTCTCGATGGCGCGTTCATTGGAGCTTTCTGCATGACAATCTCGAGCGGACGAACCTCTCGGTGGCTTACACGGCTCGCACGCATTTCCCCGTCCACCGGTTCCACGAATCGCGAACGGAAGCGTCGCCGGTTAGCAAAGCGTTTGCGGATGGAATCACTGGAGTCGCGACGACTGCTAGCGGTCGTCTCGGGAAACGTCTTTTTTGATGTCGACGCAAACGGGGTGGCGGATGGCAGTGAGTCGGGCAAGGCGGGCATCGATGTGGTGCTGGTCAGTCCGCAAGGCGAGACCGTTGCCGGTCCCGTCTCCACGGACGCAAATGGAGACTACGCCTTTTCCGGAATCGCGGACGGCGATTATCAGGTCCGGCTCGCTCTCGATGCGGGCGAGTTGCAGTCCGCGCCGGGTCCGTTGACCGGGCCTGGGCAAGTCGGGGTGATTGAGGATGCTTTCGCCACCGCGGATGAATCTTTGGTCGCCGACCCACGCCCTGTCAATATCGTCTGGGCGAACGCCAAGCTGCTGGCAGCGGAAGTAACAACGAACCAGATCTTTGCTTGGGACGGAAACGCCTGGTCGGAGGAACTTGTTGCCACGCATACGGACTCCGTACGAGGACTGGGCTTTGACGGAACGTACATCTGGGCGGCTGAGGGTAACTTGACGGCAGATGGCAGGAGTGAACTTGATCAATACGATTTGTCTGGAAACTACGTTGCCAGCTATTCGCTACCAAAGCCGGACGGAACCCGGTTGTGGGGGGTAACATTCGACGGCAGCAATCATTGGGTTCTGCTTGAAGATAGTACGAACAACACAACGACGATCGAACGCTGGTCGATCGACACGGTCAACAACCAAGTGTCCGCGAGTGATGTGATCACCCTACCGGGGTCGCCTTCGACGCTGGGGCTGGACTATCGCCAGGGAGAGCTTTGGCTGTCCGACCGTGCTGCGGATGCATTCTATGCCATCGACATTGCCGCAAGCATCGGACAGGAGGCGCAAATTCGCGCTACGGTCCCCGCGCCGGGATCTGAGGATCCATTTCCAACGGGCGTTGCGATTCGAGACGGTTCGCTGTGGTCGTCCGATTTGAATGAGCGTCAAATCTACCGCAGTTCCTTGGGAGAAACCACGCCGGTTGGCATCCGCGTCGCCGGTACCGACCTATCGGGAGTCGATTTCGGCGTCTCTGCGCCGGGGAGTGTTGCCGGCGTGGTGTACTCGGATGCGGACCAAAGTGGTGCGTTCGACGTCGGCGAGCTGCCCCTGGACGGGTGGCAAGTCTACATCGACGCCAACGGCGACGGCCAGCTGAACAGCGGGGAACCGGTCGATCTGACCGACGCCAACGGGCAATACACGCTGAACGACGTCTTGCCGGGAACGCAAACCGTGCGGATCGTCAACCGGGAACCGGGATGGACGCTGGTCGAAGGAGCCAGCGGGCGGACGCAAACGGTATTGGCCGGCGTTGAAAGCAACGTCTCATTCGGTGCCTTTCAGTCTGGCTTTGCTCCGGTAGGGGGCGAAGTGGCCGTGTCGTCAACCGGAAGTTACGCCGAATCCAGTCGCGGCAGCGTGGCGATCAATGAGAACGGTTACACGGCCCTTGTTTACAAGGCACGGCCTTCCGGCGGGGCCTATGGTGGGGATCTCTATTTGCAAATCTATCGGCCGGACGGAACCGCTGAATCACTCGCACTGGTCGACTCGATTCCGAGTTCCGCACGCGTCTTCGAGCCGCACGTCACCGCCGTTCCGGGAGGCGGGTTTGCGGTCGCCTGGAGCGTGGACCCCGACCCCAACGCCCCTTACGACAATGAGGGGTTTATCACCATTTTGGGTCAAGCGGGCAACACGCTAGTCGCGACGCGACAGATCGGTCCTAAGAATACGAGCGTCTTCGTTCGAGATTTGGATAGCAATGCTTCCGGTGAGCTAGCGGTGACGTTCACCGAGGCGTATCGAGCCTCCGGCCCGGGAGGTTTTACCGATGTGGCCCTGTGGGTCGAGCGGTTCAATGCCGATGGCAGCTCGCTTGGCAAGCCGATCGAAGCCCTGAAACGCTTCACGACGCTCGGTGGCAATGAAGCGAGCGTTGCCTTGAGCGATGATACCGGGTTCATCGTGACTTACAACGACGGCGGGGCGATTTACTTTCAGCGCTATGACTCGAATGGACAGGCAACCTCGGACCGTGTCTCCGTTGCAGGCGGAGTCGACGGCCTCTTCGTTTCTGACCCTTCCGTCGTCGTTAGTTCGCAGGGGGACTTCACGCTCGCTTGGTCGCAGCGGGACGAAGCGGGTTCGGGACTCGGCGAAGGCAAACTTCTTCATTTTACGGCTGGATGGACCGACGGCATCGAGACGAGCTTCGGCCTGGGGGCACCGGATGCGGCGAGCGATTTCGTCGAACTAGCCTTGGCGGCAGACGGTACATTGGCAGCGACTTGGACCGCGACGGTGGATCGAAACTCGCAAGTCTTTGCCCAGCGATTCATCTTCGACAGTGCAGCGGGCGGGATGAGCGGTCTGGACGCGAACTCCTATATCGTCAACACCGTGGACCAGCTTGCCGAGCTTGTCTCATCCGTAGCCCTCGCACCGAGTGGCGAGATGGCGGTCAATTGGACACGCAGAGAAAGCGACGAATCGCACTCCATTTATCTGCAACGTTACACCACACCGCCGTCAAACCTAGCGCCTTCGGTCGCCATTAGCAGTCCCAGTAACGGAGCGACCGTTGCGGGGACCTCCGTTGAGATCGTGGCCGACGTCAGTGACGCCGACGGCGTTATCGATTTTGTTGAGTTCTTCGTCAACGGCGTCTCGATCGGCACCGATCCGGGCGATGGTGGTACCGCGACGATTGTCTGGGACAGCACCACAGTGGCCGACGGAACCTACGAAATTCTCGTCGAAGCGACGGACGATCAAGCGACCAATAGCAGTGACGTGATCTCGGTCATTGTCGATAACGACGCGGCGCCCTCAGTGGCGATTACTTCGCCTAGCGAGGGTGCGACGGTGGTCGGACTTACGACGATTGTCGCCGGTGCAAATGATACCGATGGCGTGGTTTCACAAGTTGACTTCTACGTGAGCAACACTCTGATCGGCAGCGACTCGGATGGCTCCGACGGTTGGTCCATCGATTGGGATTCTGCGACCGTGGCCAACGGGGTGCAGACGCTACGGGCAGTTGCCACGGATGATGCAGGTGAATCGACGGACAGCCTTCGGGTGACAATCAACGTTGATAACCCGGTTGCCGAAGATGTCGTCTTTGTGGGCGACCTCGACGGGACCGCGGCGAATGAAGGTAAGAATTGGATCGCCTCGGTGTCCCTTCTCGTTGTCGATAGCACAGGGAATCCCGTTCCCGACGCCACGGTTGCGGGTCAGTGGACGGGAGGTTTCTCGGGTTCCGCAACGGTTACCACGGACGCGAATGGGCTGGTGACGCTCTCCAGCGGCGCTATACGCAAGAACTCCGATTCGACCACCTTCACGGTCAGTGACGTGAGTGCCAGCGGCTTGACTTATGATGCGGGCAAAAACACGGACCCCGACGGAGACAGCAGCGGCACGTCGATCACCGTCTTCAAAGATGGATCGACTTCTCCAGGTCAGGCGATGCATGCCTCGCTGACTCGCACCATGAGCCACCCACAAAGCACGCTGGCAAGTGGTCGCACGTTGAGTCTCGAGGCGGCCGAGCGTGCGTTGGACAACGCAATACGTTTTTGGCAGGAATCGCGTGGCCTAC
This sequence comes from Pirellulaceae bacterium, assembly GCA_041685355.1. Taxonomy (GTDB): domain Bacteria; phylum Planctomycetota; class Planctomycetia; order Pirellulales; family Pirellulaceae; genus JAWLFY01. The sequence continues at coordinate 17,345 of JAWLFY010000080.1, read as the reverse complement.
AGGTCGATTCGCCTATCAATTTGCAGGTTATTGATCTGCCTGGCCAACAGCTTGGCTGGTCCGCAGGCTCTTTGCTACAGCTGGATGTCGACGGAGCGGGGCACGGTTGGGCCTTGAGTACTGAGCGTTTAGGGCAGGGCGGTTATGATCTGCTGAGCGTCGTGACGCACGAAGTTGGCCATTTCTTCGGATTTGGACACGATGACGAGGGGGTGATGTCGCCGCAAATCGGTCTGCATGAAAGCTTGTTGTTGGACTCAATATTCGTTGCAGCACCTCCCATTGAGTTGCGGCCTCACTCGAGCCTTGTCGATGCTGAAGAGGTCACGCGGCGGGTACACGATCGGGTCTTCTCGGACGCTGTTTACCCCCCGCAAAGACCATCGAGCGGATTTGATACTGGCTTGTCTTCTCCGCAGTCCGCCATGAATTCCTCCAGGACAGAGTTCACAATGGCGGTCGGATCCGTGGCTTTCCCCGCAGTGGACACGGACACCAGTTGGTCGGAAAAGGTCGATCACCTGCTCGCCTTGAACTTCGTCGAGGACTCAAACGGTCCCGTATAGCGTAAAACTAAACTGCAGGGGAATTGACCCGGGCGGGCGTTCGACGCTGGAGTCAGGCGCCGCCGGGGGATTCACCACCACCCGGCAGCTAAGTGCTAACCGCGGAAACAAGTCTTGCCGAGGAACCAGTCCGGGTCCGACAAATCAATCGGGCGCCTCGTCGCCCGCCTCGGAACTCGAGGCGGGGGGCTCGATGAGCCGCTTGGGAAGTCTTCGGGGGACGCCGTCACGGTCGATGCACGCGATCGTCGATTCGGCTTCGACGATCGGCTTCCCGTCCCGTTCGACCCGGTATCGATGCCACAACCGAACCTTGCCGACTTCGATCACCTCGGTCGTTAACACGAGCAAGTCGTCGAACTCGGCCGCGGCCAAGTACCGGACGTTCATTTCGGTCACCACCAACAAACTCCCCTCGTCCTCGAGCGCCTTGTAGCTGAGCCCGAGCGAACGGAGCATTTCGACCCGGCCCCGTTCGAAGTAGTTCAGGTAGTTCGCATGGTGGACCCGCCGCTGCCCATCGGTTTCGTGGTAGCGGACCCGGATCTCGGTTCGGAACTTCGGGTTCGTCGCCGGCGATTCCGGCGGAGCGGCGGCGGAAGACCGCGCGTCTGGGGCATGCGGATCAGGCGTGCGACGGTCAGGAGGGAAGTCATTCGGTCGGCTCATGGGACGCCTTGGGGACGGGGATGCCTTCGAGACGCGGTGCCCGCGGGATCGAGCCGCTTCCCCTCGATTGACCGTCGACGATCGGGATCCCTACACTTGTCGACCGAGGAGACACACGCATGAGTATTTCAGGGTCGGGAACAGAGTTCGACACCGCCCGCGGCCGGGACTTCCCCGGGATCCGCCAATTCACAATCTTCCTGGAGAACCGGGTCGGTCAGCTGTTGGAGGTGGTCAAGCGGTTTGAAGGGACGGGAATTCGGGTGGTCGCGTTGTCGATCAACGACGCCGCCGAGTGCGCGTTCGTCCGGTTTGTCGTCAGCGACGCCGATCGCGGCCGTGAGATCTTGGAGCGAAGCGGATTGGCGATTATCGAGAGCGACTTGGTCGGTGTCGAGTTGCCGGACGCCCCGCAACCGCTGCTGCGGGTTTGCACGGCGCTGTTGCAAGCGGAACTGAACATCATCCAGGCGTACCCGCTGTTGTCGCGGCCGCACGGCAAACCGGCCGTGGCGATCATGGTCGAGAATATCGATCTGGCGATGCAAACGTTGCAGGAGAAAGGTTTTCGGATCATCACCGAAGACGACCTGAGCGACGACGGCACGCCATCGGGCGGCTGAATCGGGAAGCTGAATCGGGCAGCGGAGCGGCCTTTTTCAGGCCGTTCGTTGTCGTCGACGACGGTCCGATTCACGGAGCAGGACCTTGCGAAGCCGAATGCTGTCCGGGGTCACCTCGACCAACTCGTCGTCTTCGATGTACTCCAGCGCGGCCTCGAGCGACATGTCCCGCGGCGGTTTGAGGATCACGTTTTCGTCGCTCCCGGCGGCCCGGATGTTGGTCAGTTTCTTCTCGCGGCAGGGGTTCACCGTCATGTCGTTGTCGCGGCAGTTTTCGCCGACGATCATCCCCTCGTAGACCTCGGTCCCGGGGCGGATCAGCAGCTCGCTCCGGTCTTGCAACGCGAACATCGCGAACGGCATCGCCTTGCCGCTGACCATCGACACCAACACGCCGTTGGATCGCCGCGGCACCTCCCCTTCGATCGGCCGATAACTTTCGAACCGGTGATTGATGATCGCCGTGCCGCGGGTCGCGTTGAGTAGCCGTGTGCGAAGCCCGATCAGGCCCCGTGACGGGATCACGAACCGGAGCAACGTGTACTCGCCCCGCTGTTGGACCTGCTCGACTTGCCCCCGACGGAGCCCCACCAGCTCCATCACCGGACCCATCACCTCGGTCGGGACCTCGACCGCCAACGTCTCGAACGGTTCGTGTTTCTTTCCGTCAATGATCTGATTCACGACCCGCGGTTTGCCGACGCTCAGCTCGAAACCTTCGCGGCGCATGTTCTCGATCAGGATCGCCAAATGGAGCACGCCGCGTCCGCGAACCGCGTACGCCTCGGCCCCCTCGACCATCTCGACCCGCAGCGCCACGTCCCGCTCGAGCTCCTTTTCCAGCCGCGCCTTGAGTTGGCGGGTGGTCACGAACTTCCCCTCCCGTCCGACCATCGGGGACGAGTTGACGCTGAACGTCATTTCGAGCGTCGGCTCGTCGATCCGCAAACGGGGCATCGGCTTCCCGACCTCGGGGAGCGTGATCGTGTCGCCGATCTCGACGTCCCCGAGCCCCTCGATCGCCACGATGTCGCCCGCCTCGGCGGACTCGGTCGGGACACGGCCCAGGTTGTCGAACACGTACAGACCGCTGAGCTTCTGTTTGCGAACGCCGCCCCGTTGGTGCAGGTCGATCGTTTGACCCGCGCGGATCGTTCCCGCACGGACCCGCCCGACAGCAATCCGGCCGACGAACTCGTTCCAGTCGAGCGTCTGGACGAGCATTTGAAGGGGCGAGTCGGGGTCGACTTCGGGGCCAGGCAAATGGTCGACCAATAGGTCGAGCAACGGCCGCATGTCGGTCCCCGGCTGAGACGGGTCGGCGGTCGCGTACCCCTCTTTCGCGCTGGCGAAGACGTACGCCGCGGTGTCGAGCTGTTCCTCGCCGCCAAGTTCCGCGAGCAGCTCCAGAGCCTCGTCGAGCGCCTCCGCGGTGCGGGCGTCGGGACGGTCGATCTTGTTGACGACGACGATCGGACGCACCCCCGCCTGGAGCGCCTTGTCGAGCACGAATCGGGTCTGCGGCATCGGCCCCTCCGCCGCGTCCACCAACACCAACGCCCCGTCGGCCATCATCACGACCCGCTCCACCTCCCCGCCGAAATCGGCGTGGCCCGGCGTGTCGATCAAGTTGATCTTCACCCCTCGGTAGGGTAGCGCGATGTTCTTCGACAAAATCGTGATCCCCCGCTCCCGCTCCAAGTCGTTCGAATCGAGGATTCGCTCCCCCTTGAGCTGGGCATCGCGGAACTGACCGCTTTGGCGGAGGAGACAGTCCACGAGCGTCGTCTTGCCATGGTCGACGTGGGCGATGATGACGACGTTTCGGATATCGGTGCGGCGCAACAGTCGGGGTCCGAATGGAAAGGGTCAGGGGCAAACAACGGCAATCCCCCGATCAGCTGAAAACGTGAGCCGGTTCTCACGTGAGGATCGTAGTGAATCTGCACCCGATCGGCGAGATCGGGTCGATCCCCTATTTTTCCTCGGTTCATGCGAACGGCCAAAGGGTGCCGTTGCCAGTTTTCGAAACCTATGCGATATTGAAAGCAGAAGAGACGAGGAACGCGTTGTTCACAGGCTCAACGAGCCGGTTAGAACAAGGACGGGAGCCCCGGCCAGATTCACCGCGAGCAACCGATTCACCGCGAGCAACCGGTTCACCGCGAGCAACCGGCTGGCGTTCGGACCGATCGGGACGGCGAGTTGACGTCAGTCGCCCCGCTGATCCGGCGGTCGAAACGGCCGGCGATTTCGTCTCGAAGATGCCCCGCAAACGATCGCGGGCTTTTGATCGACCTGACTTTGTGAAAAAGTTCACAAAGTATTCCTGAGACTGGTTCGGCTGGCGAGACAAGAAACCGATGACGACGATCAAAAAAGGACTCGACCTACCGATCAAGGGCGTCCCCGAGCAGCGGGTCGAACTCGCTCCGGCGGTCTCCCGTGTGGCGCTGCTCGGGGATGATTACGTCGGGATGAAGCCGACGATGTTCGTCGCCCCCGGTGACTCGGTGAGGCTCGGGCAGCCGGTGTTCGAAGACAAGAAGACGCGGGGCGTGCTCTACACCGCCCCCGCATCGGGGAAGGTTGTCGACGTGGTCCGCGGTGCGAAGCGGAAGTTCGAATCGCTGGTGATTGACGTCGAAGGAGACGAGCGAGTCGAATTTGACGACGTTCGCGGTGCCGTCCCCGAAACGCTCGGTCGCCAAGGGGTGACCGAACAGCTCCGTCTCAGCGGCCTTTGGACGTCACTCCGAACGCGGCCGTTCGGCAAAGTCCCGGATCCGGAATCGCCGCCCCGTTCGATCTTCGTCCAAGCGATCGACACCAACCCGCTGGCGGCCGACCCGTCGGTCGTGATCGCCGACCGCCAAGACGATTTTGTGCTCGGGCTGCGGATGCTCAAGCAGTTGACCGACGGCCCGGTTTGGGTTTGCAAGCGGGAGGGCGGCGAGATCCCGGGCGAGGAGGTCGACGGGGTTCGCATCGAAAGCTTTTCGGGCCCCCATCCGGCGGGGCTGGTCGGGACCCACATCCATTTGCTCGATCCGGTGGGCCCCGGACGGGTCGTTTGGTACTTAAATTATCAGGACGTGTTGGCGATCGGGGCGTTGGTGATGACGGGGACGATCGATGTCCGCCGCGTCATTTCGATCGCCGGTCCGGTGGTCAACAAGCCGCGACTGCTCGAGACCCGAATCGGGGCCAGCGTCGACGAGTTGATCGAGGGCGAGTATCACGCCGACCATACGGTCCGGCCGATCTCCGGCTCGGTCCTCAACGGCCGCACCGCTCGCGAACCCCACCATTTCCTCGGCCGTTATCACCTTCAGATTTCGCTTCTGAAGGAAGGGGACGAACGGGAGTTTCTGGGCTGGCAAAAACCGGGCTTCGACAAGTTCTCGGTCACCCGGGTATTCGCGTCGGCGGCGATTCCCGACCGGCGGTTCGACTTCACGACGTCGACCGGCGGCAGCGAGCGGGCGATGGTTCCGCTCGGGACTTACGAAAAGGTCGTCCCGCTCGACGTCCTTCCGACCCAACTCTTGCGAGCGTTGATCGTTCGCGACACCGATCAAGCCCGACAACTCGGGGTGCTCGAACTCGAAGAAGAAGACTTGGCCCTGTGTACGTTCGTGTGCCCGGGCAAATACGAATACGGTTCGCTGTTGCGGGCCAACCTGACGACGATCGAGCGTGAAGGCTGACGCCGGTCCCGCCCGTTTACCCGTTTCCAGACCATTCCCAATTGAAATCTCCACCGCCTCGCGAGCCCGCGGGTCGGGTGTGGGGGAGCCGAAAACGATGAAAGCACTGCGAGATGCGTTAGACAAGGTTCATCCCTATTTCGACAAAGGGGGAATCCTGGAAAAAGCGTATCCGATGTACGAGGCGCTTGACACGTTCCTGTACACCCCGGGCGAGACGACCAAGGGGGTGACGCACGTCCGAGACGGGATCGACCTGAAGCGGATGATGATCACCGTCGTGTTGTCTCTCGTCCCGGTGATGCTGTTCGGGATGTGGAACGCGGGATACCAAGCGAACTCGGCGCTCCAGGAGATGACGGCGGCGGGGATCGAGGTCGACAACGACTGGCATTACACGGTCCACCAAGCTCTCGGCTTTACCAACGACCCGTCCGATCATCTCGACAACTTCATCCTCGGCGCGATCCACTTCATCCCGATTTACGTCGTGTGCATGTTTGTGGGTGGACACATCGAACTGGTGTTCAGCGTCGTCCGCGGCCACGAGATCAATGAAGGGTTTTTGGTCACGGGGTTGCTTTTCCCGCTGACCCTCCCCGCCTCGATTCCGCTATGGCAGGTCGCCCTGGGGATCGCCTTCGGCGTTGTCGTCGCGAAGGAGATTTTCGGCGGCACCGGTCGTAATTTCTTGAACGTCGCGTTAACCAGTCGCGCGTTCCTGTACTTCGCCTACGCCGGCCAGATCAGCGGCGACAAAGTGTGGACGGCGGTGGACGGGTACACCGGCGCCACGGCGCTCGGCCAAATGGCGAACGTCCGGGCCGGTGAAGACGTGCTCGCGTCGCTGAATTCGATTCAGCACCCGTGGGGCGAGTCGACGGTTTCCTGGATGAGCGCGTTTTTGGGGACGATCCAAGGTTCGATCGGCGAAACGAGCACCTTGTTGTGTCTCGTCGGGGCCGCGATCCTGATCGCCACCGGGATCGGGTCTTGGAAAATCATGACCGCGGTGGTGGCCGGCGTGATCGGCACGTCGCTGCTGCTGAACTTCGCCGGCAGCGAGACGAACCCGATGTTCGCCGTCCCGTTCTACTGGCATCTTGTGATCGGCGGTTTGGCGTTCGGGCTCGTGTTCATGGCGACCGACCCCGTCAGCGCTTCGATGACCGAACCCGGCAAATGGATCTACGGGGTCCTGATCGGATTCATGACCGTGCTCATCCGGGTCATCAACCCGGCATTCCCCGAGGGGATCATGTTGGCGATTTTGTTCGGCAACGTGTTCGCCCCGCTGATCGACTATTTCGTGATCCAAGCCAACGTAAAACGGAGATTTGCCCGCTATGCCACGACGTGATTCCTTCTTCGGCACGATCCTGGTCGCGGCGGTGCTGTGTGTCGTTTGCTCCGCCGTCGTGAGTATCGCGGCGGTGTCGCTCCGCCCCCGCCAGGAAGAAAATAAGCGACTCGACCGCCAACGGAACGTGCTCGACGCGACCGGGCTCGCGATGGGCGAGTTCGGACGTCCGGCCGGCGAATTGACCCGCGCGGAAGTCGACGAACTTTACGCGTGGGTGAGCGAAGAGTTGGTCGATTTGAAGACCGGCGAGTACACCGACGAGTTCGACACGCTCTCGTACGAACCGCGGGAGGTCGTCGATGACCCGCAGAAGAGCATCGAGATCGAGGACCCGAAGTACGACCTCGGAGAGAACCGTCGTCCGGAGGTGATGAAGGTGTTCTTGGTCCGACGCCCCGGCGAGGAGGAACTCCGCCAGGTCGTCTTGCCGGTCTACGGGAAAGGTCTTTGGTCGACCCTCTACGGCTATCTCGCCATCAAGAGCGACCTGGAAACGATCCAAGGGCTGACGTTTTATGAGCACGGCGAAACCCCAGGGCTCGGCGGCGAGGTCGACAACCCGAACTGGAAACGCCAGTGGGAGGGGAAGAAGCTGTACGACGACGAGGGCGAACCGGCGGCCGGGTTGGCAAAGAACGCCGCCCCTCCCGACGACCCGTACCGGGTCGATGGCCTCTCCGGGGCGACGATCACCGCGCGGGGGGTAACCAACCTGATCCGTTACTGGACCAGCGAAGACGGTTACCGCGCCTATCTCGAAAATCTTAAATCCGGGAACGCGAGCGGAGCGGATTCGGAAGACGGTTCCGACACGGAGTCCGGTTCGGACGACGCATCACAAGCCGAAGGCGATTCGGAAGCCGACGCCAAAGACACGGGAGCATAATTCGATGGCCGCCAAGAAAGTTTCGAGGGTGTTGTTCGGGCCGGTGCTCGACAACAATCCGATCGCCTTACAGATCCTCGGGATCTGCTCGGCGCTCGCGGTAACGACAAAATTGGAAACGTCGCTCGTCATGAGCATCGCGGTGATCGCGGTCGCGGCGCTGAGCAACGTGTCGGTTAGCATGATTCGCGATTACATCCCCGGCAGCATCCGGATCATCGTTCAGATGACGGTGATCGCTTCGTTGGTGATCGTCGTCGACCAGGTACTCAAGGCCTATCTCTACGACATCAGCAAGCAACTATCGGTGTTCGTCGGTTTGATCATCACGAACTGCATCATCATGGGACGGGCCGAGGGGTTCGCGATGAAGAATACCGTCGGGATGAGCTTTCTCGATGGGGTCGGAAACGGGGTCGGATATGCGTTGGTGTTGCTGTTCGTCGCGTTCTTCCGAGAGCTATTCGGTAGCGGGTCGCTGTTCGGGGTCGAACTGATGCAGCTCGATCGCAACGGCGGGTGGTACAACCCGAACAACATGATGCTGCTGCCGCCGAGCGCGTTTTTCTTAATCGGATTGCTGATTTGGGCGATCCGATCGTTCAAGCCTGAACAGATCGAAGAGGCCTAAAGGGGATTCCTCATGCATTCACCCGAACATTATCTCAGCATCCTGCTGACAGCGGTCTTCGTCGAAAACTTGGCGCTGGCGTTCTTCTTGGGAATGTGTACGTTCCTGGCGATTAGCAAGAACGTCAAAACGGCGATCCAGCTCGGCATGGCGGTGATCCTGATCGAGACGATCACGGTCCCGGCGAACCAGCTGATCAACGAGTATCTGCTCCAAAAGGGAGCGCTCGCCCCGTTGCTCGGATCTCAGTTCGCCGACGTCGATCTGACGTTCCTCTCGTTCATCAGCTACATCGGGGTGATCGCCGCTTTGGTCCAGATCCTCGAAATGACGCTCGACCGTTATTTCCCGCCGCTTTACAACGCACTCGGGATCTTCCTGCCGCTGATTACGGTCAACTGTGCGATCCTCGGGGCGTCGCTGTTCATGGAACAGCGGAAGTACGACTTCACCGAGTCCCTCACCTTCGGGTTCGGCTGCGGGCTCGGTTGGGCGCTGGCGATCGCGGCGCTCGCGGGGATCCGAGAGAAAATGAAATATAGTGACGTGCCCCCGCCGCTTCGCGGTTTAGGCATCACGTTCATCACCGTCGGCCTGATGGCGCTCGCGTTCATGTCGTTCAGCGGCATCCAGCTCTGAGTCGCCGCTGCCGATGATCCGACTCCCGGGCCGGCGTCCGGGTGGCGTCCCGTCCCTTCCTTTACGCGTCGCGATTCGAGTTCAAGTCTCATGGAAACCGTTTTCCTCGGCGTCACGATGTTCACCGTGGTGATCATCGCCCTGGTGTTGGTCATCCTTGCCGCGAAGCGGCAACTGGTCGCTTCCGGGCCGGTGACGATCAAGATCAATAATCAAAAAGAAATCGAAGTCCCGGCCGGCGGCAAATTGCTCGGTGCCCTCGCCGACGCGGGGATCTTCGTCTCCAGCGCCTGCGGTGGCGGCGGGACCTGTGCCCAGTGCAAGGTGAAGGTGCTCGAGGGGGGCGGCGACATTTTGGCGACCGAGAAAGAACACATTTCTCGGAAAGAGGCCGCGCAAGGGGAACGACTCAGTTGCCAGGTCGCCGTCAAGCAGGACATGAATGTCGAAGTGCCGGCGGAAGCGTTCGACACGAAAAAGTGGGAATGCACCGTGAAGAGCAACGACAACGTGGCGACCTTCATCAAGGAGTTCGTTCTGCAACTCCCCGAAGGCGAAGAGGTCGACTTCCGGGCCGGGGGGTATATCCAGATCGAATGCCCGCCCCACAAGGTTGCCTATAAAGACTTCGATATCGACGAGGAATACCACGAAGATTGGGACAAGTTCGACGTTTGGCGATATGTCTCGGTCGTGGACGAACCGGTCGTTCGGGCGTACTCGATGGCGAACTACCCCGGCGAGAAGGGGATCATCATGCTGAACGTCCGCGTCGCGACGCCGCCGCCGCGGATGCCCGACGTCCCGCCGGGGAAAATGAGTAGCTACATCTTCAGCCTGAAACCGGGCGATAAGGCGACGATCAGCGGCCCGTACGGCGAGTTCTTTATCAAGGATTCCGACTCCGAGATGGTTTACATCGGCGGGGGGGCCGGGATGGCGCCACTACGGAGTCATATCTTCGAGCTGTTCAAGCGGCAGAAGACCGAGCGGAAAGTTTCGTACTGGTACGGCGGCCGAAGTTATCGCGAACTGTTCTACATCGAGCACTTCCGAGAGATCGAGAAGGAGTTCCCCAACTTCGAATTCAAGATCGCGCTCTCCGACCCGTTGCCGCAAGACAACTGGACGGGTTACACGGGATTCATCCACCAAGTCTTGCTCGACAATTACCTGAAGGACCACCCGGCTCCCGAAGACATCGAGTACTACATTTGCGGCCCGCCGATGATGAACGCGGCGGTTTTCAAGATGCTCGATGACCTCGGAGTCGAACCCGAGAACATCGCATATGATGACTTTGGCGGATAACCAGTTTCCGGCGGATCGAGGCTCCGTCGCCGGACGTTTTTCGATCCCCCGCATCACCGGGCGGGTTCGACGCTCGTTTGCCCGCCATCGGTGCTGTACCGGCATCGGATTTTCGGCCGTCTGTCTGGGGGTGGCGGTCTCGCTGGCGATGGCGTCGGTTCCTCGGCCGGCGTTCGCCGAGTCGTCACGGATGCTGGAAATCCGCGGCGAGACCATGGGCACGACCTACACGGTCAAGGTGTTCGACCCGCCCGAGTGGGAGGACGACATTCGGTTCGAGATCGAGTCGGAGCTGCGTTCGGTCAACGACCAGATGTCGACCTATCTGGAGAGTTCAGAGATCAGCCGATTCAACCGCTGGGAGTCGACCGATTGGTTTGACGTGAGCGCCGAGACGGCGACGGTGGTCGAGGCGGCGGAACAGATTTCTTCAGCGACCGACGGGGCGTTCGACGTCACCGTGCTCCCGCTCGTGAACGCTTGGAACTTCGGTCCCGAGCCGCGAACCCGTCGGCCGCCGGTCGACGATGTGGTGGAGTCGACCCGCACACGCGTCGGCTTCGAGCGACTTCATGTGCGTGTAGATCCTCCCGCGCTGCGAAAGGATGACCCAACGCTTCAGGTCGATCTGTCGGCGATCGCGAAGGGGCACGGGGTGGACCGTGTCGTGGAACTTCTGGCACGCGCCGGGGCGGCAAACGCGTTTGTCGAGATCGGCGGGGAAGTCCGCGCCACGGGTGACAAGGCGGGTGTGCCGTGGCGAATCGGGATCCAGCGTCCGGACGCGGTCTCGAACGCCGTTCTCGTCCCGTATCCTCTTGTCGACCGCGCGGTCGCGACCTCGGGGGATTATCGCAATCGTTTTGAGGCGGAAGGGACCGAGTACTCGCACACGATCGACCCGAGGACCGGACGTCCCGCGACGCATCGGATCGCGTCGGTCACCGTGACCGCGGCGGACTGCATGCGGGCGGACGGTTGGGCGACCGCGATCGGGGTGCTCGGTCGCGAGGCTGGGCTCGCTGCCGCACGGGCCGAGGGTTTGGACGTGCTCGTGATCTCGCGTGATGACGATCGCGGGTTCGTTGTCGACGGGGTCGGGCAATTGCGCGACCTCGTGGGCGAGGCAGAACAGGCGTTGGCCTCGATCCCTCCGGGTGACCCGATCCCGGCGGGCAAAGCGGGCGGTCGGGTCGCTGAGGCTGGGGAGGGTGAAGACGTGAAAGTTGGATTTCTCGCCGAGCTGATGCCCGTGTTGCTGGTCACCCTCGTCGCTTTCGGAATCGTTCTCGCGGTGATGGCCGTCGGGGTTTTGTTCGGACGTCGTTCGATCAGCGGTTCGTGCGGGGGCCTCAGCGCCGGTGCCGGGGGCAATCCGGAGAACTGCTCGATGTGCGGCAACGCGACCGAAGGCTGCCGAGAATTGCAAGACCGGATGGCCGAGGCCACTGAGGGGTCGGCTTCGAAGGGGTCAGGGCCGTTCGACATGGGCAACCGATAACACGGCCGTGACCGGTTCCGACATCGGACGGCGGTTGGGTCCGGAGCGCATTCACGGTTGGAGTCTGCTCGTATAATCGAGGCGGACGACCCCCGCCCTCGCGGCGAGAGACCCACGAGTCACTCGGCCTCCGATGCCCAAGCTCAACGACCCACGCGATCGCTCGGCGAACGATTCGACCATGCCAGAGGAGAGTCCGGAGTGGGCGATCCGTGTGGGACGATTCGGCGGATTGACGCTTTCCGTTTCGTTCACGGTGTTTCTTGCGGCCGCCGGCTTGGTCGCATCGCTGACGGCGCTCGGGAGTCGTGGCGATGGCGGGGTCGTCTCGGCGGCGGGGGTTGGCGTCGCGTTTTGGATCGGCGGATGGGCGATCCAAATCGCGGTCACGCTCCTTGCCGCGTTCGTTCTCGGCCTTCGGGTGCGTGGGCTGACGCTGAATCTGATCGGGATCGAGATGCGACCGCACGTGTGGCGTCCGACGCGTTGCATCGGGTGGTCGATCGCGCTGGTCGGAGGGCTCGCGTTGTCTGGCGCCACGGTTTGGTGGTTGGCGGGGGGCGTTTCCGATGACCCGACGGTTCGCCCCTGGCATGTTCCCTCGCTCGGGCTCGGGCAGGTCGACGCGCTCGGGCACGCCGCGGCATGGCTGCTATGGGTACAAGCGGCGTGCCAGTGTGTCCCGCTGCCCGGAACGGCGGGCCGGTTCGCGTTGCTCGGGGGCATCGCGATCGGTGCCCGCGAGGCCGACACCAGGTTTCGGATCGGACTCGCGCGGCGTTTGATACGGGTCACCGCGATCGTGATCGCGTTCGTCGCGATCGGGCTGATCCCGACGGAAATCGGGGGCCGCGTTCCCCGCTGGATTTTGCTGACCCTACTGGCGGCGGCATTGTGGGTGTCCTCTCGGTCCCGAGACCTGATCGATTTGTGCGAAGGGTTCACCGACGCGACACTCGGCGGGGAAGGCCTCGATGAAACGAGATCTCTGGCCGCTCGCGTTCGTGGCCAAATCCTCGCCCGAAGCCGACGGCGACGACTGGTCGCGGCGGCCCGCGAGGAACACCAGGAAGCGACCGACGCGGCGCGTCTCGACGAGATCCTGGAGCGGCTCCGCGCCGATGGACTGGACACGCTCTCCGATGACGAGCGGGCCGTGCTGAGACGGGTCAGCGACCGATTAAGGCGGATCCGCGAGGCAACACGCCCCGATTCCGGACCGGATCCTTAAAGCCTTACCGGCAGATTTCCAGAGATGCGTCCGGCCGCCAAGGGACGACGCCCCCTCAACGATCGTTCGCGTTACCGCGGGTTCGCCGAAGCCGCTCCTTGTACTTCTCGTACAGCATCGTGTGCTTACTCCTCAAGTCGACCTCACGGCCTTCGATCCACGCGTGCGTCAAGTTCGACTCGGTTTCAAGAATATCTCCGTCGCTCAGAAAGAGGGTGGCGTGCTTCCCCGGGGTGATCGAACCGACCAAATCGTCGACCCCGAGGATCTCCGCGGGGGACAACGTGATGGCGCGGACGGCCTGCTCCCGCGAAAGGCCGAACGCCACGGCCGTGGCGGCATGATAGGGCAGGTTTCGCGCGTTCGCGGCGCCTCCCGGTCCGCCTTGGCCTTCGCCCCCGATCGCAAACCGGACGCCTGCCTTCCGCAACCGTTCCGGGAGCGTGTACGAGGCGTCATAGGGGTCGTGCCGCCGCAGCGGCAAACGGTAGGTCCCGCCCACGATCACGGGAACCTCCGCTTCCACCAACAGCGAACCGCACGCCTCCGCGTCATAGCCGCCATAAATGATCAACTTTAGCCCTTGGCTGCGGGCGTACGCCACGGCCGATTCGATCGCGGTTTGACGGTTTGCCTCTGCGATCATCGGTAACTCACCTTCGATGACCGGGATCAAGCTCTCCAGCCGCACGTCAGTCGACGTTCGCTCGGGATCGGCCGAGCGGCGGTCGCGGTATCGGCGGACGCGGTCGAGCAACGCGTCGAGCTCTCGAAACTTCGCCTCCCGTTTCTTGGCGAGCTCTTTGTCGTCATCGTCGCCCGGTTGAATCGCCTCCCAAGCGACGAACAAACCGGACGGGCCCCGAACCGTCATCTCTTCGGCTGACCAACCGTCGAGCTGCATCACGGCGGACTGGCCGCGAAGGAACCGTCCACTCGGCGCGACGTTGGCGAGCAACACCCCGCCGGCTCGGGTCACCGGGATCAGCTCGCTATCGGGATTCACCGCGACCCAAGTCCGCGCGTTCGGGTTCTCGTCGCCGTATTCGTTCGTGTCGACCGTCACATCGACCGCGTTGATCTCGCGGAGCCCGAGATCCGTCAGCGGTTCGAACAGGCCTGGGTACAGATGTCGTCCCGCCGCGTCGATCACCCGCGTCCCTTTCGGCGGATCGATTTGTCGGCTAACCGAGCGGATCCGGCCTTCGTCGAACAACACCGAGGCCTCTGAGAGGGTTCCCCGGTCGACCGTATGCACGGTGGCGCCGCGAATCAGCATCGGCTGCCGCTGGGGCGCGCCGGGAATTTGGTCGTGCGCCGTCACGACGGAGCCCCCAACGGGGAACCCGACCGGAAAGGCGATCGCCAGCAAAGCGATCCAGCCGTGTCGCCCGTTCATCGTCGATCCTCCCGGGTCGCTTCACGCGAACCCAACGCGTTGCAAAATTCGTCATACCGAAGCCAGCGGTCTTCTTCGCGGACCGTTTCCGCGCCAGCCAAATCGGGCCCCTTCGTCTTCGCGTTCCCGGTGCCGTCCGTGTCGCCATCGGGCACTCCGAATTCGGGCCCGTCGAGCACCATCTGGGTCAACCGTGTGTGCAGGGCGGCGTCCCGCTGCCGCATCTCGCGATCGGTTTGCAAATCGAAGTATCGCCGTCCGTCGATCCAGGTCTGCTCGCAGCGAGTCGTCGTCGAAAGGGGACGGCCACTCCAAACCACCAAGTCGGCATCTTTGCCCGCTTCGATGCTCCCCACGCGATCGTCGATCCGGAGCTGTTTCGCGGGGTTCGTGGTCACAAACTGCAACGCCTCCTCCGGCGGCACCCCGCCGTACTTGACCGCCTTGGCGGCTTCCGTGTTGAGATGCCGCGCCAGCTCTCGATCGTCGCTGTTATAGGAAACCGTCAGCCCGGCGTCGTGCATCAACACCCCGTTGTACGGGATCGCATCGTAGACCTCGAACTTGTAGGCCCACCAATCGGAAAATGACGACGCCATCGCCCCATGACGCGCCATCCGCTCGGCGACCTTGTAGCCCTCCAAGATATGCTGGAGCGTCCCGATCTGAATCCCGAACTCCTCCAACACGTCGAGCGTCGCGACGATCTCGTCTTGGCGATAGCTGTGACAATGGATCCAGCGGTCGCCCCGTTGGATCTCGACGATCGCCTCGAGTTGCAGGTCGCGTCGCGGCGGGAGCCCGTCCCGCTCGCCCGTTTCCCACCGCCGCCACGCCGCCGCGTATTCACGAGCCGCCAACATTTGATCGCGGATGATCTGTTCGACGCCCATCCGCGTGTTCGGATATCGCGACGTGTTCCGTTTCACGTTCTCGCCCAGCGCGAACTTGATCCCCGCCGGCGCCTCCCGCATGCGAAGCTCGTCCATCGATCCGCCCCAGCGAAGCTTGATCACCTGGTTCTGGCCCCCGATCGGGTTCGCCGATCCGTGCAAGATGTTCGCGATCGTCAATCCGCCGGCCAGCTGTCGATAGATTTCGATGTCGCTGTTGTCGATGAAATCGCCGATCCGCACCTCCGCCGTGACCGCCTGGGCCGACTCGTTGATCCCGCCGTCAGTCGCCATGTGCGAGTGGCAATCGATCAAGCCGGGGGTGATGTGTTTTCCCGTGACGTCGATCACGCGACACCCCTCCGGCGCATCGACCCGCTCGCCCACCGCAGCGATTTTGCCGTCGACCACCAACACCTCGCCGCGTTCGAGCGTCCCGGCGTCACCGCAAGTCCAGACGGTCGCGCCGCGGAACAGCACCGCCCCGGGCCTCTCGGGAAGTCCGGCAACACCGTAAGCCCCGAGCGGATACCGCACCGCGATCTCGGTCGGCGACGACGACCCGGCCGGTGCCTCGGGACGATCGCGATCAACGTCTTCCCCTTCGTCGGTTTCGTCTCCGGCCGCGTCACCACCGGCGCCCGCTTCACCACCGGCGCCCGCGTCACCACCGGCGCCCGCTTCACCACCGGCGCCCGCTTCACCATCAGACGCGGAGGGGTCGCCGGGCCGAACGTCCAAAGCCACCACGTTCCCACTGGGATCGACCAACGTCCCCAAGATCCGCAACGCCCCGGGCACCCGCGGCCGCTCTCCGTCGGACGCGACGGTGACCCAAGTCATCCGCGAAGTCCCCGGCGGGAACGAATTGTCGAGCCCCCGCAACTCGATCGACGCGGTCAAGCGGTCCCGCTGGCGGATCAGCGACTTGAGCTTCACCTCCTTCACGTCAACCTTCTCGTTCTCGGCTTCGGCATCGTCCTCCGAGTCAGGATCGTCCTCCGAGTCAGGATCGTCCTCCGGTGCGGCGTCGCTCGCGACGAGCCGAGCGGTCCCCTCCAGCGTCTTCCCCTTCCGCGTCAGCTCAACCTGCAGCGTCCGCTCGGTCTCTCCGAGCCGCAGCCCCACGGTCCAGCTTCCGACGACGTCATCGAGATCCGGAAGCGGAT
The DNA here is from genome assembly GCA_041685355.1 of Pirellulaceae bacterium. Lineage (GTDB taxonomy): Bacteria > Planctomycetota > Planctomycetia > Pirellulales > Pirellulaceae > JAWLFY01. Next base: position 754 of record JAWLFY010000080.1, on the reverse strand, counting down.
CCGAGTTGACCGGGAATCGCTCGCCGGCGACCCACGTCTCCAAGACCTTCGTTTTCTCGCCGAACAGATCTCCGTCGGCGAGAACCAAGTTCGCGAGCATGCCGGGTCGGACCCGTCCCACGACGTTGGAGACCCCCAGCAGTTCGGCCGGGTTGGTGGTCACCGCGGCCAACGCGTCCCGCGACGACAAGCCGCGGTCGATCGCCCGGCGGATACGGCTCAAAAAAGCAGCCGGGTCGCGAAGGCCGTCGCTCGTCAGACAAACCGTCAGCCCGGATTCGACGAGGCGGGCCGGGTTCTCGGGGGCCAAGTGCCAGTGCATCAGGTCACGCAGGGCAACCTCGCGATCCCGGGCCGGGGTCGAAACGTTCGGCGGATCCGGAAAGTCGACGGGCAACAACACCGCCCGACTCGCCTCCCGAATCTCATCCAACCGTTGGTACTCCCGCCCCGAACCGCGGAGTACGAGATCCAACGCGAACTCCTTGGCGATCCCGTCGGCCCGAATCGCCATCCGTTCGTTCGGCGCATCCGCGACGAATCGACCGTCCCGCATCGCTTCCCCGAGCACCCGCAACGCGCGGTTCGATTCCGGGCGGTCCGCCCCCGGTTGGGTCTGGTAGGCGTGCCACGCGTCGCGATACCAGCTCGCGTCGGAAAACGTTTGGCGTAGAAGCGCGACGGCGCCCATCGGCGAGTTCGGGTACCTCGACCGCGAACTTCCCCGAGGCACCGTCAGCTGGAGATGCGTGAA
>JAWLFY010000233.1:0-5334 GCA_041685355.1 Pirellulaceae bacterium | reverse complement strand
TCACCTCGAACCCTCCCCGACCGAGTTCGCGGACGACCAGGTCCGCGTCATCCTGCGAATCCTCTAGCAACAACACACGAAGCGGTTCGTGGGGGGGGAGTCCGTCGGACGTGTTTCGGCTCATCGGATCGCCTCCGCCGCGTGACTCGGGTCGCCTCCCAAGTACGGAGGCGGTTCATTGAAAACCAACCAGTACATCCCGACCGTCTTGATCGCTTCGACGAACTTGACGAAATCGACCGGCTTTCGGATATAACTATTCGCTCGGTACTCGTACGCCTTCGCCAAATCGTTGTCCGCGTTCGACGACGTCAACACGACGACCGGGAGTCGAGCCGTGTTGACGGTCGAACGGATCGAACGCAACACGTCGAGCCCGTTGACCTTGGGGAGGTTCAGGTCCAACAAGACCAAGGAAGGTTGCTTGGTCAGGTCGCGATCGGCGTACGCGCCTCGCCCGCGGAGATAGTCGATCGCCTGTTGTCCGTCTTCGACCGATACGATCTCCGTTTGGATCTGGTGGCGGCGGAACGCACGGATCGTCAGCTCCGTGTCGTCCGGGTTGTCTTCCACCAACAGAATCAGTTTCTTGCTCATGGTGATGCCGTTGCGTCAGGTGGAATCGTGAAAAAAAACGTTGCCCCTCGCCCCACTTCCGACTCGGCCCAGATCCGACCGCCGTGGCGATGAATGACCCGTTGAACGATGGCAAGTCCGACACCGGTGCCGAGAAACTCACGATCACTATGAAGCCGCTGGAACGGCTGGAACAGCTTGTCGGCGTATCGGGCGTCAAACCCGGCGCCGTTGTCACGCACGAAGTACGCGGGCCCGTCCTTCTGGTCCCGAATCGATCCGATCTCGATCCGCGGTTCTGGCTGGTGCTGCGAAAATTTGGCCGCGTTGCTCAGCAGGTTCGAGAACACGTGTTCGAGCAGCTCGGGATCCGCGTCACACTTCGGGAGCTCTCCGATCTGGGGAACAGCCGAGACGCGAGTGTCCAGGTTTCCCGCGACTTCCTGCCAGACCCTCATCGCAAGTTTAGACGCATCGACCGATTGCCGCTGTAAAGATTGACGCGTCACCCGCGACAAACGTAGCAGGTCGTCGATCAAACACCCGAGCCGCTGGCTGGCGGCCCGCTGTCTCTGCAGCATCCGTCGACCGGGCTCGTCGAGTACCTTCTCGTAGTCCTCAATCACCGCCTGAGCCCATCCGTCGATCGCCCGAAGCGGCGCCCGGAGGTCGTGCGATACCGAATACGTAAACGCCTCCAGCTCCTCGTTGATCCGTTCCAACTCGGCCGTCCGCTCGGAAATCCGCTGTTCGAGCTCCAGGTTCAACCGCCGCAGCGACGCCTCCGCCTCGCGACGCTTCGTGACATCCTCGGTCACCGCAACCAAATAATCCGGTTCGTCGTCGGGGCCGCGGACGAGCGTGACGCTGATCCGACACCACATCAAGCTGCCGTCCTTGCGGACATAGCGTTTCTCCAAGACGTAGCTCCGGATCTCGCCGGCGATCAGCCGACGGTGATACAAAACGGTCTCCTCCAAATCCTCCGGATAAGTGATCGACTGGAAGTTCCGCCCCCGAAGCTCCTCTTCGCGATACCCCAGCAATCGACAGAATGCCGGGTTCGCTTCCCGATATCGGCCGTCAACCTCGGTCACCGAGATCCCGACCGCCGCCGACATGAACATTTGCCGAAATCGCCGCTCGCTCGCCAACAGATGCGACACGGTGTCGACCTGAGGCGTGATGTCTTCGAGGAACCCCAGGCTGCCGACGACGCGGCCCGACGCGTCGCGAAACGGGGCGGCCGAGAGTCGTACGTGCAAGTCGTGACCGTCCCGATGTCGGCGAATTCGCTCGACGCCGACAAGCGTCTCTCCCGCCTCGACCCGAGCGATCGACGCCTCGAACTCCGCCCACTGGCCCTCCGGGACGAACGGCAAACGCGACCCCACCACCTCCGCCGACGTCCACCCAAAAATCCGCTCGGCCGCCGGGTTCCAAAACAGAAGGTAACCGTCCAAATCGATGCCGACGACGGCGTTCGGCGAACAGCTGATCACGTCGCGGTAGAGCGACGATTCCTCCGCCATTAAGTCTCGTAATGAGGTGCTCATCCCGGGCCCCTGTTTCGCATCGAAACGGCCATCGACAACGCCCGGTCGTTCATCTCCGATTGGCCCTGCCGCTCGCCTGAACTGACTCGATCACTCGCATCATGTCGATCAATCGCACAACGTCCCGGCCGGCATATGCCGTCGATGCGTGGAGCCGCTATTCCGTCGGGAATCCCCGCTTGCGAAGCAACGCCGAGGTATCGACATCGCGTCCCCGAAAACGGCGAAACCCGTCCGCGGCGTCGATCGTGTCACCGGCGGACAAGACGTGCTCGTGCAGCCGCCCCGCGACCTCCGCGTCGTAATACCCCTCCGCCTCCTCGAACGCCTCCGCCGCGTCCGCGGTCAACGCGTCCGACCACAGGTAGCTGTAATAACCGGCCGAATAACTGTCGCTGCTGAACAGGTGCATGAAGTGCGGCAAGCGATGACGCATCACGATCTCCGAAGCCATCCCGAGCTCGTCGAGCGTCTCCCGTTCGAACGCCGTGGGGTCGATCGGACCCTCCGTCGCCGTGTGCAGCTTCATGTCGACCAAGGCGCTCGCCAAGTACTCGACCGTCGCGAACCCCTGGTTGAACGTCTTCGCCCGCTCGATCTTTTCGAGCAGTTCCGCCGGGAGCGGCTCGCCGGTCTGCTCGTGCGTCGCGTAACGGCGGAGCAGCTCCGGCGTCGAGAGCCAATGCTCGTAGATTTGCGACGGGAACTCGACGTAATCGCGGGCGACGTTCGTCCCCGCTTGCGACGGATAGGTCACGTCGGACAACAACCCGTGCAACGCGTGACCGAACTCGTGGAACAGCGTCGTCGCGTCGTCCCACGACACGAGGACCACGTCTCCCTTCGAGCCTTTGACGAAATTGCAATTGTTGGAAACGATCGGGACGACCGGCTCGTCCATCGCCTCCTGCGGTCGATAGTCGGTCATCCATGCGCCGCTCCGTTTGCCGTCCCGGGCGTAGGGGTCGAAGTACCACAAGCCGACCAGATCGCCCGTCCGGTCGGTTACCTTCCAAACCCGCACGTCCGGATGGAACACCGGGACGTCGCGGATCGGCTCAAACCGCAAACCGAACAGCTCACCCGCTGACCACATCATCCCCTCCCGCAGTTTCTCCAACTGCAGGTACGGTTTGACTTCGTTGAAATCGAGATCGTACTTCGCCTTGCGGACCTTCTCGGCGTAATAGCGATAATCCCAAGGCTCAATCGTGATCCCCGCCCCCTCCTCGTCGGCGACCCGCTGCATGTCGGCGACCTCCTCGCGGACCCGCGCCAACGCCTTCGGCCACACCTGCAACATCAGGTCCATCGCCGTCTCGGGCTCCTTCGCCATCGTCGGCTCCATCCGCCAATGGGCGTGGGTCTCGTAGCCGAGCAACCGGGCGCGGGCGAGACGGAGGGCAAGAATCTCGGCGATGATCGCCTTGTTGTCGTGTTCGTCCCCGTGGTCGCAGCGGCTGTAGTAGTTCCGCCAAACCTGTTCACGCAGCTTCCGGTTGTCGGCGTACGTCAAAAACGGGTCCATCGAAGATCGCGTGTTGGTGACCGCCCACTTCGCCTCGCCCCCACGTTCCGCCGCCGCCGCCGCCATCGCCTCGACCAGGCTATCGGGCAGCCCCGCCAAGTCGTCCCGGTCGTCGATCCACGTGACGTACCCCTTCTCGTCCGCCAACACGTTTTGGTTGAAATCGGTGAACAAACGGGCGAGTCGCTTGTTGATCTGCGAAAGCTTCGCCTGATCCCCGGACGACAGCTTCGCCCCTTTGCGGACGAACGTCTTGTACCGGTCCTCGACCAAACGCCGCTGGGCGACCGAAAGCGACGCCATCTCGTCCCCCTCGTAGACCGCCGCGATCCGGCGAAACAGTCCGCCGTTCTGCGTCACCCAATCGGCGTACTCCGATAACTTCGGCAACACCGCCCGCTCGACGTCCGCGACCGGGCCGACGTTCAGATTCGAAGCGTGAACGTCGAACAACGTCTCCAAGCGGTCGACCGTCCGCCCGGCCCGCTCGAGTGCCGCGATCGTGTTCTCGAACGTGGGCGGATCCGGATCGTTCGCGATCGCATCGATCTCCCCCTTAGCGACCTCGATCGCCCGGTCGAACGACGGCTCAAACTCTTCGACTCGGACCGCGTCCCACGGCGGGACGCCCCCGTAGGGGCCGGACCAAGGTGCCAACAGCGGCGAATCGGACGTCATCGTCTTGGGGTCTCCGGTCGGTTGCGCGAATGCCGGCCCCACGCCGGACAAGAAAACAAGGCCAGCCACCGTCGCGATCGATCGGACCGTCCGCCGAGGCCCAAACGCCGGGGTGAATCCCGCGGTTCGAATTCTCATGGATCGGGTTTTCATCGATCGGGTTCTCATGAATCGGACTGAATCGGGTCGGTCGGCCTCAATCGGGTCGGATCGTTCACGAGTGACTCGTCGGGGGAGCCAGCCACCAGACGCCGCCCGGACGGAACGCCTTCGCCCGGGCGCTGGGCGAAGTGACCCACCCGTTGGGCGAAGTGACCCACCCATCACCCGACCGCATTATCGTAACCGTTGCCTCTGGTGGCCGTCGACGGCCACCAGAGGTTTCTCACGTTAGCGGCAGGGCGCGAGGCCTCCGGTGCTCACGTTAGCGGCAGGGCGCGAGCCCTCCGGTGCCGCATGCCGTCGCCGCGCGGAGCCTCGAGACCGGCCTGCTCGCGCCGTTCCGCGAAGGGAGCGCGGAGCGTCGAGACCGGACGGCTCGCGCCGTTCCGCTACCGAGTGGCTGCCGACGGCCGCAGGCTGGAAAGCACCAGCGTCAAGATCCCGCCGGCCAGCAGTCCCGCGCCCCAGCCGAACGCGTCGGACGGGTGCGCGATCAGCACCGGACCGACCTCGAACGCCGTCAGCTCCGCCCCCATGCTCAGCCCCCCCACGGCCCACGCGATCAGCCCGATCCCGCCGATGAACAGCAGCACCGCGACCGCTCGGGCGAGCGTCCGCCCGACCCGCGGGAACGCGAGACAAACGGTGAGCAAGACGCCCAACACCAATCCGCCCAACAAACTCGACCCGTCAAATCGCATCATCCCGTCCCGCCTCTTCACGAAGGTTGTTCCGGGATTTTAGTGGCAACTGCCCAGAACGTAGGTTTTGGAGGCATTGCTGCGATGTCCGAAGTGAGGATGCGAGCGAACGCGGACAAGCTCGAGAGAGTCC
>JAWLFY010000079.1:0-22016 GCA_041685355.1 Pirellulaceae bacterium | reverse complement strand
GTCGCCGGGGGGGCGAAGTGCGTCGATCCGAAGACCGAGCGGTTGTTGGTCACGCCGGTGACGGAATTGAACAACCGTCTGCTTTCGGCGTCGGTTGACGTGGGCCGGTTTTGGCGACGGCTGATCGTCGAGGTCGCGGGGGAGCGGGTCTCGGGGGAACGGGTCTCGGGGGGCCGGGTCTCGGGGGGCCGGGTCTCGGGGGGCCGGGTCTCGGGGGGCCGCGGCGGCGGGGAGCGGGGCGACGGCGACCGGGGCGATTCGCGGGCGGTCGAGATCGCGCTCACCGACGCCGGGCTGTCGGAGCTACAACTCGAGCCGATCGCCCAGGGGGTGTCACGGCTGATCGCCGACTGTCGGTCCGCCTACGCCGCCCATTTACCGAAGTTGGCCGACCAGTTGCGGCTCCGCGCCGGCCCGTTGAAGGAACGTTGGGACGCGTATGGGCCGGGGCTGTTGCGGGCGATCGCCACGCGGATTTGGGACGGCTCGCCGCCGGAGGATTGGTGGCCGCCGCGGGTGGAGACCCTGCTTTTGCAACCGGCACGAGGCGGGGCGGGCGGGTTCGACCCCGACTCGCAACGGATTTGGACCGAGGCGATGCTGACCGACGCGAACCCCGCGGTGCCGGAGGTGTTGCGGGTCGCGTGGTTGGTGTCACGCGTGGCGATCGAGTTGCACACGCGGGAAAAGTCGGGGGAACATTCGCGTCGTCTGCCGTGGCCCTTCGCGTCGGTCCCGATCGTGTTGGCGGCCGCGGCCGACTTAGATCTCGTCGCCGCCTCGCCGATGCCGGTCCGCGCCGCGATGGGGTTGTGGGATTTGGGGGATGATCGCCACGCGGACGTCGTCGCCCGTTGGTGGACCGAGCGGGAACGGACCGGCACCCCGCTGCCGGTGTCGCTCAAGACGCTCGACGAGATGCTTCACCCGTCCGATCGCCTTCCCCTGGGTGGCGCCGTAAGATAGGGCTGCGGCGGTCGGACGCCCCGGATCGCCCCGCCGCTCTCATCTTCATCCCCGATCCGTCTTGCCCGTGAGTAGTCCGTCGAACCATGGTGGCGTATCTGTCCGTCCTCTCCGGGCCGGAAAAGGGGAAGCAGTACACGTTGGATCCGACGCGGCCGATGCACATCGGTCGTGGGGCGAGTTGCGAAATCATGTTGACCGATCCGGTCAGCTCGCGGTTTCACGCGGTGATCTATTTCGAAGACGACGATTGGCATGTCCGCGACACCAGTAGCCGGAACGGGACGTTGGTCAACGGTCGCAAGACGGACCACGCCCGGATCCTCGACCGCTCGGTCGTGACGATCGGGCGAACCAAGCTGAAGTTGCTCGACCCCGACCCCGAGGAACTCGGCACCAACCCGATCACGCAAACGTTGTTCAAGGACGTCAACGAGTTCAAGGACGTCAACGAACTCGACGAACGTTGGTTTTCCGCCCCCGACGACCCGCTCGTCCCGCTCGCCCAAACGGGCCACGTCCTCGACCTGTACCAGCTGAGCCTGACTCTGCTGGACAGCAGCAACCCGGAAGAGGTAATCGAGACGGCCCTCGAACTGCTTCGCGACCGGACCGAATCGGACGCGGTTTGCCTCGCGTTCGATTCGGGTGACGGACGGCTGCGACGGCAACGGGTCGTGCCCCCCGACGCGATCGACGACCTGCGGCTTTCGAAGCGGCTGGTTCGGCGTGTGATCCGCGACGGCAACGCGTTGTGGATCAACGAAAAGAGCGACGAGGCGCTTCGCCGCGAAGCCCGAGACAGCACGAAAGATCGCTGGTCCGAGATGATCTGTGTTCCGCTGAACCGGAAACAGACGAACATTGGCGTGTTGAACCTGTACCGCGACTCGCCGGGGTTCCAGGAATCCCATTGCGACCTCGCCCTCGCCGCCGGCCGGTTGCTCGCGTCAGGGCTCGCCCGGGCGCTCGAGCACGATACGCTGCGGGCCGAACGCCAACACATCGCCGAGCGGAACGCCGAGTCGGACGAGCTGATCGGCGACAGCCCGGCGATGACGAAATTGAAGGAACGGATCGCGCGGGTCGGACGGGCCGCGGGGTCGGTGTTGATTCGGGGCGAGAGCGGATCGGGGAAAGAGCTGGTCGCCCGCGCCGTGCACCGGTCGAGCCCCCGCGCCGGAAGGGCGATGTTGACGGTCAACTGCGCCGCGATCCCGCGGGATCTGATCGAGAGCCAACTGTTCGGTCACAAGAAGGGATCGTTCACCGGGGCCGACCAAGACCACAGCGGATGGTTCCAACAAGCCCACACCGGCTCGCTGTTCCTCGACGAGATCGGGGAGCTCACCCTGGAGGGCCAGGCGAAGTTGCTACGGATCTTGGAGGGACACCCGTTTTTGCCGGTGGGGGCGACCGAGCAGGTTTCGGTTGACGTCCGCGTGATCGCGGCGACCAATCGCGATTTGGCCGAGTTCGTTCGGGAGCGAAAATTTCGCGAGGACCTGTTCTATCGGCTGAGCGTGTTCGAGCTTTACGTCCCCCCGCTTCGTGACCGCGGTGACGACTTGGACCGGTTGATCGATCACTTCCTCGATCACTTCCGGCGTCAACACGGACGGTCAGGTTTGACGCTCAGCGACGAGGCCCGAGAGCGTCTCCGTGACTACGCGTGGCCGGGCAACGTTCGCCAACTTCGAAACGTGATCGATAGCGCGGTCGTGATGGCCGACGCGCCGCAGATCGAAGCCGACGACCTCGGCCTCCGCGATGCCGGTTCGAGCCGGATCGAAACGCTCCGCATCGACGAGTGGGAACGCCGGCTGATCGCCAAGGCGCTCAGCCGCGCCGACGGCAGCGTTCCCGAAGCGGCCAAACTGCTGGGCGTCAGCCGTGCCACCGCGTACCGCAAAATCGCTGAGTATGGGATCGAACGTGAAGCGAAAAGTGGACGGTGAGGGGAGAGAAGAGGGAGAAGAAGAGGAGGAGGGGTTTGAAACACAGAGGCACAGAGTTCGCAGAGGGGGAGGGGAGGGAGTCGAGGTGGAAGGGGAGGGAGCAGAGGGGGGAGCGGCGGGATCCGATTTGGGCGCGCGACTGGCGATCGTTTCGGCGGCGGGGTCGCGGGGGGATGTGAACCCGATGATCGGGATCGGCCGGGAACTGAAGCGGCTCGGTTTCGACGTCGTGATCTCGCTCGCCGAGCCGTACGTGGCGGCGGCGGAGGCAGCAGGGCTGAGGGCGGAAGGGGTGATCGGGACGGCTCGGTTCGAAGAGCTCTTGGGGAACCGTCACTTTTGGACGCCGGTACGTGGGGCGCGGGCGGTGCTGAGGACGGTCGCGACCGAGTTCTTGCAGGCCCACCATGCGGTGATCCGTCGACACCATCGTCCGGGGCGGACCGTGTTGGTGGCACACCCGCTCGACTTCGCGTCTCGGGTGCTGCGTGATGCCGACCGTTCGACCCCGATGGTCGATGTGCATTTGGCGCCAGCGATCCTTCGGGTCCCCGGGTCACCGCCGAGGTTGTCGCGTCGCGGGTTCGAACAATGGCTGCCGAGGCCGCTGCTTTCGATGGCGCTCCGAGCGGCGGATCGTTGGATCCTCGACCCGACGGTGGGGCCGGCGGTGAACCGCTTGCGGGCGGAATATGGACTCGCACCGGTGCGGCGGTTACTCGACCGATGGTGGTTCGCGAACGAGACGACGGTCGCGATGTATCCCGATTGGTTCGCGCCCGAGGTGACGCGGCATGTCCCGCCGATCGCGACGGTCGGGTTCCCGCTGGAGGACGCCGACGCCGGGGAGTTCGACGTGCCGGCCGGTCGACCGATCGTCGTGACGGGAGGAACGGCAAACCGACACGCGGCGGCGTGGTTCCGCCGGGTGATCGAGGCGACGGGGCGGACCGACCGGGAGCTGTGGGTGCTGACCCGTTACCGAGAAAATTTACCAAGCGGACCGTTGCCTTCGCATGTTCGGGTCGAAGACTACGTGCCGCTCGGGCGACTGCTACCGCACTGTGACGCCATTCTGCATCACGGCGGGATCGGGACGACGTCGCAGGCGCTCGCGGCGGGAGTTCCGCAAGTGATCCGCCCGCTGGCGTTCGACCAATTCGACAACGCGGCGCGGGTAGAGCGGTTGGGGGCGGGCCGTCGGTTGCGAAGCGATCGGCAGGTGGGCGGGTTGATCGAGGAGGTGTGTCGCGATGGCCGAATCCGCGATGCGGCAGAACGTTGCGGCGAGCGGATGAGGCCCGGGTCAGCCAGCCGAGAAGCGGCGGAGCTGATCGCGGCTCGGGTACCGGCCAGTGTGTGATCGTGACCGGTGGCGATCGGGGCCCGGATGCGGCTATCCTTGGGCTGAACCGAACGACAACGAAGAGGATTCCGATCGATGGGTGCGAAGAACGTTTTGGGGGGCGAGTTGGAAGTGTGCGGGACCGACCCGATGACGGGGTTTTATCGTGACGGGTGCTGCAACACCGGCGCCGAAGATGGCGGGCTGCACGTCGTGTGCACCGAGGTGACCGAGGAGTTCCTGCTGTTTAGCCAGTCGCGAGGGAACGACTTGTTGACGCCAAACCCGATGTTTCGGTTTCCGGGATTGAAACCGGGAGATCGGTGGTGCTTGTGCGCCGCCCGCTGGAAGGAAGCGTACGACGCGGGAATGGCGCCGCCGGTGGTCTTGGAAGCGACCCACATGTCGACGCTTGAGTTCGCGTCGTTGGAAGAGTTGCAGGAACACGCGGTGGAGCGGTAAGCAACAAGCGGGATCGAGGTGCCGGAGTTCTGTCGGCCCTTCGGGCCTGGGAAATTTTGGGAAGCCTGATCCGGCGGCTGACGCCGCCGGCATAGGTTGTGCCGGCCTCCGGCCTAAGCAGGCAAGCAATGATTGTGGCGGCCTCCGGCCTAAGCAGCCGGGCACACGGGTGGGGCCTCTGCCCTTGGGTCGCCAGCCCAGCGGGTGACACAAGAACTGCCGAGGCCGTCAGCCCTCGGGTGCGATCGTCCTCGCACCCAAGCCCAGCGGGCGACACATCGCGACCGAGCTCAGTCGTTGGTCTCGACCCGGCGGCGGAATTCGTCTTCGTCGATCACCTCGACGCCCAGTTTCTGCGCCTTGTCGAGTTTGCTTCCGGCGTTTTCGCCGGCGATGACGAAACTCGTTTTCTTGCTGACGCTTCCGCTGGCACGCCCCCCCAGCTCGACGATCTTTTTGTCGATCTCGTCGCGGGTGAACGTCTTGAGGGTCCCGGTGACGACGACGGTTTGTCCGTCGAGCGGGCGGCCCTGCGGTTGCTGTCGCTGGTCATCCGGCACGTCGACCGAGACGCCGACCGCTTGGAGCTCTTCGAGCGTCGCGGCGCCTTCGTCGCTGTGCAGATAGCCGTGCAAGCTTTTGGCGATCGATTCGCCGATCTCGTGGATCTCCGCCAACTGTTCGACGGTCGCCCCGCGGAGCGATTCGAGGGTGGGATATCGTCGGGTGATCAGCCGTGCGACGGTCGGTCCGACGTGTCGGATCGAGAGGGACGCGAGGAGCCGCGCGAGTCCTCGGTGGCGGCTTTGGTCGATCCCTTTGATTAGCGTTTCCGCGTTCTTACGACCGACTTGGACCTCCACCATTTGGCCGTTCTTCCCTTTTCGCCGGTTGATCCAGGTCAGCTCGGCGACTTGGTCGACGGTCAAGCGATACAGGTCGGCATAGCTGGAGACCAGCCCTCTCTCGATCAACAGGTCGACCATTTCTTCGCCGAGACCGTCGATGTCCATGCCGCTGCGGCTGCCGAAGTAGATCAGCCGTTGGCGGAGCTTGGCGGGGCACTCCGAGTTCGGGCATCGAATGTAAACGCCCCCTTCGTCGCGGACGGTCGGTTCGCCACAAACGGGACAGGTGTCGGGGAACTCGAACCGTGGCAGCTCGGTTTCGCGACGGTGCTTCTCGACCCGTATCACCTTGGGGATGATTTTCCCCGCCTTTTCGACGACGACGACGTCACCGACGCGGACGTCGAGCCGTTCGATTTCGTCGGCGTTGTGGAGCGACGCCCGGGAGACGGTCGTGTCGGCGATGTTCACCGGTTCCAAAAACGCGACCGGGGTGACCGTTCCGGTCTTCCCGACTTGGACTTCGATCGCGTTGACCCGGGTCAACGCCTCGTACCGTTCGAACTTGTAGGCGATCAACCAACGCGGGCTCTTGCTGGTGCTCCCGAGGCGTTCGCGTTGGTCGAAGCGATTGACTTTGAAAACGATCCCGTCGACCTCGAACGGCAACTCGGGCATCTGTTCTTCGAGCCGCGCGACCGCCTCGACCGCGGCGTCGGCGTCCCGGTACGGTTGAACGTCGGGCGTCGGAGGGATTCCGTAGCCCTCGACTTCTTTTAAAAACCCCAGGTGGTCGGTCGCCCTTAACCCGACCGCTTCGCCGACGCCGTGACAGAAGAACCGCAGACGGCGGCGGGCGGCGACCGCGGGGTCAAGCATCCGGATCGTGCCCGCGGTGACGTTCCGCGTGTTCTTGAACGCGGCCGCCCCCTGCTCGGCGCGGGCCACGTTCAGGTCAGCCAGGTCGGCGTTGGTCATGTAGACCTCGCCGCGAAGTTCGAGGACTTCGGGCGGGTTGTCGCCGCGGAGCCGCAGGGGGAGGTCGCGGACGGTTCGGAGGTTATGGGTGATGTCGTCGCCGATTTGGCCGTTCCCCCGAGTCAGCCCGACTTGCAGGAGGCCGTTCTCGTAGCGAACCGACGCGGCGACCCCGTCGATCTTGTACTCCATCACCCATTCGATCCGTTCGCCACCGAGCGTCTTTTCGGCGCGTTTGAAGTAGGCCCGTAATTCTTCGCGGTTGTAGGTGTTGTCGATCGACAACATCGGGACGCGGTGGGCGACTTGGGTGAGGTGGGGGACGGGGGCGTCCCCGATCCGCTTCGTCGGCGAATCGTCGCGTTGCAGTTCGGGGTGTTCCGCTTCAATCCGTTTCAGCTCCTCGAGCAGCCGGTCATATTCGAGGTCGCTGATCTCGGGGGCCGCCTCTTCGTAGTAGAGCCGGTCGTGATGTCGGATCTGATCGCGTAGTTCGCGGGCGCGGCGCTCGGGTGGGACAGACTTGTCTTCGCGTGGGTCGGACATGGTTCGGAAACGCGGCTGGGAATTCCGGACGGGTGGGTCGACCGTGGGAGGATATCCGATCGCATGGCGGGGGTGAGAGGCGTCGGGTTATGATTCGCCTCATGATCCGGGGGCCTCGCGATCCGGGAGCCTCGCGATCCGGGAGCCTCGTGATCCGGGAGCCTCGCGATCCGGGAGCCTCGTGATCCGGGAGCCTCGCGATCCGGGAGCCTCGCGATCCGGGGGACGCTCGCTCGGCGTTGTCGCCGCAGGGGGGTTTCCCGGTTCCGATCCCACCCTTCGTCCGCTCCGACCTCCGCACCGACCGATCGCAATTGAACGACAGGCCCATCTCGATTCGCGGTTGTCGCGTCCACAATTTGCAAGACATCGACGTCGACATTCCCCGTGGCGAGCTCGTCGTGATCTGTGGGTTGTCGGGAAGCGGGAAGACGTCGTTGGCTCTCGACACGCTCTACGCGGAGGGCCAGCGGTGCTACATCGAGAGTTTTTCGGCGTACACGCGTCAGTTTCTCGATCGGTTGGACAAACCCGATTGCGACTCGATCGAGGGGATCCCGCCGGCGATCGCGGTAACGCGGGCAGGCGGTTCGCGATCGAACCGGAGCACGGTGGCGACGGCGACCGAGGTCGCCGACCATTTACGGTTGTTATTCGCGAAAGCGGGCACGCTGGTGTGCCACGGGTGTGGCGTCGCGGTTGTCCGCGACGACCCGGACGTGGTCGCGGGGGAGCTGACCGGGGAGGATGCGGCGGGGCGATCGATGATCGGGTTCCCGGTCTGGTTGCCGAACCGTCGTGCGGCAAGCGAGATCCTGTACGGGCTGCAGCAGGACGGTTATCTGCGGGTGGTCGTCGGGGAGCGGATGTTTCACTTATCCGACGACGACCGACCGTCGCTCGCCAAACGGGTCGGACGCAACGGGACCGAGGCGATCGTGGTCGTCGACCGTGTCACCGCCGAGTCCGACTTGGGACGGGTGACGGAATCGTTGGAGGGGGCGATGGCGGAGGGGAACGGGAAGGCCTATTTGCTGGGCGAACCGGGTGCCACGACGAGTGACGGGGCGGCGCCGGGAGCGCGGATGACGATCGACGGCCGCGAGTGGTCGCGGCGGGTGGTCAGCCGCGAACTCCGCTGCGACCGCTGTGATCTCGACTATCCCGAGGCGGTCCCGCGTTTGTTTAACTTCAATCATCCGCTCGGTGCGTGTCCGCGGTGCGAGGGGTTTGGCGAGGTCGTGACGATCGACACCGACCGGGTCGTTCCCGACGACACGCTCTCGCTCCGAGACGGCGCGATCGCACCGTGGAACACGCCCTCATACCGACACGAGCTCGACGAGTTGTTGACGTTGGCGGATGAATACGGGATCCCGACGGACGTCCCGGTTTCGGCGTTGAAGTCGAAGCATTGGAAATTGATTTGGGGTGGGGTTCCCGAGCGGAAGTTCGGCGGTCTGGACGGGTTCTTCGCGTGGCTCGACCGGAAGAAGTACAAGATGCACGTCCGCGTGTTCGCGTCTCGGTTTCGGAGTTATCGCACGTGCGACCTGTGTCACGGGCGGCGTCTGAAACCGGAGGCGCTCGCGTACCGGATCGATGGGCGAAACGTCGCGGACGTATTGGAGATGACCGCCTCGGAAACGGCCCGATTTTTCGCCGGGTCGGAATTGGCGCCACGGGAAACCGCGATCGCCGCCGAACCGCTCCGCCAAATCGGTGACCGGCTGCGGTATTTGGAGGATGTCGGGCTGGGATACCTGCAACTCGATCGGCCGTTGCGGACGCTTTCCGGTGGGGAGACGCAACGGGTGGCTTTGACGGCGGCGCTCGGAAGCAGCCTCGTCAACATGTTGTACGTGCTGGACGAACCGACGGCGGGGCTGCATCCGGCGGACGTCGAACGGCTCGCCCACACGATCCTTGGGCTCCGCGACCGCGGCAACACCGTCGTCGTGGTGGAGCACGACGCGACGCTGATCGGGCTCGCCGACCGCGTCATCGAGATCGGCCCCGGCGCGGGAACCGGTGGCGGACGGGTGACGTTCGAGGGGACCGTCGACGAGCTGCTCGCCGATGACGCCGGCGTCACCGGGCCGTATCTTTCCAAACGACGCGGGTGGACGTTGTTCGACCGCGAAGTTCGGAAGCCCCGCCACGAGATCCGGCTGACCGGTGCCCGAGGGCACAACCTGAAAGGGGTCGACGTCTCGTTCCCGCTCGGCGTTTTGTGCCTGGTCACCGGGGTCTCGGGAAGCGGCAAGAGCACACTCGTCCAAGACACGTTGTACGGCGCGATCGCGACACGGAAGGGGCACGACGTGACGAAGCCGCTGCCGTTCGACGCGATCACCGGCGTCGGCCAAATCGACGATTGTGTGTCGGTCGACCAGTCGCCGATCAGCCGCAGCCCGCGCAGTTGCCCGGTGACTTACGTCAAGGCGTTCGACGGGATCCGCAAGCTGTTCGCGTCGCAGGTCACCGCGCGGACGCGAAATTTTGGTCCGGGACATTTCAGTTTCAACGGCAAGGGACAGTGTCCCGAGTGCGAAGGGGCCGGCGTGTTGCAGGTCGACATGCATTTCTTGGCGGACGTCTCGATGCAATGTCCGGCGTGTCGCGGTTCCCGCTATCGGCCCGAGATCCTCGACGTCCGATACTGCGAGCGATCGATCGCGGACGTCCTCGCGATGACCGTCCGCGACGCGATCGTTTTTTTCCGCGGACACACGAAGATCCAGGATCGGTTGGGTCGGATGGCGGACGTCGGCCTCGACTACGTCACGCTCGGGCAACCCGCCACGACGCTTTCCAGCGGCGAGGGACAGCGGCTGAAGCTCGCGTCGTACTTGGGGACCCGGTCACGAAAGCGGACGTTGTTCGTGTTGGACGAGCCGACGACGGGACTCCACTTTGCCGACATCATCCGGCTGGTGGATTGCTTCGACGCGCTGTTGGCGGACGGCCATTCGTTGGTGGTCGTCGAGCACAACACGATGTTGATGCGGGCCGCCGATCACCTGATCGATCTGGGGCCGGGTGCGGGGGACGAGGGCGGAGAAGTCGTCGCGGTCGGCTCGCCGGTGGCGTTGATCGACGCCGGCGATTCGCCGACGTGCGAACAGCTCCGATCCGAATCGAAGCGTTGGGACCGCGCCGCGGTGGGGTAACGCCGTCGCGGCGTTGAGTCCGGTGGGGCGTTGAATCCGGTGGGGGCGTTGAATCAGCTCGCGAAAATTCGCTGCCGGATTCGCTCCAGCTTCGCGCGGTCTCGGGCGTGGAGGCGGCCCTTTCCCGTCGCGGCTGCCACGGCCCGGTCGAACTGTCCCGGTCCGATCATCAGGCACGCCGGTTGTTCGAGCTCGGCCCGATCGGCGACCTTCTCAAGCAGCCTTCGCCCGGAGCCTTCGATGCCATGGGCGCGGCATAACTCCGCCAGCATCCCGAACGGCGTGTTCAACGGGGTGCGGGGCCGGTTGTAGATCCGGTAGATGACCCAAGCGACTCCGACCGCGGCGAGGGGGATCAGGATGAACCCGAGTTGGCTCGTCCACGGGGCCCCGGCGCCTTCCTCGCGGAACTGACGACTGATCTCGCCCATCCGCGTCTGACCGAGCAGGTCACGATTCATCGAAGGCTCTCCTGTCGGCTCGCGTCCGGCTCATCCCGTCCCCGATCGAGGTCACGCTCGTCCCGAACGCTTCGCGCGTCGCGACGGCTGAGCGCCTCAATCGCGGTATCTCGCACCGTGCTATCGGGGAACTCCGACATTTCTCGGAGGATGTTGAGGGTCTCTTCGCCATCGGCTTCGGCGAGCAGCACCGCGATCCGGCGGCGGGCTTCCTGGTGGTCAGCCCGGGCGATCGGGAGCAGCGCGTCGGCCAACTGGTCGAGTGCGGCGAGCGCGTCGGCAGCCGCGATCGCTTGCAGCCGTTGGGCCAGGACGGGGTGTCTCAACTTTTCGCGAATCCGGTCGATCGCCGACGGATCGATCCGCCGAACGACTCGGCCGAGCCGTCGACGGCTTCGCGCCCGAAGCGTGTCGAACCGTGGCAAGATCTGTTCGGTGTGAAGCGGTGCCAGGATGCGTCGCACCCCGCGGACGACTGACGGGTTGGCGTGATCGAGTAGACGGATCAGCCGTTCGAGCAGTGACGCGGTCTCGTCTTTTCGGATCTCATTCGCGTCACCCCCGGCGACGGTCCCCGCGGCCCGCGTCCAACATTCGACGCTCGGCACCGGGCACCGCGCCAGAGCCGCCGCGACCGCGGTCTCGCACCCGGCCCCCCCCCGTTCGATCGCGGCGCAAGCGACGTGCATCGCGCGGATCGGGTCCCGGTACGTCGTGATCGCCACGTGGGCGAGCGGTGTCCGGCATTCCGCGGGCACTTCGTGGAGCAGCGATTCGCCACCACGACAACAGGCGGGCGTCCCGATCCGCTTCAGGTTTCGGAGGACGGCGTCACACGGCTCGTTCCCGATCGCCCGCAGCAGCGCGTCGCGGAACGGCGGGTCTTGCCGGCCGCGGAGGATCCAGACGATGCCCTCGGTCAGGTGCCGGCGGCGGATGAACCCGGCGACCAGTTCGATCACCGCGGCCCGGTCGCTCGATGCCATCCGTTCGACCAGGATGGTGGACACCGGCGAATCCGCATCGATCAGGTGTCGGAGTTGAGAGTCACCCCAGGACACGACGCTGAGGAACGCGTCGAGCAACCCTCGGTTCTCGTGATCGCGGAACCGACGGACGGCCTCGGTTAAACGGGCCAGGATCGGGTTGCGTGCCGTCGGCCGATCACGGTCCGCGCGGGCATCGCGGCCCAACGACGCGATCAACGTCAACGTCGCGTCGGTCGCCTGATCGCGGACCGGCCTATGCGGTGACGCCGCCGCGATCGTGACGATTTCGGGGACCACCGACGTCAATTGCAACTCGACCGCCGCGTCGATCGCCGGCCCGACGTCCGCCCCCGCCCGCTCCAATCGCTGGCGGATCGCCGGCTCGAGCCATTTCGCGTTTTCCGCGAGCAATCTTTTCTCGCCGGCGCTGAGCCGCGGCCAGCGGGCGAGCACCAGCAAACCGCACCTCGGTTCTTCCCGCCGCATCAACGCGACAAGCGCACGGACACGGATCGACACGTCCTCGTCGATCAACGCCGATCGCAACACCTCGATCGCCGCCTCGTTCCAAGTCGTCGCTAGCGTGTCGTAGGTTTGCTCCAGCCCGTCCATCGATTGGCACCGATTGTTCCGATTGGTACCGATTGCTCGTTCCGATTGGTACCGATTGCTCGTTCCGATCTCTCCGGGGTGACGACGCTCGCCCCATGGCCCGAGTTTCGCGGTCAACTCTACCTTTCGGCGTCGGGCGGCTGGGTCCGAAACTCGAACTGGACCGATCGACGTCGTCATTACGATCGGTCAGATCGTCTTGGCCGGACCAACCGACACGGGGTGGACGACGTTTCGCGGGAAGGGGGACGATCGGGGCGGTGGGAGCCGTCGAATCGGTTCGGCTACAATACACCTCATGTGGCAGGGGATGACGTGATTCGGAATCGTCCACCCCGCTGCCCCGACTTCACACGCGACTTTAACTTGACTCAGCATGCCGACGACTGAACGAACCGCGACCGCCGTGCTGGACGAATCCTTTCTCGAGGTTCGCGCGAAACTGCTTGAGGTCGCCGCCGCCCTCGACCGGATCGACCGGGCGGCATCCGACACCGCCCCGCTAGGACCCGACGCGAACCCGCGACGCCAGCGGTTGGACGAAGCGATCCGGCGGCTGCTCGACGAACATCCCGATCGGGCAGAAACCTTGCAGAAGTTGTTCTCTCGTGAGTACGAACCGAATTGGCGCGAGCAGATGAACGTCTGAGAGCCCGGTCCCGCCACATCTCCGCTTCCCCCACCGACTCCCCGCCAGGTTCCTATGGATTACATCGACCCGCACATCCACATGGTCTCGCGGATCACCGACGACTACGCCACGCTCGCGCGGATGGGATGCGTCGCCATCAGCGAACCGGCGTTTTGGGCCGGGTTCGATCGTGGCAGCGTCGACGGATTTCGAGATTACTTTCGGCAACTGACCGAGGTCGAACCGAAGCGGGCGGCGAACTACGGGATCCGGCATTTCACCTGGCTCTGCATCAACGCGAAAGAGGCCGAGAACGTTTCGCTCTCCCGAGACGTGATCGCGATGATCCCCGAATTCCTCGATCGGCCGAACGTGTTGGGGATCGGCGAGATCGGGCTTAACAAGAATACGAAGAACGAGGCGACCATCTTTCTCGAACACGTCGACCTCGCGGTCGAACATCGGCAGCCGATCCTGATCCACACGCCGCACCTGGAAGACAAATACCAGGGGACCCGGATGATCCTCGATATGCTGACCGGGGACGCGCGGGTCGAACCCGATCGGGTGTTGGTCGATCACGTCGAAGAGCACACGATCGGCGAGGTCCTCGATCGCGGGTTCTGGGCTGGGATGACGCTCTACCCGGTGACCAAGTGCACCCCGCAGCGGGCCGCCGACATGATCGAGCGGTTCGGCGGAGAACGTCTGCTGGCGAACTCCGCCGGCGATTGGGGGCCGAGTAAGCCGACCGCCGTCCCCGACCTGATCTTCGAACTCCGTCGGCGGGGCCACCCCGAATCGCTGATCAAAAAAGTCGTGTACGACAACCCGGTCGCGTTCTTCTCGAAGAACGAGCGGTTCCGGTTCGAACCGCGTCAGCCGTAAGGCTCCCGGCCACCTCCGGGCGGGGTTGTCTTGCCGGAAGGACCGGGGCGTGATTCTCTTCATCGTGACGCCCCCCCCAACCGGTCAAATGACCGGCCGACGGTCACGCCGTTCCACGCCACCGATCGATCGCCACGCCGCGGCCAGTCGGCTTTGCTCTCGCCGGCGAAGCCTCGCCGCCCCTGGGCAAGACGAGGCGCCCGCTTTTCTGCGTCACGCGATAAAAAACCCATCTTTTCACGGGCACCACCAACTAGACACCTGGCCTTTGCAACAGACCCGCCTGCCCAAAAAGCAGGCAACCCGTCGGCGTCGCGAGGCCGGGCACGGCTGCCTAAAGACCGCGCAAGCGACGGGCATCGCCCTAAGTGGTTTTGCTAGCGTTGTTTGCGGAGATCGGTTTGACCCGGGCGGAGGATTGCGGCACCGCAACGACCCCCGTGCCCGCGAGCCAGGAAGAACCGACGGACGATGTCACCTCCTCGACCTGCATCCGCCAAACGTCCCAACACGACCCACCACAGACCGCTGGAGTCCGAAGGCCCCGGCGACGACGCGTCGGCAAGCTCGGTTGCCGGCTCCTCGCCACCGACCTCCCGGGCGCGGCGGTTGAAACTGTCGTCGGTCAATCCGGATGCGTCGCTCGAAAACCGGATCGCCCAGGCGCGGGAGTTATCGCTGGAGGCGTTCGCGAAGACCGGCAGCTGGGTGATCTATTTCCGCGAGATGTTCGGTCCTGATGGGATTTGCCGGAAGCTGTTCCCGAGCGAACCGGAGCGCCGATACTTCGAGACCACCGAAGTGTTCTCGGAGATGCAAGAGATCATCGCCGCGATGCGGAGCCACGGGATCGAGAAATCGGACGCCGCCGAGCCGGAGAAGATGATCACGATCCGGTTGCCGTTGAGCGTCCATGAGTCGCTCGTTCGGGAATCGGGAGAAAACAACCTGAGCGTCAACAAACTCTGCATCAGCAAGTTGCTGCAGACGATCGACCGCCGGTTCCTTCCGGACACACCCGGAAAGGTCCCGGGGCGTAAACCGGGGCCGCAACCTCCCACGGGTTCGAAGCGGGAAAAATGACGCCTTCCCCGTGGACGGATTCGTGAAGAGTTCGGGGCGTCGCCCTCGCACGCCGCCCCGTCGGAAGTGTTCACGACATCCGCTACGTTGGGGAGACTTCCGACGTCGATCCGGGTTCCGATCGGGCCGTCGTCCTCCCCGATTCAGACTTACCCTCGAAGCTTGCAGCCCTGATGTTGACCGCGCCCCCCTTCTCGTCCGCACGCACGTCGATTGGCGACTTCCCCGTCGCCGAGTTGGCCTCCCGATTCGGGACGCCCCTTTACGTTTACGACTGGAAACCGATCGGAGAGCGAATCGGCGACTTGGCGGCGTTCGACACGATCCGGTACGCGCAGAAGGCGTGCGGGAATCTTGCGATCCTCGACCGGATGCGTCGCCTCGGGGTGGCCGTCGACGCGGTGAGCGCCGGCGAGGTCCGCCGCGCGATGGCCGCGGGTTATGCCCCGGAGGCATCGAAAGGGGAGATCATTTACACCGCCGACCTGTTCGACCGCGAATCGCTCGACCTGGTGGTCGAGCACGGGATCGCGGTCAATTGCGGGTCCCCCGACATGATCAGCCAGCTCGGGGAGCGGCGGCCCGGCGCCGACGTCACGCTGCGAATCAATCCCGGGTTCGGACACGGGCACAGCCAAAAGACGAACACCGGCGGCGAGCAGAGCAAACACGGGATCTGGCACACGCAGATCGACGAGTGCCTCCGCCGCGCGGACCGGCATGGCGTGACGGTCACGGGGCTCCACATGCACATCGGCTCGGGGACCGACCTGGAACACCTCCGCGACGTTTGCGAGGCGATGCGACGGGTCGCAACCGAGGTGGGTCGGACGGTCCGCACGATCAGCGCCGGCGGCGGGCTGCCGGTCCCCTACAAACACGACGAGACGTACGTCGACCTGGAAGAGTACTATCGGTTGTGGGACGCGACCCGCCAACAGCTGAGCGAGTCGTTCGGGCACCGGGTGTCGCTGGAAATCGAGCCGGGACGATACCTCACCGCCGAGTCGGGTTACCTGATCGCCGAAATCCGTTCGGTGAAGCGGATGGGGGACAACCTGTTTTTCCTGGTCGACGCCGGCTTCAACGACTTGGCACGCCCGGTGATGTACGGCGCGCACCATCCGATCTCGATCGCCGCCCGCGACGGCGACGCATCGGGCCGCGAACGGGTCGACGCGATCGTCGGCGGGCCGCTCTGTGAATCGGGCGACATCTTTACCCAGCGAGAAGGCGGATTCGTCGACACGCGATCCCTCCCGATGGCCTCCGTCGGCGACTTCGTTGTGCTGGAAAACGCCGGCGCTTACGGGTTCGTGATGGCGAGTAACTACAACAGTAAAACCCGTGCGGCCGAAGTCTTGCTGGAAAAGGGCGAGGCGAAACTGATCCGCCGGCGCGAGACTTTCGACGACTTGATCCGCGGCGAAGTGATCCCCGATTAGGGGACCGTGGTGCGTCGAAAACCGCGAACCGCCCCGATCGGGACGGGCCCCCAGTCTCGGCTGTCGACCGAGACCGGGACGTTGTCGCCGACCAGGAAGCACTCGTCAGAACCGAGACGGATCGGATAACGATCGCGGTCGTGCCTGGCGAGCAACCGATACTCCACCGCACGTTCGACGATGATCTCGCCGAGCCGCCACCGCCCGCCCGACTCGCGCCTCCCGGCCGACACGCGCCTCCCGGCCGACACGCGACGCCCGGCCGACACGCGACGCCCGGCCGACACGCGACGCCCGGCCGACACGCGACGCCCGGCCGACACGACGCGGACCGCGATCGGCTGGCTCGCGCCGACGGGCGGATGATCCTGGCGTCCCAAGGTCGCCGAACCGCCTCGGCGACGATCAACGATGCCACCCGAACGAATCGACGTCTCGGTCGTGCCAACCGAAAACGTCTCGGTCGCGATCCCCCATCGCTGCCAGCGGACGACCTCGAGCCGCCCCTCGGTCTGGCACGTCGCCACGAAACGGACATCGACCCGGTCGACCGCACGGAGCGGCCGCGGGTCGGCGACGTTTTCGGGGACGTCGTCGAGGACCGGGCAGCGGCGGTTGTCACGATAGACATTTCGGTGGCGATAGATGAGCCAGTCGGAAGCGGAAGCGGCTGCGACCCGATTTGCGTCGTCATGAACCCATCCCCCCGCGACCCGCCGCCACGCGGTCGAATCGAGCGTCGGCGTCCACCTGGAATCGTCCCGCTTGGCATCGAAATCGACCGGCAAGCGGGGCACGGCGAAGCTTTCGATCTCGTCGGGGAACAATCCGTCGACCGTCAGGCGTGGGGGGCGGTCGCCAGCCGTCTCATGGTCGAGACCGACCGTCATCCCGGGCAACGCGAGAAGACGTTTGACCGTCGGCCGCCCGCCATGATCGGTCGCGGTCAGCTCCCCGATCCGTCTTGCGACCGGGTGCCATCTCGAATCCGCCGGCGCCCCCCCCAGTTCGACCACGTCCCCGGGAATCACCGGGCCTCGCGGGCTCGGGTGGCGCCGACCACAATGCCAACAGCGAAACGTCGCCCGGTCGGCGGCGGACGAAGGTTCCGCCGGGACGCGGAGCGTTACCCCACAATGACCGCACCCGACAGAACGATGGTCGGGGACCAGGGTCGGGATCATCGACGGACCGGTGACCCGATACCGTGACACCGGCCGGTCCCGGACGTCGGTCCCGCATCCGGCCATCCCCGCGGCGAACGAAATCGCTGACACCTGCCCGAACCAGCTTCGACGACCCGATCGGCTCGCTGGCGGGCAACCGGTCGTTCTCAGCTCGGGCGTTCTCAGCTCCGGCGGTTTCGCTTTCGGCGGTTTCGCTTTCGACGGTTTCGCTTTCGACGGTTGCGCTTTCGACGGTTTCAGATCCATCGGATCGGACTCGCTCGGCGAACGGACGGACGTGGGTCCCGGTTCGGGACGTTGCCGGGGTGACCGATCACGTCCGCGGGGAGAACCAGATCTGTCTAACGAAAAACGGACTCGGCCGCTATACTCTCGGTCTTTGCCCGGCCCCCGGCGGGTCCACGCCGGACCGCCGGAACCGTCATTTGACCGACGCCCCCCTCAACGCCCCCCCAAAAACGTCCCTCGCCGAATGTCAGAATCGATCGTGACCACCTTTGATCGTGCTACCGCCAACGCGACGCAGGACGCGGAGACGCTTTCGACGCGGGGACGGATGGGGAAAGTCGCGGGAATCCGTGTCGTCGCGACCGGTTCGTACGCCCCGCGACAAGTCGTGACCAACGAAGACTTGGCGGCGTTGGGGTGCGACAGCGAATGGATCGTCCGCCGAACGGGGATCCTGGAACGACGGAAGGCCGCCGACGACGAAGCGACGAGTGACCTTTGCTACGAAGCGGCGACGGCGTGTCTTCGGCAGGCCGGTGTGACGCCCCACGCGGTCGATCTGATCCTCGTCGCGACGATCACGCCAGACCACCCCACGCCGTCGACCGCCTGTCATCTGCAACGACGACTCGGCGCCGTCGCGCCCGCGATGGACATCAACGCCGCGTGCGCCGGGTTCATGTACGCGATGGTGACCGCGGCCCAGTTCGTCGCGACCGGAAACAGCCGATCGGCGTTGGTCGTCGGGGCGGACTTGATGAGCCGCACCGTGAATCCGGACGACCCGAAAACCTACCCGCTATTCGGCGACGGCGCCGGCGCCGTGCTGCTGTCGGCGTCAGACGACAAGGATGCGGACGGACCGGGAATCCTCTCGTACCAGATCGGCAGCGAAGGGTGCGGCGGCGAAATGCTCTGCATTCCGGCCGGCGGGACGCGTCAACCGCTGACCCCGGAGGCTCACCGGGAAGGCGGCCAATTCCTCCGGATGGACGGCCGGAACGTTTTCAAGTGGGCCGTGCGGGTGTTCGACGAAAGCGCCAAGCAAGTCCTCGCGTCGGCCGGACTGACCCCCCAAGACCTCGATCTGGTGATTCTGCATCAAGCGAACCAGCGGATCATCGACTCGGCAGTCGCCGACCTCGCGTTGCCAGCCGAAAAGGTGTTCGTGAACCTCGACCGATACGGGAACACGTCCGCCGCCAGCATCCCGCTGGCGCTCGACGAGGCGGCAAGCCAGGGTCGCATTCGACGAGGCGACCTCGTGCTGCTGTGCGGATTCGGGGCGGGTCTCGCCTGGGGAACCGCTCTCGTTCGCTGGTGAGACGGCCCGAAACGGCGGGCCGATACGAGCGGCGGGCCGATACGAGCGACACGGCGGCCGACACCGCGTGTGAGCTGACCGCGTGCGTCCGCTACGCCGCAAAGTTCGGCATGTCGAGCGCCCGCTCGACGATTCGGAATCGGTCCCGTCGGAAAAGCCTTTGGAAAAGCGAGGGTCGCCGCAGACTCGGATCGTCCGCATCGATCACATGAGTCTTGCCGCGGGCGGTCCGGAGCCGCAAACGGTTCCCCGGCAACGTCGCCTCGACGACCCAAAACTTGTCGACGATATACGTGTAGGTCTCGCCCTTGGGACTCGCGATGACCTTCTCCGCCCGCTTCCCCGGAGAAGCACTCCGTTTGCTCTTGCGGTAAACCGCCCAGTCTCCCTGCTTCCAAATCTGACGCATTACGCGATGACTCCCAAGACCCGAACTCCCAAGGCTCGAACTCCCGAGACCCGGTACTCCTCCGTGCCAAATTCGAACCGACGTACCGTTCCCCGCGTCCGCCGAGAGCCGTTCCCCGCGTCCGCCGAGAGCCGTTCCCCGCGTCCGCCGAAAAACGTGACGTCTTGCCAACCCCTTCAGCATAACATAGTTGCTGCGGAATCAACTCGGAAAGGATCATCGTCACCGAGCGATACCGGAATTCGTTGCCACCGCCGAGCCCACTTCGCACCCGCCGACAATACTTTGCAGCGGCACCGCGAAGCCCTATGATCATGGCGGATTTCGTCGCGGGCCGGAATGCCGATTTCCCGCGTGCGGCCCAGGCCACCCCGATGGAGAACGCTAAGGTGACGATCCCTGCCTCGACTTCGCTCAGCATCACCACGCCCGCTGACGCACCGCTCGGGTGGCAGCCGCTCGGTGATTCGTTGAGCCCGCCGCCGCTGAGCCTGCCGCCGTTGGCACAACTTCCGGCGGCGCCGGCGTTGATGATCGGGATCGCGATCCTGCTCTTCCTCGCCGCGGTCCTCGGGTTCTTCTTCGTCCGCTACGGCAAGCTCTGGTTCCAAGCCTACATGTCGGTCGCCGACGTGTCGCTGATCAGCCTGATCCGGATGCACTTCACCAAAGTCAACCCGAACGTGATCGTCCAGGCGAAGGTGATGTCGGCCCAAGCCGGGCTGGACATCAGCCGCCAAAACGGGATCAGCACGCACAAGTTGGAGGCGCACTACCTGGCCGGCGGCAACGTGATGAACGTGACCCACGCGATCATCGCGGCGCACCGTGCCGAAATCCCACTCGACTTCGACCAAGCCTGCGCGATCGACCTGGCGGGACGCGACGTCCTGGACGCGGTCCAAACCAGCGTCTACCCGAAAGTCATCGACTGCCCCGACCCCAAACGGAGCGGCAAGAGCACGCTCAGCGCGATTACGAAGAACGGCATCGAACTCCAAGTCCGCACCCGGGTCACGGTTCGGACGAACCTGGAACAGCTCATCGGCGGGGCGACCGAGGACACGATCATCGCCCGCGTCGGCGAAGCGATCATCAGCTCGATCGGGTCAGCCGACTCGCACTTCAACGTGCTCGAAAACCCCGACATGATCACCCGCGTCGTCCTCTCCCGAGGCCTCGACGCCCAAACCGCCTTCGAAATCGTCTCGATCGATATCGCCGACATCGACGTCGGGGAGAACATCGGGGCCCGACTGCAAAGCGACCAGGCCGAAGCCGATACACGCGTCGCCCGGGCGAAGGCGGAAGGGCGTCGCGCCGAAGCGATCGCGGTCGAACAACAGATGAAAGCGAGAGTCACCGAGAACCGATCACGCCTCGTGCTCGCCGAGGCCGAGGTCCCCAAGGCGATGGCCGAAGCCTTCAAGGCGGGACGCGTCAACCCCGTCGCGTCCTAACTCGACAACGCCCTCGCGACTCGATTTCACGGCGTCGCACTGTTTCTTCGGTCGTACGCGCATTCTTCGGTTGTACTTGTACTCTTCGGTCGTACTCGTCCCCAGACGTTTCGCCGCGGCGCGTACTCGCCGGCAGAGTTTCCCGGTAGGGTACGACCGTCCAGAGCAACGACCGTCGAGAGCAACGACCGTTTAGGGTGACAACCGTCGCCGCTGCCACCCCCGAGGGTCCTCTCCGCCAACACTCTCGCGCCCTCCCCCAACACTCTCCGGGATGTACTCGATCCGGTCGTGCAACCGACTCGGACGACCCTGCCAAAACTCAAACCGGTGCGGCCGGATCCGGTACCCGCCCCAGAACGCCGGCAGCGGGACCTCGCCGGTGGCGAACTTCCGCTTCATCTCGGAGAGTTTCTGTTCGATCAGGCTCCGCGACGTAATCACGTCGCTCTGTCGCGAAACCCACGCCCCGAGCTGGCTGCCCCGCGGTCGCGTGGTGAAGTACTTCAGCGATTCCCCCGTGCTCACCCTCTCCGCCGTCCCGTTGATCTCGACCTGACGCTGCAGCGGCAACCACAGGAAGTGGGCGGAAACCCTCGGGTTCGATTCGATTTGGCGGGCCTTGCGGCTTTCGTAGTTCGTAAAGAACACGAACCCGTCGTCGTCGAACAGCTTGAGCAAGACCGTCCGCTGCGTCGGCTGACCGTCCCCCCCGACCGTCGCGATCGACATCGCGTTGGGTTCCGGCAACTCCGCATGCGACGCCTCGCGGAACCAGCTCTCGAATTGACGAAGTGGGGACGGATCGGCGTCGGTGACGTCGAACGCCCGCATCGAATACTCTTGCCTTAAATCGCGGAGGTCCATCGATTTCTCCGTGCCAGGGATCCTCCCGGCGTCAGTGTCTGAAACAGTGATTGCCTCTCCGAAAAGGTTGTTCCGCGATTTTAGTGGCAACTGCCCAGAACGTAGGTTTTGGAGGCATTGCTGCGATGTCCGAAGTGAGGATGCGAGCGAACGCGG
>JAWLFY010000078.1:5352-22064 GCA_041685355.1 Pirellulaceae bacterium | reverse complement strand
TGGGCGGCCGTCTGGACGAGACCGATCGTGGGGTTGATGATCGAGCGGATTTAGTTGCTCAACGGAGTTCTTGACGTCGTCCATCATCGCCCCTGATTTTTCGTGGCAAGCAGTTCCGCTCAAGCTATGCATCGATTCACGCTGGCCGTTTTTGGCGGGGGGGCCGGGTCGGCGTCGAGGGTTTACCCGACGTATTGGGCTGCGGCGCTCGTCGGGCTGATCGCCGCGACGTATCGGCTTTGGTTTCCCGGGGGTGATTTTCCTCGGGTGCCGTGGTTTCCGATCGGGCCGGGGGGCGGGTGGTTTGGGGTGGTCGAAGCGGTGTCGTTGGTGTCGATCGTGATCGCGGCGTTGGTCGTCGTGATGACGGGGAACCGGTTTCGCTCGGCGTGGTTTGTGATCGCCGGGGCGCTCGGGGCGACGATGGTGCTTGACCAGCATCGGATGCAGCCGTGGGCGTATCAGTCGTTGATCGCGGCGACGTTGTTCGCGTCTCTTCGGTGGGCGGAGACGCGGCGATGGTTGACGGTGTTGGCGGCGAGCATTTACGTGTATAGCGCGGCCGGCAAGTTCGATTTTCAGTTCGCCCACACGGTCGGGCAAGACTTTTTAAGCACCGTCGCCGCGGCTTGGGGGGGACTTCCCGAGACGTTTCCCCGGGAGGCACGTGTGGCGGCGGCTCTCGGGTTTCCCGCGGCTGAAATGTTGATCGGGATCGGGTGGCTAGTTCCGTGGACGCGACGTTTTGCCGGGTGCGTGTCGATGGGGATGCATGCCGGTCTGATCGGGATTTTGGGTCCGTGGGGGCTGGGTCACAGCGCCGGCGTGTTGGTTTGGAACGGGGTGTTGATCGGTCAAGCGTGGTTTTTGGCGGTCGCGCCGGTGCGGTGCGATCGGGGTGAGTGGCGGGGCTTCGAGCCGGAGGGGACCACCGGGAGCGGGGTCGGTTCGGGCGGAGCCGAGACGGGCGGAGCCGGTTCGGGGGCGGGTTTGGCAGACCGGTCGGGGTGGGTACGTTGGGTCGCGCGGGGCATCGCGGCGATGGCGATCGGGATGCCGCTGTTTGAGCGATGGGGCTACTGGGACCACTGGCTTTCGTGGTCGCTTTATTCGCCGCACACGAGCCGGGTGGAGGTTCAGGTATCGGGGGTGAGCGAGGGGCGGTTGCCTGGGGAGGCCAGGGGGGCGCTCGCTGCGGACCGAGACGGGGACGGCTGGCGAACGCTTTCGCTGGCGGATTGGTCGTTGGCGGCGCGTGGGGTGCCGGTCTATCCGCAGGCCCGATACCAGTTGGGCTTGGCGGTGGTGATGGCTCAGGAGGCGGGATTGGATCGGGAGATCCGGGGTGTTTGGAAGGGGTTGGCGGATCGGTGGACGGGGCATCGGGAGGAGACGCCGCTGCTTGGCCGGGGGGAATTCGAGGGTGCGTTGCGGGGGTTCCGATTTCGTCCGGAGCAGATCGAGGGGTTTCCCCGCCCGCCGCGACGGTGATAATGAGGCAACGAGTGCCGAAGACGGCGCGTGTGCCGGTGGCGGACGTTTTTCACGGACGGCCATTGGCAACAAAGGTTCATGAATCCCTGTCCCCGCTTCAATCGGAGAAGCTTTTGATGTTACGAACAATTCTTGGAAGTGCCTTGGCGTTGATGCTGTTGACCACGACCGCGACCGCGGCCGAAGGAGACAGCGAGTGCTTGAAGGCTGGCGAATCGATCAGCGCGTTCTACGTCACGAAGGTGGCGGGTGCTGACGAGGACGGCGTCGAGAAGGGGCAAGACCTCTGCTATCGGTGCTTGTACGGGTCTCGTCCGATGGTGATGGTTTTCGCCCGCAAGACGGACGGAAACGTGCCGGCGTTGGTGAAGAAGCTTGACGACGCGATCGCGGCGAACGAATCGGCCCAGCTGAAGGGTTTCGTGACGCTCATCGGGAAGGACGCTTCGGCGCTCAAGCAAGAAGGCGAGAAGATGGCCAAGAAGACGGGCGCGAAGAACGTTCCGTTTACTGTCGCGAAGGAAACGGAATCGGGTCCGGCGGCTTACCGCATCCCGGCTGACGCGGACGTGACGGTCGTGTTCGCCAACGAGAGTCAGGTCGTCGGCACACACACGTATGCGGCCGACCAGATCGACATTTCGGCGCTCGCCGAGCAAGTCAAACAGGCGATCAACTGAGTGACATGACGGTCATTTGACGCGGCTTCATCGCGGCCGGTTCTCGATCGGAGAACCGGCCGTTTTTTGTGGGACCTTGGCGGACGAGCGTGACGGCTCGGCGTTAAGATTCGTTGCGATGTCGGACGATCCAGACGGATTGTTTGGCGTGTCGCAAGACGTATCGGGAGGTGCTTCCGAGGAGCAGTCGGGTGATGGTCCCGCGGCCGGCGTCGCCGATAACGACGAGGTCACTTCCGTGGGCGTCGGCGGCTTCCAAGATGCCTTCGCCGATATGTTCCGCCTCGACCGATTTGTGGATCACGTTCCAGCCACGGGATTGCAGTTGTTCCGCGCCGGCCTTCGCGGTCCGCAGCGCTTCGGTGCGGCGCCGCGCGCCTTCTTCCATGATCGAGCTGAGGATATCTTCTCGAAACACTTCGAGTTTGGGCGAGGCCGTGATGACTTGGATCTGTTCGAGGCTTGACCAATCGAACTGGGCGAAATCGTCGAGGGCGGACTGGGCGGGCGGGGTGCCGTCGAAGGCGATCGAGACTTTGTGCCGGATCGAATCGTCATGTTCTTCTCGGGGTCGGATGACAACGACCGAGCAGGCGGCGTGGGTGGCGACGTAATCGCTGACGCTACCGAGCAGGATTCGACCGACGGCCGAGTGTCCTTTCGCGCCGACGACGATCAGGTCGGCCCCGATCTGGTCTGCGTGGTCGATAATCGCGTGGCCGATGTGTCCGTGCAGGACTTTGCGATCGACAAGGTCGTCGGTGTCGTTGAACGTTTGAGCGATTCCTTCGAGGGCTTCTTCGGCGAATTGCTGTTGGTGCTCGAGATATTGCGGGTACCACATTTCCGTCGAGGTGCTGAGTGCCACGTCGGGAGGGTTGATCACCGTGACCAAGGTCGCCTCGATCGGTTTTTCTGCCGGGAGCCCGCGGACGAACTTGGCGGCAGCGGCGGAGAAGGTTGATCCGTCGACGGCGATCAGGACTTTCATTGATTGATTCCTTGGGTGTGTGATATCGCGACAAGCCCGGAGCGTTAGCGAGAGAGTCCCACACAGAAAGCACCCACGCTTGCGATTCGGGCATGTCGCTCTAGTGTTTCGGCACGGGATGGCGGTGTCCAGCCAATGTACCCGCCGACCGCGAGTCGGGCGATTGCGGATGGACCGACGCGAAGGGGAGTGCGAACCGGATGTAGCGATCGCAGCGATCGGGTCGGCGTGGAGGGGGCGGGGAGGGGTCGTGGCGTTCATCCGCGTGCGCCGTTTCCGCGGCGACTGCGGTGCCGGCGGGATCCGTATCGTAGGTTTGGGCTGCGGAGGGGGATGCCCGTGTCGGGGATGGTGCGGGTGCGCCGCGACGGCAGACGTTTGGCGCCGGGTCGATCCGCCATGTACCTG
This sequence comes from Pirellulaceae bacterium, assembly GCA_041685355.1. Classification (GTDB taxonomy): domain Bacteria; phylum Planctomycetota; class Planctomycetia; order Pirellulales; family Pirellulaceae; genus JAWLFY01. The sequence continues at coordinate 18,491 of JAWLFY010000078.1, read as the reverse complement.
GAACTGCGAGAAACACCGATGACAAGTCCGACGACGAAGGCGACTCGCCGCAGCAAGATGTTCGTCGATCCGGAGGTCCAAGGCGGGCTGATCCGGATGGTCGCGTTGCATTGGGGCCTGTTTTTTCTGTGCAATTCGTTCGCGTTGCTCCTATGGATGCGGCTGTTCGAGCAACCCGACGCGGCGTGGGGGGAGACGCTCGTCGATTGTGTTCGACGATTTCTGCCGTTCTTCATCATCACGACGGCTTTAATCCCGGCGTTCGTGTGGGACACGCTGAAGTTGACGAACCGGTTCGCCGGGCCGATGACTCGGTTGCGATCCGCGTTGGCCGAGGCGGGGGCGGGGCGTTCGGTGCCGCCGCTCCGGTTTCGCGACGGTGATTACTGGATCGGGGTCGCCGAGGATTTCAACCGCGTGATGAATCGTGCCCGTTTGGCCGATGTCGATTGGGCTGAAAGCGGGGACTCGGACGCGGGGGTGCCCGAGGCGGGGGTGCCCGAGGCGGGGGTGCCCGATCGCGGCGGGGAATCGGCGGACGCGTCTGATCGGAAGCCGGTGGGGGCATCGTCGTGAACGGTCGTCAGCCGAGATTCGCGTTCGGCCCGACCGTCGGCGGGCGAGCTTGTCGCCGGGGTCGGCGTTCGCACACGGATCTCACGGTGTGTCCGTCGCGGGCACGCCGTCGCGGCGTCGCGGCGGTGGAGTTCGCGGTCTGCTTGCCCATGATCATTTTGCTCGTGTTCGGTTCGATCGAGGCTTCGAGTTTTATTTTTTTGAAGCAATCGTTGAACGCGGCGGCTTACGAGGGTGTGCGGGAGGCGATCCGATTGGGGTCGGACAGTGACGCGGGGACGGAGCGGGCGACGGCGATTCTGAACGCCCGCGGGGTGAGCGATTTCGTGATCGAGTTTCCTTCGGGAGACGCCGGCGCGGCGGATCGGGGCGACGCGGTCGTGATCACGGTGTCGGCGCCGACGGGGAGTAACCGTCCGATCACGGGCCAGCTTCTCTCGGATCGGACGCTTGTCGCCCGAGTGGTGATGGTGAAAGAATGAACGTGAAGATTTCGGATCGGAACCATCATCGGGTGGCATGGCAGCGGGTGGCATGGGGACATCGGTCGCGCCGCCGCGGTGCGATGTTGGTGTTGGTCACGTTGATGATGGTCGGATTCATGGTGGCATTGGCGTTTTCGGTTGACGTCGCGCAGATGCATTTGACGCGGACCGAGTTGCGAACGGCGACGGACGCGGCGGCGAAGGCGTCGGCGGCGGCGTTATCGGACAGCTCGGATGTCGAATTCGCGATCGCTCGGGGTCAAGCGATTGCGGCACAGAACTTGGTGGGGGGCGAACCGCTGTTGCTTGCGGCGGAGGATTTCGAGTTGGGTCGGAGCGTCCGCGACGGGTCGGGGGTGTTCCGTTTTACTGCGGGAGGGACGCCGACCAACAGCGTCCGCGTCCAGGGTCGTCGGACCGACGATTCGCTTTCCGGGGTGATCCCGTTGTTTTTCGGCAACGTTCTCGGGAGGAGCAGCTTCGCGCCACGTTTGCGTGTGACCGCGACGTACGTGGAGCGCGACGTGGTGCTGGTGATCGACCGTTCCGGATCGATGCGTGGGTCGCTGTGGAACGATCTGGGGCAAGCGATTTCGACGTTTGTGGACACGCTCGATGAGACGCCGGTGGACGAACACGTGGGGCTCGCGTCGTACAGCAGTTGGGCGACGGAAGACCTCGCGTTGACGTCGAATTTGTGGTTGGTCGACGACGCGATGGGGGGGTTGGAGCCGGACGGGATGACGAGCATTTCGCGGGGGATCGAAGCGGGCGAGTCGATCTTTGCGACGGGACGATCGTCACGTTTCGTCGAGCGGACGTTGATCGTGATGACCGACGGGTTGCACAACACCGGGACCGCGCCGCAGGATGTCGCGTCGCGAGTCGCCGAGGCGGGGATCGTGATCCATACGATCACGTTCGGCGGGAACGCGGACGTGGAACGGATGCGGGAGGTCGCCGAGATCGGCGGCGGGAAGCATTTTCATGCCGACGACGGATTAGAACTTCGCGACGTGTACCGCGAGGTCGCGTTGACCCTGAGCACGATGATGACCGAATGAGCCATTCCTTTCGAGTCGCGGGTCTCCGTCGCTGTCTTCGTTCCCGTCGCCCGCCGCGGCGTGGGGTGACGTTGGTGGAGTTCGCGACCGTCGCGCCGTTAGCGTTTTTCTTTTTCTTCGTCGCCTTTGAGTTTTGCCGGGTGGCGATGGTGCGGCACACTGCCGACAACGCGGTTTACGAGGCCGCGCGACGCGGGGTGGTTCCTGGGGCGAGTGCGGACGACGCCCGTGGGGAGGCCCAGCGGGTGCTCGGGACCGTCGGGATCGACCACTTCACGATCCAGATCGAGCCGGAGACGATCGAGTCAGAAACCCCGGAGGTGACCGTTCGGGTCCGGGTCCCGCTTGACAGCAACAGCTTTGTCCCGCCGCAATTTCTAGGGGGACGGTTTATCGAACGCGAGTTGACCCTTCGTCGGGAGGGGAGTTGACCGTTTCGCCCGGGGGCGGATCGGATTCGCTGAGGGATGGATCCGCTTCGCCGCGAGGCGGTTCGGACGGGTTCGGTTCGGATCGCGTCGATGGAAACTGCGACGATTCGGACGGGGAGACGCCGCGGATCAGGTGCCCGATCGTCTCGGCGGCGGCATCGATCCCGTGCGTGTTGAGGACGTGTTGACGTCCACGTTGTCCGAGTTCGCGGCGGAGGTTTGGGTCGGAATGGAGTTGGCGGAGGGTGTCGGCGAGGGCCCCGGCGTCGCTTGGCGGGAACAGGAGGCCGCCGCGGGTCGAGGCGATCAGTTCGGGGAACGCGCCGTGGTCGGGTTGAACCACGGGGACGCCGGAGGCGAGGGCTTCGAGCACGAACAGGCCTTTGGGGTCGGCGTAGTCGGTGGGGACGCTGAGGACGTCGATCGAGCGGAGGAAGCGGACTTTGCCTTTCATGTCGGGGCTTCCGTGGTAGCGAAAGCGATCCCCCAGCCCGGCGCGGTCGACCCGTTGGTGGAGTCGACGCAGGTAGTCACGGTGAGGGTCTCCGAGCCAGCCGGCGACATCGAGGGTCGTCCGTGCGTGACCGGGTTGCTTCGCGAGGTCGATGAACGCGTCGACGAGATGGTGGAGCCCTTTTTCGGGGCTGACGCGGGCGAGGTACCCGATCCGAAACGGCTGGTCGGAGGGTTCGGTGGGGGTCGACTCGGCGGGCGTTGCATTTGCGGGCGTCGAGTCTGGGGTGTTTGAATTTGGGGGGGTGGACTCTTCGCGATCGGCGACGAACGGGAGCGGATCGATCGAGAGGGGGATCACGTCGAATTTTTCGAGGGGCAAGTCGAACATCGACGCCATTTTGTCACGGTAGAAGCGGCTGTTGACGACGAACCGGTCGACGTGCTTGGCGAGGGCGTGGCAGCGCCGGATCGCTTCGTCGCGAAACGTCTCGGGCAGGTGATCGAGGAAGATGTCGTCTCCTTGGAGGATGACGATCAGGCGGGCGTTGGGTAGGCGTTCGCGGATTGACGGGAGGACGCCGCCGATCAGCAGGTTGGTCAGCAGCACCGCGTCGGGCCGGATTTCCTTGGCCAGCCAATCGGTGAGCCGTTCGACCTCGTCGCGTTGGTCCCCTTCGCGGCCGCGGAGCATCGAGATCGTCAGCTTGCCGAGCTGGGCCGGGTCGGTCGAACCGATGCGGCGGGTCGCCAAGCGGATCAGCGGCGGCCAATCGAGCAGTCGCCGGAGCGGGGCGGGGACCAGGCGGAACCAGGGGAGCCGCTGGAGCAAGTAGATATGGATCCCGCCGAAGAAGAGTTGGCCACTGGCGACGCTCGACTCGTCGGTCCGGATCGGCGTGTAGATCGGCTGCAGCAGGCAATCGAAGCCACGCGTGCGAAGCGAGCGGGCCAGGGTGTTGTCGTGCATGCAGCTGCCGCAGTACATCCCGGCGGCGCCGGCGGTGAGGAACGCGACACGGCAGGCGTGTGCCGGGGCGCCGGAGACGGCCGCGTTCGAGGCGATCGGTGCCGACAGACCGTTGGCCGGGGGATCGGGCGGGTGGTGAGGGGTGGGGCTGTCTGGTGGACGCATGAAACGCTCGTTGTGACTTTTTCGGCTCGCTCCTATACTCCGCGAGCGTCAACCCGATTTTTCCCCCAGTCTAACCGGCTCCGCGAGCCGTATCGGTCCATGTCTGCCACCCCGGCCCTCACTGACGTCGCTTCGACCGAGCCCCCGTACTTTTGGGGGATCGATTTGGGCGGGACTGGCATCAAGGTCGGTTTGGTCGACGACCGGGGTCGAACGTTGGCGTATGAGTGGTTGCCGACTTGTGAGCCGGAGGGTCCGGAGAGGGCGGTCGACCGCGTTGCGGAGACGATTGGTCAGGCGGAGCGGCGGCTCGGGGTCGGGTCGGACGTGGTCCGTGCCGGGTTGGGGGCGCCGGGCCCGATGGACATCCCTCGTGGCTACCTGGTGGCCGCCCCCCAATTACCGCATTGGTGTGACTTCCCGATCCGGGAGACGCTTTCCGACGCGTTGGGCTGTCCGGTATCGTTTCTGAACGACGGGAGTGCCGCGGCGTACGGCGAGTACTGGCTCGGCAGCGGAAAACCGGACCGATCGATGGTGTTGTTGACGCTTGGCACCGGCGTCGGGGGCGGGATCATTTTGGAAGGAGAACTCGTCCACGGGACGAACAGCTTTGGCAGCGAGTGCGGTCACATCTTGGTCGACTCATCCGACGACGCGGAGTTGTGTGGTTGGGGGGGCGGCCGGGGCCAGCTGGAAGCTTACGCGTCGGCGAGCGGCGTGGTCGGTCGCACCAAGCGGTTGTTGGCGGAGGGTCGCGAGAGCCGATTGCAAGCGTTCGCTCGAGCCACAGGGGCGGACGAAGGCGATTTTGGCGATGACGGGGGACGCGACGCTTCGGGTGCGGACGAATCGGGAGACGCCGGTCCGAACGGCCAACCCGCGGAAGGCGAAGGTGGGGAAGATCAACGTGGGGAAGATCAACGTGGGGGTGAGCCGCTGACGGCCAAGCGGATTTACGAGGCGGCCGAGGCGGGGGACGCGTTGGCGTTGGAGGTGATCGACGAGACCGCCCGCTGGCTTGGCATCGGCGTGACCACCATCGTGCACGTCGTCGACCCTGGCTCGGTCGTGTTGGGGGGGGCGATGAATTTTGGAGGTTCCCACTCTCCGATCGGCAGACGATTCTTGAGTCAGGTGAGCGAGGAGTTTCGTCGTCGTACTTTTGAGAACGTTTTCGCCGGCACCAAGATCACCTTCGCGGAACTGGGAGGGGACGCCGGGTATCTTGGGGCGGCCGGGTACGCGAGGAAGGAGAGCGGTCGCGTGTAGCGAGGCCGCGTCCTGAATCGGTTCGTCAAACCTGTTCGGCCCTTGATTCCTGTTCGGCCCTTGATTCCTGTTCGGCCCTTGATTCCTGTTCGGCCGGTTATTCCCGTTCGGCCGTTCCTTCCCGGTTCGGTCCGACTCCCCTGTCCACGGACAAACATGGCATCGGAAACACGTAATTTTTGCATCATCGCCCATATCGACCACGGCAAGAGCACGCTCGCGGACCGATTGCTCGAACACACCGGCACGGTCACCCTTCGCGAGATGAAGGAGCAGCTACTCGACGATTTGGCGCTCGAGCGGCAGCGGGGGATCACGATCAAGGCTCGGGCCGTATCGATGCACTTCGAGTGGAAGGGGAAATCGTACGAGTTGAACTTGGTCGACACCCCGGGTCACGTCGACTTTCAATACGAGGTTTCTCGATCGTTGGCGTGTTGTGAAGGGGCGTTGTTGTTGGTCGACGCGTTCCAGGGGGTCGAGGCGCAGACGGTGGCGAACGCGTTCGCCGCGATGGAGCACAACCTGACGATCATCCCGGTGATCAACAAGATCGACCTCAACCACGCGCGGCCGGACGAGGTCGCCGAGGAGATGATGAATACGCTCGGGACCGACCCCGAGGAATGCGTCCGTGTGAGTGCGAAGACGGGGGTGGGGGTCGACGCGTTGATCGACGCGATCATCGGGCGTGTTCCGCCGCCGACCGGTGACCCCGACGCGCCGTTACAGGCGATGGTGTTCGATTCGAACTACGACGATTACCGGGGCGCGATCACGTACGTGCGGCTGATGCAAGGCACGGCGCACAAGGGTCAAAAGATCCGTTTTTTGAAGGCGGGGACGGAGCACGAGGTGATCGAACTCGGCCAATTCGCTCCGCGTCGTCAGCCGTGCGACCGTTTGGTCGCGGGCCAGGTCGGTTATTTGATCTGTAACATCAAGAGCCTTGGCGACGTCCACATCGGCGACACCGTGAGTGTTCCTGGGAAGGACGCCGCGCCGCCGCTGGCCGGCTATTCGCGGCCCAAGCGGATGGTTTATTGCGGGCTTTATCCGAGCGACGGTCAGGATTTTTCGGAGCTCCGCGACGCGTTGGAGCGGTTGGCGGTCAACGATCCGAGTTTCGAGTTCGAACCGGAGACGAGCGAGGCGCTCGGGTTCGGGTTCCGCTGCGGGTTTTTGGGGCTGTTGCACATGGAGATCATCCAACAGCGGCTCGAGCAGGAAGCCGACATCGACCTGGTGCAAACCGCGCCGAACGTGACGTACGAGATCGTCGACCAGCGGGGGGATGTCCACCAGATCCACAAGCCGCAAGACGTGCCCGACCCGGGGGACATCCAAGAGTTCCGTCAGCCGATCGTGCGGTGCAACGTGATCGTCCCGAACGAGTACATCGGGGCGGTCATGAAGTTGGCTCAGGAGCGTCGTGGGATTCAGAAGAGCCAGGAATGTCTCGGCCCGCTGCGGACGATGTTGACGTACGACATCCCGCTCGCCGAGGTCGTGTACGACTTGCACGACAAGATCAAGAGCTGCACCCGCGGTTACGGGACGCTCGACTACGAGATCATGGGGTACGAGCCGGCGGACTTGTGTCGGTTGGACATGATGGTCAACGGAAAGCGTGTCGACGCGTTGAGCGTGGTGTGCAACCGGGGCGACGCCGAGCGGCGGGGCCGCGCGGTCGCGAAGCGATTGAAGGCGGAGATCGAACGGCACATGTTCGAGGTCGCCGTGCAGGCGGCGGTCGGCAGTCGCGTGATCGCCCGCGAGACCGTCCCCGCGCTCCGCAAGAACGTCACCGCCAAGTGCTACGGCGGTGACATCACGCGGAAGCGGAAGTTGTTGCAGAAGCAGAAGGAAGGGAAGAAGCGGATGAAGGCGATCGGCAGCGTCGAGATCAGCCAGAAGGCGTTCATGGCCGTGTTGAGCGGCAACGAGTCGGACTGAACGCTGCCCCGGTCGCCGTCATCACTCGGTCGGTCGCCGTCATCACTCGGTCGGTTGTGGCGGCGGCTCGCCGAAGCGGGCCTCGTAGCGGGCCGCGAACTTTTCGAACCGCTCGGGATCGCAGACAAAGCACTGTGAATCGGGGCGATCATGTTCGTCGCACCAGTCGCCTTCGGTTTTGAACTCGGCGAGGAGCGAGGTGTCGCACCTCGGGCATTCTCCTTCGGGGACGCCGTGTTCCTTGCACCACCACCCGCTGTGGTCTGCGGCGCCGTCGTTGTGGGCACCGTGGTCGGCGTGATCATGATCACCGGCCATGGCGTCCTGTGCCGTTTGGTTGGTCGCGGCCGCCGGTTCGGTCGCGGCCGAATCGGGTTCGCTTTGGCACCCGGTCGCCGTCACGGTCATGGCGACCGCCAGCATCGCGACGCATCTCGATAACAGTTTCATCGAATCGATTTCCTTCTATCTCACCAGTTAAAAATCGGCGGCCGAACCGTTCGGCCGTCGTGCCCACGGGTTTTGGAACACCGTGTAGAGGACTCGTAGCACGAGCAGCGACATCACCATCGCGCTGATCACGCCGCCGATCACGACGGTCGCGAGGGGGCGTTGTACTTCGGCGCCCATGCCGGTGCTCGTCGCCATCGGGACGAATCCCAAGGCGGCGACGAGGGTCGTCATGAGGACGGGGCGGAGTCGTGTCATCGCCGCCTGCTGGACGGCGTCTTCGAGACCGATGCCGCGGTCGCGGAGACCGCGGATCGTCGACACCAGCAGCATGTCGTCGAGCACCGCGACCCCGGACAGCGCGACGAATCCGATCGCCGCGGAGATCGAGAACGGCATATCGCGTAGCCAGAGGGCGACGATGCCTCCGGTCCAGGCGAACGGGATGCACGTGAACACACGGATCGCGTCGACGGCGTTCCCGTACGTCATGTAGAGCAGGGAGAAGATCAACGTCAGCGCGAGCGGGACGACGACGAATAGCCGGTTGCGGGCACGAATCATGTGTTCGAACTGGCCGCCGAATTCGACGTAGTAGCGAGACGAGGGCATGACGACGGCTCGGTCGATCGCGTGTTTGGCAGCGTTGACAAAGCTCCCCACGTCGCGGCCTCGGACGTTCACCGACACGGTCACGCGTCGTTGGCCCCATTCGCGGGCGATTTGTGACGGGCCGGAGGTGACGGCGACGTCGGCCAACCGTTCCAGCGGCAGTTGTTCGCCCCGCGGGGTGGTGATGGGGATCGCCGAAATCGCGTCCGGATCGGAGCGATATTCGTCGGGCAAGCGGATGGTCAGCGGGAACCGGAGTTGGCCTTGGAACACGTCGCCGACGGGTCGGTTCCCGATCGCTTGGACGAGATCGAGGACGCTCGAAGCCGGGACGCCGTAGCGGGCGATGGCGTCCTGGCGGATTTTGACCTGCAGCATCGGCTGGCCGGTCAATTGGGTCGCGCCGACGTCGGCGGCCCCATCGATCCCGAGCAGCACACGTTCGATCTCGGCGGCCGTATCGGACAGCGTGTCGAGGTCATCCCCGTAGAGCTTGACGGCGATGTCGCTGCGGCTGCCGGTCCCGAGTTCGTCGAGCCGCAGCTTGATCGGTTGGGTGTAGGCGAGTCGCTGACCGGGAAGGTCCCGCAGCGCCGCCTCGAACCGTCGGGTCAGTTCGGGTTGCGTGTCGGCGGCGGTCCATTGCGAGCGTGGTCGCAGCGTGACGAACACGTCGGTCAGTTCGAGCCCCATCGGGTCGGTCGCGATCTCGGCGGACCCGATGCGGCTCCACACGTGGGCGATTTCGTCGGGGAACCGTTCCATCAGCGCTCGTTCCATCTGCGTGTTGAAGCGGATCGAATCGTCGAGTTCGGTTCCCGCCAACCGCACGACGTTAATCGCGACCGCCCCCTCGGAGAGTTGCGGCATGAACTCGGTGCCGAGGTGGGGGGCGATCATCCCGAACGCGACCACCAGCACGGCGAGCGCGAACCCGATCACGGCGACCCGTTGTCGCATCGTGACGTGGAGGACGGGGCGATAGGCGCGTTTGAGCGCCCGCACCAGGAGCGGTTCCTCGTGGCGGATTTTTCTTGGGAGCAGGAGACTCGCGAGGACCGGCATGAGGGTCATCGAGAGGAGCATCGAACCGCCGAGGGCGAAGATCACGGTCAGCGCCATCGGTCGAAACATCTTCCCCTCGACGCCTTCGAGCGTGAGGATCGGCAGATAGACGATCATGATGATCAGCTCGCCGAACATCGTCGGCCCGCGGACCTCGACGGCGGCGTCACGGATCCGCGCGAGTCGGGAGCGGTTGAGCGGGTTTGCCGCGGCGAGGTGGCGGACACAGTTTTCGACCATCACGACCGAGCTATCGACGACCAATCCGAAGTCGATCGCGCCGAGGCTGAGCAGGCTGGCCGCGATCCCGAACCGCCACATGCCGGAGAACGCGAACAGCATCGACAGCGGGATCGCGAGCGCGACGATCAGCCCGGCCCTCAGGTTCCCGAGGAACAGGAACAGCACCGAGACGACAAGCAGGCCGCCTTCGAAGAGGTTTTGGCGGACCGTTTCGATCACCGAATCGACCAATTCGGTGCGGTCGTACATCGTGACCAGTTCCATCCCGGCGGGGAGGTTGGTCTTGATCTCCTCGGCCTTCGCCTTGAGTGCCGCGGTATAGCGATGGGTATTTTCGCCCATCAGCATGAAGCCCAGCCCCATCACCGCTTCGCCACGTCCGTCCGCCGAGACCGCGCCGCGACGGATCTCGTGACCGATCTCGACGTTCGCGACGTCACCGACGCGGACGGGAACGCCGTCGACCGATTTGATGACCACGTTTTCGATTTGGTCGGAATCGGTGGTGCGTCCGATCCCCTGGACGAGCAGCATCTCGCCGAGTCGATCGATGGTACCGCCGCCGACGTTGCGATTGTTTTTCTGTAGTGCGGTGACGACCGCGTCGAAGGTCAAACCGTAGGCGACCAGTTCGGCCGGATCGAGCCGCACCTGGAACTGTTTTTCGTAGCCGCCCCAGCTGTTGATTTCCGCGGTCCCCGGCACGGTCCTGAGTTGCGGCTTGACGACCCAGTCGTGCGTCGTGCGGAGCTTAGTCAACAGCCGCATCCGCTCGTCCTCGGGGAGCTTGGTGAAATCGACTTCGGGATAGGTCAACACGTAGTGAAAGACTTCGCCGAGTCCCGTCGCGACCGGTCCCATTTCGGGTCGGCCGATTCCTTCGGGGAGTTCGACGGTGGCGAGCCGTTCGCCGACGACTTGCCGGGCGAAGTAGATGTCGGTGTCGTCTTCGAACGTGACGACGACTTGCGAGAACCCGAACTTCGACACCGAGCGAACGTTTTCGAGCGAGGGCAATCCGCTGAGCGACTGTTCGACCGGGTAGGTGATCTGCCGTTCGATTTCTTCGGGAGACAGGGCCGGCGCGGTCGTGTTGACCTGGACCATCACGGGGGTGGTGTCGGGGAACGCGTCGATGTCGAGCCGCGACAGGGCGAGGCCGCCGGCGACGATCAGCACGACGACGCCGAGTAACACGGCGACGCGATGTCGGAGCGAGAGGTCGATGATTTTGACGAGCATGCCGCGGTCTCCCGATCGGTCGCGGTGGGTGTCAAAGGCCGCAGGTGCAGCCCGCGCCGAGGTTTCCGCGGAGGAGTTGTGCCCGTAGGACGTCGCTGCCTTGGGAGGCGACGACTTCGCCGGGGAGCACGCCGGCGATGATTTCGATCATGCCGTCTTGGCGGGCGCCGGGTCGGACCGAACGGGCGACGAAGAATTTCGGCCGCCCGTCATCGAAGAACCTGGCGTCCCGGACGAACACCAGGTGGCTCGCCCCGTCCCACTGCACGGCGTTTTCGGGGACCACGATCGCGTCGTCGACCGATCGCAAGATGATCTCGCCGTGGCCGAACGATTCGTTCCGGAGCTGGCCGTCTTCGTTCGGCAATTCGGCGCGCACACGGACGGTCCGGGTTTGACGATCGACATCGCTGCTGATCCAGGTGACGGATCCGTTTTGAGGTTGCGTGCTCCCGTCGGGTTGATAGCGGACCGGCATCCCGATGCGTGCGTGCGAGGCGTCTTCGGCGGGCACGCGGAGGTCGAGCCAGACGGTTCGCGTATCGGCGATCCGGAACATGCCGCCGCCTCGGTCGACGACTTCCCCCACGGTGGTCAGCCGCTCAACGATCCGGCCTTGCAGCGGGGCGGTGACGGCGAGCAGGTTGTCGTTTTTCTCGATCGATCGGGTGAGTCGATCGTCCGATGCGGCGAGTCGCTTGTTCGATTCGAGGAGGTCGGTCCCGATGTCGCGGACGATCGATGTTGCCTCGTCGGCATCGGCGGAACGCAGTCGTTCCAAGTCGACCTGCAAGCCCAGGTTGGTGAACCCTCGGACCGCTTGCTCGACGGCGACCGTCGCTTGCTGCAGATCGGTTTGCACTTCGATCACCCGTCGGGCCGGGATGGCACCGCTGGGCGCCAGCCGCTGGAGTCGGGTGAGATCGACCCGTTTGAGTCGTTCTTCGAGGATCGCCGATAGCAGCGTTGACTTGAGCCGGCCGAGCTGTTGGCAATCGACGACGGCGAGCAGATCGCCGGTATCGACCCAGTCCCCGATGTCGGCGACGACGCGGCGGACGATGCCGTCGGCGGCGGGGGAGACCCACGCGGTCTTGGTCTCGTCGTAGCGGATCTCGCCGGCCGCCCCGATCGATTCGGTCACGGTTGACCGGAAGACGGGTTCGACATCGACGCCCGCTTTCCGCATCGCGTCGAGGGAAGCGAACTGGACGCGGGCCCCGGCCGAGCTAGAAATCGGCAGGTTCTCGGGGCGGGGCAACAACGCCAACGCCCGTTCCGCCCGATCGTGATCGGCTTGCGTCGGTTCGATAGGAGTCTTCGTTTGGGCGAGTTCCGGTTGGTGGAGTACGCAACCGTGCACGCCGTGAACGTCGCAGAACTCGTGAGTCGGCGACGGTTCGATCAGCGAGGGATCGCAAACGATACACTCCGCTTCGGGCACCCCGTGGCTCGCGCACCACGTCACCCCGCCGTCACTCGCCCCGCCGATGACCGAAGCGACCGGGGGGAGTTTCCAGTCGTGATGGTGGCCGTACCAAGCGACTCCGGCCAACCCGCAGACGACCAGAACCGGAGGGAGCCAGCTTACCACCGAAGTCAGCCGCGACCGGAAGCCGACGGACGCGGGGCGGGGTTCGACCGATGGCGTCGGGCGACGGGTTGCGGCTGGTTCCGGCCGGGCGGCGGATGTTCCGCTGGACGGCACGGCTTCGGATCGCGGCATTTCGGGGGGGGCGAGATGTTGGTTCATCGCTGGGTACTTCTGCAAAAGGTGATCGCTTCGTTCGGGATGCCGATGGCAGACCACGACGGATCCGACGCGATGAACGGACCGTTTGGGTCGAACGTTCAACGGGGGAGTGACCCGGTCGGGATCGGGCGTCCGCTACAGGAGCAGCGTGCAGAAGAAAGTCAGACGTTCGCGCCCGGCGGGCGGAGACGGTTCGACCGACGCTCGGGAGCCCGAGCGCGAGGGAAGGAGGCCAACGTCGACGCGAGAGCGATCGGCGTCATCGAGACAGACGACGAAGGGCTCCGACCCGTCCGTCACGGTCGGGCCAGCAGGCAAGGCTCCGGCGCAAAAGCAATCGTGACAGGGGAGATTGCCGCCGGGGGAGGCGGGATGTTCCGCGTGTGGATCGTGCTTCGCGTG
>JAWLFY010000078.1:3075-5252 GCA_041685355.1 Pirellulaceae bacterium | reverse complement strand
CGCGTGTGGATCGTGCTTCGCGTGCTGGGGGTGCTTCGCGTGCTGGGGGTGCTTCGCGTGCGAGTCGTGCGCCGTGGTGTCGACATCGTGGCAGCAATGACCGCAGCCATCCGCCTTCGTCTCTGCCACCAAGGCGTCGCCCGAGACACAGCACCGTCCGCCCATCGCGGGACACGCGAGGATGGTGGCGATCAGCAGCGTGTGAACGAATCGAGCAAACATCGTGGGCAAGCCTTCCAAACGCATTATCGGCCGCTCCGTCGCGGATGTCCATCCCGATCGGGCACGGAGCTCACGGTCGGGCTGCGGATCGCGGTTGGACTTGGTGCGATCTTGGTGCGATCTTGGTGCGATCTTGGTGGGATCTTGATGCGATCATCGGTGCGATTTCGGGATCGCGTCGCGATGATCGGGCGATCGGTCGGATGTTGGGGGAACCCGCCGGGCCGCTTGGCCCCGACCGGCCAGTCGCTACCACGACGCGCGGTCGGGCCGTATCCTATTCGGCTCGCGGGACGACCGAGCTTTCGCGTCTCGTGTTTCCCCTTTTCCCCCAAGAACAGGTTGTCTTATCGTGAGTCGGAACGCTGGGACGCGGGTTCGCCCCGCATGGTGGTTACTGATCGTCGTTCTCGCCCTGCCGCTCAACATTTTCCCCCAGTCGGCTGGGGCTCAGGAGCCGGGGCCGGATCGATCGGCAGAGGTGGCGGCGTCGGAGGACGGGGTCGAGGGTGGCGACTCGGATTCGCCGGGGGCCGGGGAGACGGGAGATCCGGAAGCTTCTGAGGGATCCGGACCGTCGGGGTTGGCCGACAGCGAGATCAGCGGCGGGGCGTTGGCGGCTCACAACGCATGGATGTTGACCTGTTCGGCGCTGGTGTTGTTCATGACCGCGCCCGGTTTGGCGATGTTTTACGGCGGGCTGGTTCGTCGCAAGAACGTGCTCAGCGTGATGATGCAATGCATTTTCTTGATGGGGATGATGACGGTCCTGTGGTCGTTGTACGGATATTCGCTGGCGTTCGGCGGTTCGGGCGGGTGGATCGGGAACGGGGACTACCTGTTCATGAACGGGGTTCAGCGTGAATGGGACGCGTCGTTGGGGGAAGCGGTGACGCCGATGGAAGGCGACATCCCGCGGCTGACGCACATGGTGTTTCAGGGGATGTTCTTTATCATTACGCCGGCGTTGATTTGTGGCGCGTTTGCCGAGCGGATGAAGTTCAGCGCGATGGCGGTCTTTTCGCTGCTGTGGGGAACGCTGATTTACTGCCCGCTTTGTCACTGGGTTTGGGACGAGGGGCCGCTTTCGTACGCGGCGGGGGACGCCGCGATCCTTGGCGGGGCGCTCGATTTCGCGGGCGGGACGGTGGTGCACATCAGCAGCGGGATTTCGGCGTTGGTCGCGGCGATCCTGATCGGCCCGCGGATGGGATTTTTGAAGGAGCCGATCCAGCCGCACAACTTGACCTACACGGCGCTCGGGGCGGCGATGTTGTGGGTCGGTTGGTTCGGGTTCAATGCCGGCAGCGAGTTGTTGTCGGACGGATTGACCAGCAGCGCGTTTGCCGTGACCCATTTTTCGGCGGCCGCCGGGGCGTTGGCATGGGCGTGCACCGAGTGGTGCATGTTGGGCAAGCCGACGGTGTTGGGGGCGAGTTCGGGGGCGGTCGCCGGGCTGGTGTGCATCACACCGGCGGCGGGCTTTGTGCAGCCGATGCCCGCGCTTTTGATGGGGGCGTTGGCGGGGATCGTTTGCTACTGGGCGTGTTCGAAGCTGAAGCATATGCTCCGCTACGACGACGCCCTCGACGCGTTCGGCGTCCATGGGGTCGGGGGGACGATCGGCGCCGTGCTGACCGGGGTGTTCGCTTCGCGGGCGTGCTGGGACGTGACCGGGAAGGGGGAAGCGATCGGGTTGATCGAATCGGGAGGCAACGTGTCGCTATTGATCGGCCAGATCGCGGCGGTGTTGGTGACGTTCGCGTTCGCGGGGGTTGGCAGTTTCGTGTTGCTCAAGGCGATCGACATGACGATCGGTTTGCGGGTTCCGGCGGAGAGCGAGCAACGGGGACTCGACATCGTCGACCACGGTGAAGAGGGTTACATGTTCGCCTGACCAATCGTGCTCGGCGAAGTGGTGCTCGGCGAAGTGGTGCTCGGCGAAGTGGTGCTCG
>JAWLFY010000078.1:0-2975 GCA_041685355.1 Pirellulaceae bacterium | reverse complement strand
GTGCTCGGCGAAGTGGTGCTCGGCGAAGTGGTGCTCGGCGAAGTGGTGCTCGTGCTCGAGCGGGGTGTTCTCCCGTCGAGCACGAAGAAGAGGAAGAAGAAGAGGAAGAAGAGCGGGACGGGGGAGAGCGGGGGCTGAGTACGCGCGAGCGGCGAATTATTTTGTTTTCGGCGCGGCCGGCGGCGGATCAGGCTTCGGCGTCACTCGTTAGAGGGAGTCTCCGGTCGCCTCGTCGTCGATCGTGGGGCTTCCCTTCGCGTCGCTTGCGGGGGGGTTTGAGTCCGTGTTTCGCGCCGGCGCCGCCAACGCGGCCGGGTCGAGCGTGGGGTCGTCCGGGTCTTCGGGTTTTCGTTGTTCGCGGACCGATTCGATGCGGACCGCTTTTTTGCCTTTGAACGCCCCGGCCCGGGCGTTGAATTTTGGGACGTTTTGGATCGCCAGTTCGAGTGGCGTGTCGATCGATTTCTCGGTGGCGATGATGTCACCGACGGCGAGTTCGAGCAGATCTTTGGTGCGGATCGTCGATCGGGCGAGGGTGACGACGATGTCGACCGGGGCGGCATCGACGTTCCGTTTGATCCGGCTTCGTGACCCGTCGGTCGGGGACATTTTGCTATAGCCGACCCAGCCGCTTCGGGAGAGTTGCGAGTTGAACCGTTCGATCGTGTTGAACGGGATGCAGAGGTTCATCATCCCTCGGTTCTTACCGAGAACGACCTCGAATCCGATCAGGATCACGACCTCGTTGGGCGGGACGACTTGGACGAGCTGCGGGTTGCTTTCGGTGCGGTCGATTCGGAAGTCGAGTTGGACGACGTTTTGCCAGGCGGTTTTGAGTTTTTCGAGGAACATGCGGACGACGCGACCGATCAGCCGCGTTTCGATCTCGGTCAGCGGGCGACGGATCGCCTCGCCGGGGACGGGATCGCCGCCGAGCATACGATCGATGACGGCGTACGCGAGCGGCGGCGAGATATCGAGGATCCAGTGTCCCTCGAGCGGATCGGGACAGATCACGTTGAAGCAACTGGGGTTATCCAGGCTGAACACGAACTCGCTATACGTCAGCTGGTCGACGCTAAGCAGCTTCGTTTCGATCATCGTCCGCAGCATGCCTGAGACGGAGGCGCCGAAGTTACGGGCGATCGTCTCGTGCAACGACTGCATCGCCCGCATTTGTTCTTTGCCGACTCGCTCGGGGCGCTTGAAATCGTACGCCATGACGCGGGCGTTCGGCGCGAGCGGTGGCTTCGGCGGCGCGGGTCGGGGAGGCCCTTGGTCGCCGACGCCGCTGGCGGGGACGGGGTCGGTTCCGGCGACCGGGGCGTCGTCCCCGATGTCGACGCCTTCCATCGCCTTAAGCAGGCTCTCGACCTGGTTTTGGCTCAGCGATTCCTCGGACATCGTTTCCGTCCCTGGGCGGGGTATGGTCGGACTTCCGTGTCCGGCTTGCGAAGGCTCATTGGCGGATCTGTCCTTCGCCCCGGACGATGTACTTGTAGGTCGTCAATTCCCGCAGCCCGCACGGGCCTCGGGCGTGGAACTTGTCGGTTGAGATGCCGATTTCGGCCCCGAGTCCGAACACGCCGCCGTCGTTGAATCGGGTGCTGGCGTTGACCATGACGGCGGCGGAATCGACGGCCGCTTCGAACCGTTCGGCGGCCCGCAAGTTTTCGGTGACGATCGCGTCGGTGTGGTGCGACCCGTATCGGTTGATGTGCGCGACAGCTTGCTCGAGGGAGTCGACGACGGCGATGCTGATTTGGGGGCCGAGGTATTCCCGTGCCCAATCTTCCTCGGTGGCCGGCAACGCGTCGGGGAGGATCGCCGCGGCGCGGTCGTCCGCTCGCATTTCGACCCCATAACCCCGCAGTCGCTCGGCGATCGCGGGCAACGCGTCGGCGGCGATGTCGGCGTGGACGAGCAGCGACTCACAGGCGTTGCAGACGCCCATCCGTTGGCACTTCGCGTTTTCGACGATCCGCGTCGCCATGTCGACGTCGGCCGAGGCGTCGACGTAGACATGACAGTTTCCGTCAAAATGTTTGATCACCGGCATCGTCGCCTCGCGGACCACGCGGCGGATCAGGCCTTCGCCGCCGCGGGGGATCGTGACGTCGATCCAATCCCCCAGCGACAGGAATTGGCCGACCGCGGAGCGATCGGTGGTTTGCACCAGTTGGACCGACCCTGGCGGGATTCCCGCCTCGCCCCCGCACCGTTGGAGGACGTCGACGATCGCGCGGCTGCTGTGGAACGATTCCTTTCCGCCACGGAGGATCACCGCGTTGCCGCTTTTGACGCAGATCGCGGCCGCGTCGGCGGTCACGTTCGGACGGCTTTCGTAGATAAAGAACACGACGCCGATGGGGACGCGACGTTTTTGAATCCGAAGTCCGCCGGGCCGAGTGAACCCGTCAATGATCTCACCGACCGGGTCGGGGAGCGCGGCGATTTCGCGGAGGCCGACCGCGATCGAGGCGATCCGCCCCGAATCGAGCCGCAATCGGTCGATCGCGGCTTCGGTCAATCCGTACCCGGGGGCGGCCTGGAGGTCTTGAGCGTTCGCTTCAAGAATCGTTCCGGCGTTTTCGACGAGTGCGTCGGCCGACGCCGTGAGCCAGCGGTTCTTTCGTTCCGCATCGGTCGAGCTCAATCCGTAGGAAGCCTCTTTCGCCCGCCGGGCGGTCTCTAGGCAATATTTGTCCAGGTCGGCGGGGGGAACGGAGGTCGACATGCGGCGGACGTGAGTTCGGTGACGGGTTGGTCGGGATATCGGATTCTCCGCGAACGCCTTCAACCGGTCAACGTCGATCCCGCGATCCATGGCTTCGTGCCTTCGCCCAGTCGGTCCCGTTCAACACCGCCGCAGGCCCGGGGAATACCGCCGCAGGCCCGGGGGATACCGGCGAATGGGCTGCGCGGAGCCGGGCGGATGTCGAGTACGAGTAGGAGTACTGCTTCGCAGTGGACGA
>JAWLFY010000077.1:0-22076 GCA_041685355.1 Pirellulaceae bacterium | reverse complement strand
GCTTGTCCGCGTTCGCTCGCATCCTCACTTCGGACATCGCAGCAATGCCTCCAAAACCTACGTTCTGGGCAGTTGCCACTAAAATCGCGGAACAACCCAGCGGTGAAGGTGCCATGCGGCAGGCCGATCCGGTCGAGCTCGCGCCGGCTGCCGTGCAACAACCCCTTTTCGGCGTAGAACCGATCGGGGGCGGTTTTGCCCGGTGTCTTTCGGTGAAAGTGCGGAATGGCCTCGAACGAAAGGGCGGGAATCGCCGTCGATGTGGGGCACCCAACCCCCTAACCTGGAAGCCGTTGCATTCCGATCGTGAGAAACGCTAACTTCTAGACGTTAACACGCGCTTCTCCCCATCTTCGGTTTCATCTGATCCTTTAGCCGTCTCCGGATCGTGGCATACCACGTTCAAACGTTCTAGCGACCAGGGGCACGTGGCCGAGTCCGCTGTCTCCTACCAGATCTCGGTATTTCGGATTCTCGATTTCTCCCGCGCATGCAAAGGTATTCCGAGTGGCCACTGATCTCCGATTCAGAGTGAGTTCCCGGGCAAGCAACGGAACGAAGCGGCTTCGACCCGCGAATAGATCTTTGCGACAACGCCATTCAATTTTGAACGTCGAGACGCTCGAGCGTCGGCTCTTGCTGAGCGCTAGCCCGTTGACGCCTGGATCGCATGAAAACGGCCCCACGGTGCCGGAGATCACGGGGGGGGCCGTCGGCGGTGAATTGCTCGTGGGCTTCAAGGCGGGAGTGAGTAATCAGCAAATCCGCGGGCTTTATCAGGCACACGGAATGACCGAGCTGGAACAGCTCTATAACGCCAACGATGTTCGTCGTGTCAGAGTGCCGGAACAGGCGGCCGATGCCGTGGCAAAAGCCTTGGCGAACAATCCGATGGTTCAATACGCAGAACCTAATTTCGTTGCCTCGACGTTTTTCCAGCCCAACGACCCCCTTTACCCATATCAGTGGCACCTGACCAACAGCGACGAGGGCGGCATCAATGTCGAAACGGCCTGGGACACCACGAGCGGTGCCGGGGTGGTCGTCGCCGTCCTCGACACCGGCGTCGCTTATGAAAACCATCGTGACAGCACGGGCGACTATTACGTCGCGCCCGATCTGGCCAATTCACACTTCGTTCCGGGCTACGACTTCATCAACAATGATGCTCATGCCAACGATGACCACAGTCACGGCACGCACGTCGCCGGGACGATCGCGCAAAGCACGGACAACAGCAAGGGCGTCAGTGGCGTCGCCTTTGACGCATCGGTCATGCCCGTCAAAGTGCTCGGTCAAGATGGTTCCGGCACTTATTCCGCGATCGCCAACGGGATCAGGTGGTCGGCAGACAACGGGGCGGACGTCATCAACCTCAGCCTGGGGGCGGACAGCCCCTCGAAGACGCTCGAGGACGCGCTGGCTTATGCGTACGGCCAAGGGGTAACGATCGTCGCCGCCGCCGGTAACGGTGGTAAAGACGGTGTGAGCTATCCGGCGGCGTACGACGAATACGTGATCGCGGTGAGTGCGACCCGGTACGACGAGCAACTTGCGCCGTATTCGAACTACGGATCCGGCATCGACTTGGCCGCACCCGGTGGGGATTTAAGTGTTGATCAGAACGGCGACGGGCATCCAGACGGTGTGCTGCAAAACACGTTCAATCCGAGCACGAAAGACACGAGTGCGTTCAACTACTGGTTTTTTGAGGGCACTTCGATGGCCGCCCCGCACGTGGCGGGAGTCGCCGCACTGGTCGTCTCGCAGGGCGTGACCGATCCGTCACTCGTCCGTGAAGCGCTGCAGGCATCCGCCAAAGACAAGGGCCCCACCGGCGTCGACATCTATTACGGTCATGGAATCGTCGATGCGGCAGGAGCCCTCGCTTGGCTGGAGAGCAACAGCACCCCGACCAACACCGCGCCGACCGCCAACGATGACACGGTCACCACGGACGAAGACCATGCGGTGGTGATTGACGTCCTCAGCAATGACGGGGACCCCGATGGGGATGCGGTTAGCATCAGTTCGGTGACGCAGCCCTCCGGCGGCTCGGTCACGATCAATCCTGACGACTCACTCACCTATTTCCCGAACACCGATTCCAACGGCAGCGATTCGTTCGCTTACACGATCAGCGACGGCAACGGCGGAACCGATACCGCGACCGTGACAGTCACCGTCAATCCCGTCAATGACGCCCCGGTGGCCGGCGACGATTTCGCCAGCACCGAAGTAAACGCTCCGGTCACGATCGATGTACTTGCGAACGATCGCGACGTCGATGGGGACGTGCTCAGCATCAGTTCGGTGACGCAGCCCTCCAAAGGGTCGGTCACGATCAATCCTGATGACTCACTCACCTATTCCCCGGAGGCCGATACCATCGGCAGCGATTCGTTTACTTACACGATCAGCGACGGCAACGGCGGAACCGATACCGCAACCGTCGCCATCGACGTGCAGGCCGCCAATAGCATGCATGTGGCCGACCTCGACGGCAGCACCGACGTTAAAGGCAAAAGTGGACGATGGGAAGCGTTTGTGTTGGCCATCATTCATGATGCCAACGATGATCCGGTCGGCGGCGCCTCCGTGACGGGAAGCTGGTCCGGCGCGTTCGACGGCATGGTAACCGGCACGACCGCCTCGGACGGCACCGTCATTTTCTCAACCGGTAGCATCCGTGGCGGCAGCAGTGTTACCTTTTCGGTTGCCAACGTTTCCGGTGATTTGAATTACGATCCGGATAGCAACCATGATCCCGACGGAGACAGCGACGGGACTACCATCACCGTCAACAAAGACGGAAGCACCAGTTCTGCCCTCGCCGTATCAATGACCGGTACCACCTCCGCAGACACCCCTCACAGGAGTACGGCGACAAGCGACAGCGACACCGGCATGCTTGATGAGATCTTCGCGCGATTGCCGCAACGGGTTGCCGTGCCAGACCTGTCGGCCGAGGCCGAACGGCGAATCGGGCGCGGCGAACGCCTGTATTTCGGTCCGCCAGCCGATCGTTACGATCAGGCGATCGAACGTGCACTGGACGAATGGCTTTCGGATGCGTGGTTGTAGGGCCAACTAAGCACCTCCACCCAACTCATTGCGTAGAACGCTCCATGCTTGGAAGACAGGTGAGTGCGGCGGATTTTTGGAGGATCGCGGTAGGGACGGCCGTCACCGGCCGCCCCCCGCACAGATCCGTACTTGAACGTTTAATTCATACGGCTCCTGCCTCGAGTCGGGCGCGGAATCGAACACTGGGGAACGGGTGGACCGTTTTCGGCGTCGGGAGGTAACGAGAGAGGATCCGCTTGAAGCGGATCCAGGTCATCCGATGACGTTGACTTCGACGACGAAGCTGGGAGAGCCAGTGCTTCTGCACCTCGTCGAGGAACTGGGTCATCCGTTCCAGGTTACCGGGGATGGCGTGATAGTTCAGCCAGCCCTGGCACACCCGGCGCAACCATTTTCCCACCGCATCAATCGGCCAGTGGCGACGTTGGATGAGCTGTACCTTGATCGTGGCACCTGTGGCACGTAGTCGCTTCGCGATCGTTTCCCTGCGAAGTGCAAACCAGCCTTGGCCGGTCACGTCGCAGCGATGCGTGAAGCCGAGAAAGTCGAACGTTTCCGGTCGTCTTTCGCCACGTGTCAGTCGGTTGCGAGCCGCATAGCGGCCGAATTCGATCAGACGAGTCTTCTCTTTGTGCAGCCTTAAACCGAACTTCGCAAAGCGATCCCGATCGGTCGTTTCCGACCGTCAGGTTTGGCGAGGTAGATTCTCTTGGAAGGCTTCGCCCGGTAGGCTCCGCGGTGAATGCGACCGTGAAGATCAGGAATGTGTTCTTCCAGGCCACGTTCGTCGTCGTGCCACGTCACTTCGTCGATGCCCACCGCCGCGGTTTTCTTCAGGTCGAAGAATGCCTCGTACAGCAAGGCCTCGTTCATCTGAGCCGGAACAGCCCCCGGGAACGAGGCGATGATCCCGCTGGCGCGGGCACTGTTGGGCGGGCTGATCGTCTCGACGGTGCTCACGCTTGTGCTTGTTCCGTGTGTTTACTCGATCGTCCACGGGCGCACGCGGGTCGCGGCGTAAGGGGGAAGAGATGAAGGGAGCAGATATGGGGGGTTATTCTTTGCGTTTGACTGAGCGGATGGTGACGGGTTCGACGGGGACGTCGTTCATGAGCACGGAGGGGTTATCGGGGTTGGGGACCGAGCGGGTCGCGACCTTCGCGATCTCGTCGACGACCTCTTTTCCCTCGATCACCTTGCCGAACACGGTGTATCCGTAGCCGTCGGGAAAACGGCCGCGGTCAAGGCGACTGTTGTCGGCGGTGCTGATGAAGAACTGGCACGTCGCGCTGTGGGGGTCGCCGAGCCGTGCCATCGCGATCGTGTATTTTTCGTTCGAGAGCCCGTTACCACCCTCGTTGCGGACGGGCGGGAGCGTTTCTTTCTTGTTCATTTCGGTGTCGAACCCGCCCCCTTGAATCATGAACGTCTCGATCACGCGGTGGAACACCGTCCCGTCGTAGTGTCCCTTGTCGACGTACTTGAGAAAGTTCTCGACGGTCTTGGGGGCTTTGTCCGCGTTCAGTTCGAGCACGATCGTCCCCTTGTCGGTTTCCATCTCGAGCACGACGGGGTCGGCGGCGACCGATTTTGACGTGGCGAGGAGTAGGCAGGAGGCGACCGCGACGGTGGCGAAAGACGCGAAGCCGAACGAACGGAAACGGGCGTGAGTCATGGGAGGGTTCCGGGTGGGTGAGAAAGGGAGTGAGTCGGTGCGAAAGGTCGACAGATCGGGGTGGGGTGTCGTGGCGCGCCTCGAATCGGCCGCTGTCACGACGCGGCCGTCCGTGCACATCGACGCCATCGCCAGCGGCACGATCTACAGCGGCACGATCTACAGCGGCACGATCGCCAGCGGCACGATCTGCAGCGGCCCCAGGGTTATGGACGCGCGGATCATTGTTCCATTTTCCATCGCCTGGGCAACCCATGCCGACCGGAGGATTTCGGCGTGGCGGGACGTGCCTTTTCGGGCGGTCGGCGTCGTTTACATTGAGTCGACGAATCGGGTTCCCACCGATTCACGTCACGATCGAGCACAAGGAGTCGATGAGCCGATGCCCCGAAGAGGTCTGGTCCGGTGGGCCACTTTCTCGGTCGTTTTCGCCGGGGTGGTGCGAACCGAGGGTCAACGCGCAGTAACACAAGCGTCCGATCCGAGCTTCGTTTTCGAGGATCTCGGCACGCCGTTGCGATTGAAGCCGCTGTCGATGGAGGTCGTGACGGAGGGCGCGCGTCCGTCACTTGGCGTTCCACGATCGTGGCGGCGGTCTTCACGGTCGGATCCACGGGTTGGGTGACGATGCCGTTTTCGCGATCGATCCGGGCGACCATGCCGCCAAGGTACTGGCGCGACACCCGTCGATCGAGTCCGCTCGAGGGATTGCCGTCGCCGAGGACGGGTCGGTCTACTACGGATCAGGTCCTCGATTGTGGCGGATGCGGCCGCTCACCGAGTCGACCGATCGTTGACGGCGACCGCCGGTGCGGCCGCGACATCACTCGAGATCGCCCGCGAGTTCGGCGTGTCAGAGTTGGTGATCGAACGACCGTTCAGTTCGTCGACGATTCGAGGGAGCGGCGGAGTTGCTCGTTCTCGGCGCGGAGTCGTCGCAGCGTGTCGCGGGGCGACCGAGACGGTTCGGTGGGGTCGGCGCCGGTGTGACGGAGTGATTTTTCACGATTGCTTTGGTTCGCGTCGGGGGGCGTTGTCGCGGACGTCTCGTCGGGCGTTTCGGCAGGCGTCTCGTCGGGCGTTTCGTCGGGCCGGAAGGCGGTGGGATCGGCGAGCAGGATCGCACCGAATTCACGGTCAAATCCGTCATGTTCGCGGGTCGTTTCACGCTCAAGTTGGCTGACGACCACTGGGCTCGGTTGCGGCGGACCCGATAGCGGGTCCTGTTGACGTGGCAGTTCCTCGGCGGGTGTCGGGGTCTCGCCCGAGTCCGCCGGTCCGGATTGGCTGCTGTCACGAGGCCCGACCTGCAGCGCTTCCCACGGTTTGGGGAAAAAGAAATGACGTTCCAGACGGGGCGCGTGTTCGCGATAGGCGCCCGAGCGATAGGCGGCTTGCCATGCCATCGCCTCTTGGCTGGAGGGGGCGATCCAGTACGCGATTTTTCCGCCGATGTAGGTCGGTCGGTTGTACGTCCGTCGATACGACGGGGGCAAGCGGTTGCCGAGCGGGCCGATCAGGTCGATCGGTTGACGGACCGGTTGGTTCCGACGGTCGGGGTGCTGCGCCGGGAGCACCGAGGCGGCGGCGAGCAAGACGATCGGGAAGGCGAACCAGCGCATGGGTCATCCTTGAGCGAGCGGTGGCACATCGTTTCAAAAGCTAGACTCGGAACGTTCCCACTTCGAACTCGACGGTTTTGTGATCTGGCGATCGATGCGGCCGACGCGTGGCACCGGCTATCGCGGTCGTGCCGATTAGGCAAACCGGGATCGACGGACGGCTCCGGCCGGTTTCTTCGGAACTAACCCTTCGCGGATCGCCAAACCATGGTCGAAGTCTTCGTCGTTCTGTTCGTGATCTGGATGATCGTGACCTTGGTCGGTCACTTGAGCTGGGTCGTCACGCGTGGCGTGTTCCGATTGTTGACGGAGGATTCGCCGCCGGGGCGGGCGTCCGGAGCTCGGTTCCCGAAGGCGAACCCGCGGGGCGGTGCGGTGGCGTCTGAGCGAGAAGCGGATTCGCATCGACGCGACGTCGCGACCGATCCCGCCGACGAGGGCGGCGGAGAGAGGGATGTTGCTGATCAGGACGTCGCGGCGTTTGTTCGCGTGCTCGACCGTCTCGTCGCGCGAGGCGAGGTCACGGCAGATGAGGGGAACCGGTTGGTAACGCGGTTGCGGCATCTCGAGGGAAGGGGTCAGGACCCGCGTGGCGTTCTCGCCGTGCGGGGCGTGGCGACGGAGGCCGGTCAGGCTCATCGATCCGTTGTTACCGACCCGAACCGGTCGGACCGAAAGTCGGGCTTGCCGGACGGCGAACCGGTGTTGATTGATCGGGAGGCCGAGGTCGTCGATCCGGACGAAGCACGGAGCGATGGAGGCGACTCCGACGCGTCGGCGTCGGGCCGGGGTTCGGGTCGAGCGTTCAGCGGGGCGGAGCTGATTCATTCGTTTTTGGCGGCGCACAACATCCGCTGGGGGGAACTGGTCGCGGGGACGTTAATCGTCGTCTGTTCGATCGGGTTGGTGGTCAGCTTGTGGAGTACGTTGAAGGCGACTCACCGGGTGATCCCTTCGTTGATCTTCATGGGCGGGACGGCGTCGATATTCGGGGCGGGGTTGTATACGCTTTCGCGGTGGCGTCTGCGTCACACCAGCCGCGCCGTATTGGTGATCGCGACGCTATTGGTACCGCTCAGCGTGCTGGCGGGTTTGGCGGCGGCGGGCCGCTCCGCCGACGCGGTTTCGCTTGACGACGCGTTGACTTGGTTCGCGATCGCGGGCGGGACGGCGGTTTATGGGTATTGCCTGTGGCGGGGCGGGCGGGCTTTGGTGGGACCGTTTCACGCGTGGCCGTTGGCGGCGTCGGTCGCGGGGCCGTCGCTGCTATTGCCATGGGTTCCGGCGGTGGTGCGGTGGCGGCCGGACGTGGCCGGGTGGTGCGTGGGTGTGGCGGCGATCGTGATGGCGGCGGCGTTTGTCGTTGACGCGCGAGTGGGGAAACGTTTCGGGAGACCGCTGGGTCGGGTATCGGGGCGGAATCGTGCGTTGACGTTGATCTTGGGGACGTTCGCGTACGGGGCGGTGGTCGGGTATGTGGCGTTCTCGCTCCGCCACGCGGGACCCGACGCTTGGCGGGCGATCTCGCTGGGGTCGATCCCGGCCGCGATCGCTTTGGCGGGGGCGTGCGAATCGATTTCGCGGCGGACGACGCGGGGAACGTTGGCGGTATCGACGACGACGGCGGGGATCGTTAGCTACGCCGCGGCGTGGCTGATGCTCGTCCCGTCGATGGTCGGCCCGGGATGGGTTTGGATCTGGGGCGGCTTGATGACCGCGAGCGGTTGTGTCGTCGGTCGGGCACTTCGGCGAGATGTGTGGATCTTGATTTCGACGATTCCCTTGACGACGACCGTCTTGATCACGTCGCCGACCTGGATGGGCGGGATCGCGTGGGCGGAGTTGCCGCTTTGGCGACGGTTGGTCGGTGGTGAACCGATGATGGTGGCGTTGGCAGCGTCGGTGATCGCGGCGATCGTCGGCAAGGCGATCCGCCGCGGGGTTGGGGAGCGGGTGTTGTGGTTGAGTCTCGGTTGGGGTGGGATCGCGATCGCGATCGCGACGGTGTTGGCTTTCGGACCGGCGGCATGGATGGGGGTCGTTCCCGGGTTGGCCCCGCTTGCGGTGTTGATCGGTGGCTACGTCGTCGCGACGGTGTGGTCGGTGGGAAACCGTCGGTGGTTGGCCGTCGCGTTGCCGCTGTCGGGTGTGGCTTGGTTCGCGTTCGTTCGCGCGACGGGGATGACGTGGCCGCCGCGCGAGTTCGACGCGTTGCCGTGGATGGGGATCGCGTTCGGGTTCGCCGCGTCGGCGCTCGGGTCGGCGACGTTGATTCGTCGGTTGCCGCGTTTGCGGCGAATGCAACCGCGTGAGCTGGCAGGGACGTTGTCGATCGATCGACGTGCCGCGGTGTTGGCAAGTGTGGTCGGGTGTGTGCTCGGCGTTTGGGGGCTTCCGGAGCAGTGGCGTGTGGTCGCGGGCGGGTTGGCCGTGGCGTCCGGCTTGTCGGTCTGGTCGGCGGCGGGGCATCGAGCGGAGAGACGGTTCGCGATCGCCCAGCTGTTGTCGTTTCTGGCCGTCGTGGTCGCGGCATGGGGTTGGTTCGGCGACCACTTGGTGACGCGATCGAGTTGGCGGTCGGGCGCCGCACTTTGGGCATGGTGTGTCGTGTTCGCGGCGATGCCGGTCGCGTGGTTTCTGCTCCGCGAGTTACTAAGTTGGCGGAGTCGGCGTGTCGGTTCGGGCGGTTCGGGGGCACGTCGCGGCGTGATCGACCGGCATTTCGCTCCGCTCACCCGGTCGCGGCGAGACGATTCGATCGCGTTGTGTGACCTGGATCGTTGGGCCGCGAGCTTGGCGTCGGGGGGTTTACTGTTCGTTTCGGCGGTGTGGTTCTTGGGGCTGGTGTTTGACGTCGTGGCTTCGGGCGTTTCGGAGCGGTTCACTCGCGACGTCGAGATCGGGCGGATCATGTTGGCGACGGTGTCGGTCGGGTTGGTGTCGGTATGGTGGGGGCGTTTATCGAACCCGAGTTTGTCGGCTGGGGGTTTGTCGGGGGGACCGGACGAACGTCGCCGGATCGGGTTGATCGTGAACTCGATCGTGGTGGCGGTATCGATTTGGGGGACGGTCGAGTTTTTCGGCTGGGTCACGACCGATCCGGCTTGGCGGGTGATCGGGGCGACGTCGACGTTGTTTGTCGCGTGTGGGTTGCTGACGTGGACCGGTTTCGTTTGGGTGATGGGGCGTTTCGCGCGGGACGGGATCGTTTGGCGGTTGGCGTTTCTGCCGATCGTGGTTGCGGCGGGGTGTTTTGGGGTGTCGTCGGTCGGGCTGTTGTCGACGGGTTGGTTCGGCAGGTTGCTCGATGGGGGGCCGGTGGATTTGCCGTCGACGTGGGCGGTCACGGTTTGGTGGACGATCGCATCGGTCGGGTTGCTGTTGGCGACGCGGCGTCGCTCGGTGGCGGTGGGTGATCGCAATGCGTTCGGTGAAGGAATCGCATTGGGCGAGGGCGTTTCGGCGATGCTGTTGCCGTCGGCGTGTTTGGTCGTGACGCCGGCGGTGGCGGAGGTGGGGGTGCCGGTTTGGGTGCAATCCGCCGGCATCGGCTCGGCGGTCTGGTTGGGGCTACGTCGATGGCTTACGGGCGGGATGGGTGAGGAACGATCGGGCGACTGGTCGGAACCGATCGCGGTGTGGATGTCACGGTTGTGGTTGCAGGTGATCGGGCTTAGCACCGCGGTGTTGGTGACGGCGATCTATCTGTTTCCGAGCTGGGGGGTGTCCCGCTTGGTGGCTGACGTTTTGGTTGCTGACGTTGTCGGGCCGGTCGGTTTGATCGCGTCGGTGCTGGCCGTGGTGTGGCAGCGATTCATGTGGCACCGCGCCACCTGGTTGGGGCTGACGGTTTTGGCGGGACAGATCGTTTGGCTTGGTTGTCTTGTCGGCGGGATTGATGCGTCGGCCGGGAGAGAGGCTCAGGGGGCTGCGTTGGCGGTGTTGGGGGTGTGGGTTATGGCGGCGACCGGGTCGACGATTCGGTTCGCAGGATGCCGTGGTTCGGCCGATTATTGGCACGCCGTGATCCTTTCGGTCGCGGTTTCGGCCATTGCCGCGACGATTTCGCCCGTTGGTATGTTTGGGACGATCGGGGCGATGTCGGTTTCCGCCCGGCTATTGGTAGCATTTACCGCTTTGACGGTCGGCGGGGTCGTGTTGTTACTTGCCGAGCGTCGGCAGGACTTGAGCGGGTTGATCGGTCGTTCGATTCGGCCGTTCGGATGGGTCGTCTTGTTCGTTGGCGTGTCGTGGATCTTGGCGTCGTCGTCGCGGGACGTGACGGTGTGGGGCTCGGTCGCGGCGTGGTTGACGATTTGGATCGTCGTATGGCGAGTCGGTTGCCCGGATCGACACGGCGAGTCGGGGCTCGCTTTGACGTCGCGGTTGCCTGACGGGATGGCGTCGGCGGCGTTGTGGTTGATCATCGCCGCGGCGGCGGCACGGACGGCGGCGGTTGGGGTGGTCTCGGTACCGAGCGTGTGGGCGTGGGATTTGACGCTGGCGGGTTACGGCGTGTGCGCCGTGGCAGCGGTGGTGACGGGAGTAAAACGGGCGGGGCGTGACGGGGCGTGGTGGGTGACGTTGGGATTGATCTTGGTGATGGCGGCGGTTGTGGCCGGACGTTTGTCGTTCGAATGGACGACGGACCGCCAGGTGCGGTTGGCGGCGATGTTGATGACGGCGGGATTCGGACTCGCCGTTTGGACGCGGTGTTTGCGGGGGCTCGGTCGGATCGCGGGGCGTTTCGGCGGTTCGCCGGATTTGATGACCATCGGCGTGAACACCGCTCCGGTGAGGGCGACTTGGGTGTGGGCGATTTCGGTTTCGGCGATGACTTCGATCGTGACGATCGGGTGGATGTCGGCGGGAGCGGACGCCGGGGTGACCCGGATGACGATTTTGGTGGTCGCGTTGGCGGCGTGGAGCGTCGTGGAGCTGGCGGTCGGTGCATCGGGTGGCGCGGCAAAGGGCGCGTCGAGTGGTGCGGCGGAATGGTTGCGGCGGACGGCGGTGTCGTTGGGGCTGGTCACGCTGGCGTTGATGGCGAGCGTTGGGGGCGGCGAGGCGGCGCACCCGTGGCTGGAGGGGGCGATGCGATGGTTGGTGGCGGCGACGGTGGCGATCCCGACGTTGGCCGTGATCTTGCCGCGGGCGGTGGGGCGTCGGTTTGCCGATCCGTGGCGGGAATCGCTAACGCTCGGCGCGGCCGCCTCGGCGCTGGCCGCGATGGGGTCGATGACCGTGATGTTCCTGTGGGAGTGGCGATTGCGTACGGCGGAAGCTGGGATCCCGGAGCTGTCGATCCCGATGGTGTTCGGGG
This sequence comes from Pirellulaceae bacterium, assembly GCA_041685355.1. Lineage (GTDB taxonomy): Bacteria > Planctomycetota > Planctomycetia > Pirellulales > Pirellulaceae > JAWLFY01. Next base: position 10,369 of record JAWLFY010000077.1, on the reverse strand, counting down.
TCGCGGTGACGCTGGGGGCTTTGAGCGGGATCGCGGGATGCGTGGCGGTGTTCGGTTGGGAGCGACCGGGCCATACGAAGCGGCCGTTGATCGTGGTGGAGGACCGCTATCGTCGGTGGTCGGTTTGGGGGGCGCAGGCGTTCGGGGCGTTCACATGGTTGCACTTCTATTTGTGCCGTCCGGATCTCGCGTTCGTCGGGCTTCGAGAGTACTGGCCTTTGGTGGTGATGGGGTTGGCGTTCGCGAGTGTTGGCGTCACGGAATGGGCGCGTCGTCGAGGCGATCGCGTGTTGGCGGACACGCTTCGCCAAACCGCGGTCTATCTGCCGTTGATCCCGGTGCTCGGGTTTTGGCTTAGCGGTTCGAGTCATGACGCGGTGTGGCGTTATGTCGGCGGACGGGTTCCCTACGAGTTGCTGCTCGCGGTCGGGGCGATTTATTACGGGTTGTTGTCGGTGATGTGGAAGGGAGTGATGCCGCGTGTGGCGGCGATCGTGTTGGCGAACGCGGCGTGGTGGATCGTGTTGGTACAAACGCCGGGGTGGGCATTCATGGGGCATCCTCAGGCATGGCTGATTCCGCCGGCGGCGTGTGTGTTGGTTGTGACCCATCTGTATCGGGATCGGTTGACTCCGGCATCGGCGTCGGCGATTCGGTACGCCGCGATGTTGGTGATTTACATCAGCAGCACGGCGGACATGTTGATCGCGGATGTCGGAGAAACCTTGGCGGGCCCGATCGTGTTGATTCTGCTGGCGTTGGTCGGGATGTCGGCGGGGGTCGTGTTGCGGGTCAAGCCGTTTTTGTATCTCGGTTCGGCGTTCGTGTTCGTCGGGGTGACGAGCATGGTGTGGCACGCGCAGCAGGCGATCGACCAGACTTGGCCGTGGTGGGCGTTCGGGATCACGCTGGGGCTGATTCTGCTGGCGGGGCTGATGACGCTTGAGAAGAACCGCCCGCGGTTGCGGGAATTGTCGGAGCGGATGGCGTCGTGGGAGGCGTGACCGATCGTTTGTCGCGGGCGTTCAGTGCCTCAGTTCGTCGGGGTGATGGAGCCGAACAGTTTGTCCCCGTCGGTTCGGGAGACATGCAGATCGACGAGCGATCCGGGAGTGACCGAACGGGTCGACGGAGCGATCGGCTCCGGTTCCTGTTCCGCGGGGGCGTAGCGGCAGGTGGTACCGCTGAGGGTTGGGTCCATGGTTTCGACCAGCAGTTGCAGCCGATGTCCGACGAGGGATCGGAAGTACTCGGCCCGCAGTTCGGTTTCGAGGAGCCCGAGTCGTTCGACGCGTTCGCCGCGTACCGCCTTGGGGATTTGGTCGGGCATGTTGGCGGCGGGGGTTCCGCGTCGGGCGCTGAACGGGAACGCGTGAATTTTCGAGAACCCGGCGGCGCGGCACGTTTCGAGCGTTTGTTCGAATTCCGATTCGGTTTCGCCTGGGAACCCCGCGATCACGTCGGTCGTCAAGGCGGGACGGTCGAGGGCATCGCGGAGCAGTCGGCAACGGTCGAGAAACATCCGCGTCCCCCAGCGTCGCCGCATCCGTCGGAGCACCGAGTCGCTACCACTTTGCAGGCAGAGGTGCAGGTGGGGGACGATTCGGTCGGCGTGGTCGGCCATCACACCGATCAACTCTCGGGTGACCTCGGTCGCCTCGATACTGCTAAGCCGGATGCGGAACGACGCCGGCAAGCGGCAGAGTTCGCGGAGCAGATGGGCGAGGCGGGTCCAGTTTTCGCGGGGTCGGTTCCGGTTCCAGTCGACTCCGTAGTGCCCTAAGTGGATTCCGGTGAGGACGACTTCGCGGTGTCCGACGTCGGCGAGTCTGGCGACCTCGTCGACGATCTCGGCGAGGGGACGGCTAGCGAGTTTGGGCCGGACCATCGGGATGATGCAGTAGCTGCAGCGGAGCAGGCAGCCGTCTTGGACTTTGACGTAGGCCCGATGACGCCCCGAGAACCCGGAGAGGCCGGTGGGGACGTCGAGGACTCCGAATCGCGACATCAGGTCGGGGAGTTCTCGTTTGTCGGTGAGGACTTCCGAGACGCCGGGGAGTCCCGCGACCTCGTCGGGGGCTCGTGTCGCGTAGCAGCCCATCACGACGATTCGGGCGTCCGGGTTGTTGCGGGCCATCCGCCGGATGATTTGGCGGCTTTTCGCGTCCCCTTCGTTGGTGACGGTGCAGGTATTCACCACGCAGAGGTCGGCCGGTTCGTCGTCGACGCAGTCGTGGTAGCCGGCGCGTTGCAAGCCTTGGCGAACGAGTTCCGTCTCGTACTGGTTGACCTTGCAACCGAGCGTGGTGACGCGAAGCTTGGCGGGCATCGTCGCACTTCCTATTTCAGCCCGGGGCGCTCAGTTCGGCGCCGGTTCGATCGACGAGCTCATGCTTCCCCGACACCCGGAGACGAGCTCGTCCTTGCCGAAAGCGTGGATCTGGTCCCGCTTCAGTTCGGCGTGCTCGAGGGTTGTGGTCAGGCAGACCGCGCGGCCGGTGTGATCGACCTGTTTCGCGATTTGGTACCCGATTTCGATCGGGTGGCGGAACAGCCGCTTCATCATCAGCACGACGTATTCGTAGCTGTGATCGGAGTCGTCCCACAGGATCACGTGGTAACGGGGCTGTTTCTTTTGTTTGGTTTCCCCGCGAACTTCCTTCGCGGGATCGGCGGGCGCCGTTTCAGGTTCGGCGACCATCGTGCGTGCATCGGCCATCGCTGTTCGAAACTCCTTCGACCCGGCTCCTCGGTCCCATCAATCCGATCGATTCCATCTTCCCGTCATTCGAATCTGCCCATGATTCGAATCCTCCGCGCCGCACGAAGTCGAGGTTCACGACGAGTACCGCGGGTGGCCGGTTGCCACCGCCGTTCTCGCCCGCGACGATCTCGATATATTGTACGACCGATCGGGCCGCGACGCACAAGGGGTTCCGGTCGGGAAAAAAGGGGCTCCACGGTTTTCCCGTAATGGACGAGACGATGGCATCACGCAGCAGCACGGGCTCGGGGACGACGACCGATTCCCCTTCGCCAACCGACACGACGCGAACCGACGCGCAATCCCGGTACCTCGGCGAGCTGATCGAGTGGCTTCGGATCCCGAGTGTCAGCAGCGAGAAAGCGCGGAAGGGGGACGTCGAGGCTGCCGCGCGGTGGGTCGCGGAGAAGTTCCGCGGGGCGGGGTTATCGGTCGAGGAAATCCCGACCGACGGTCACCCGATGGTGTACGCCGAGACCGCTGCGGTGGCGGGCGCCCCGGTGGTGCTCGTTTACGGGCATTACGACGTCCAACCGGTCGAACCGCTCGACGAATGGGCCAGCGGCCCGTTCGAGCCGACCGAGCGTGACGGGAACCTGTATGCCCGGGGCGCGACCGATGACAAGGGCCAAGTGTTGACGCATATCCAAAGCGTGTGCGAGCGGCTCGGTCGCGGGGAGTCGTTGCCATTGCAGGTCAAGTTTTTGATCGAAGGGGAAGAGGAGGTGGGCAGCGTCAACCTGGAACGGAGGTTGCCCGAGCTTCGCGACAAGTTGGCGTGTGACTGCGTCGTGATCAGCGACAGCAGCCAGTACGGGGAAGAACAACCCGCGATCACTTATGGGCTTCGGGGGATCGCCACCTACGAGTTGCAGGTTCGTGGCCCGCGACAAGACCTGCATTCCGGCTCGTTCGGCGGGGCGGTGATGAACCCGGCGGTCGCGTTGTGTCATCTGTTGTCGTCGCTGGTCGATTCCGAGGGGCGAATTCAGATCGACGGGTTTTACGACGACGTGCGGGATCTCGATCCCGGCGAACGGGAGCGGTGGCGGGCGTTGCCGCAGGACGACCGAGCGTTCGCGTCGTCGATCGGCGTGGACGATTTATTCGGCGAGCGGGGGTACACGACGGACGAGCGTCGGTGGGCGCGGCCGACGTTCGACATCAACGGGTTGACGTCGGGTCACCAGGGCGAGGGCGTCAAGACGATCATCCCGGCCACCGCGTCGGCCAAGTTCAGCTTCCGGCTGGTTCCCGACCAAGACCCGAAGTCGCTGACCGAGCGGGTTCGCGATCATTTATCGCGGCACGCCCCGGCGGGGATCCGATGGGAATTGACCCCGGACCACGGCGCCCCGGGGATGCTCGCCGATACCGAGAGTCGGTTCGTTCGGGCCGCATCCAAGGCGATCGAATCGGCGTTCGGTCGTCGACCGGTGTTGATCCGCGAAGGGGGATCGATCCCGATCGTCACCCGGTTCCAAGAAGTTCTCGGCTGCGATTGTTTGTTGCTCGGTTGGGGGCTATCCGACGACAACACGCACAGTCCCAACGAAAAGTTTCGAATCGCCGATTTTTTCCGCGGGATCGAAGCGTCGGCGTCGTTGTGGGATGAGATCGGCAACTTGACCTAACCGCACAGCGCCACGCACACTCGCTCGCGGTTCGTGCTTGTATCCCCGGTGCTTCGTCACGCAACGGCGCTGTCGCGCTGAGCAACGCCTTCCCCCGTCCACCCTTTCCCCACGAACCGAAGTCTCTCGACGTCATGCTCGACCGAAAAACGATCCTCCAGTCTCCGCAGATGGTGGCGGAAAACGCCCGGCGTCGCGGCGTCACCTGTGACATCGACGCGCTGGTCGCGTTGGAGGAGCGGCGTCTGCAAACGCTGCATCGGGTCCAGGAACTGAACCGCCAGGCGAACGAGACGAGCAAGGGGGTTGGCAAGATCAAGGACCCGGCAGAGCGAGAGCGAGTGATCGCGTTGGGGCGTGAGCTCCGCGAGCAGAAAGACGCGGCGCAGGCCGAACACGACGAATTGGAGGCGAAGATCGTCGCGATCCAGTCGACGATCCCGAACCTGACCCATGACGACGTTCCGATCGGCGGCGAAGAGGACGCGGTCGAGTTGTCGCGGGGGAAGGTCGCAGTTCCCCGGTTCGATTTTCCTGCCCGCGATCACCTTGCGCTCAGCGAGTTACATGACTGGTTCGATTTCGAAGCCGGGGCACGGGTCGCCGGCTCCGGGTTCTACTTTTTGAAGAACGACGCGGTGCGGCTTGATCTGGCGCTGCAACAGTTCGCGATCGGGTTTCTGGCCGACCGCGGGTTCACCCCTGTTTCCACGCCTGACTTGGCGTTGACCAGCGTGTTGCAGGGGACCGGGTTTCAGCCACGCGGCCCCGAGACGCAGATCTACAGCATTGAGAACAGTGAGTTGAACCTCGTCGCCACCGCCGAAATCACGCTCGGCGGGATGTTGGCGGGCCAGACGGTGGATCTCGAGCAGTTGCCGATCTTGCTGTGCGGGCTGAGCCACTGTTTCCGCACCGAAGCGGGTGCGGCGGGGCGGGCGTCGAAGGGGCTGTACCGCGTGCACCAGTTCACGAAGGTCGAAATGTTCGCGTTCACGCAGCCGGACACGAGCGAATCGGTCCACGAGCGGATGCGGGAACTCGAGTGCGAGATGTTTGACGCGTTGGAGGTTCCGTACCGGGTGATCGACACCGCCAGCGGTGATCTCGGGGGACCGGCTTACCGCAAGTACGACTTGGAGGCGTGGATGCCGGGCCGAGGTGAATCGGGAGAGTGGGGCGAGGTCACCAGCACGAGTAATTGCACCGACTTTCAAGCCCGCCGGTTGAACGTCCGGTTTCGTCGTCCCGGCCAAAAGGGAACCGAGTTCGTCCACACGCTGAACGGGACGGCTGTCGCGACAGGCCGGGCGATGATCGCGGTCGTCGAAAACCATCAACGGGCCGACGGCAGCGTCAACGTCCCGAAAGTGTTGCGTCCCTGGGTCGGCCGCGACACGTTGGAGGTTCCGGCGGCGGGCGGCTGAAGCGGCGGTCAGGGAGAGACCGGGCGGCTTGCGCCGTTCCGCTAGAGGTGGCTGCTAAGCAACGGGACCGGACGGCTCGAGCCGTTCCGCTAGAGGTGGCGGCGGGAGTCGAGGACGCGTTACGCGATCAGGTCATGCAAGACGTGGCCATGGACGTCGGTGAGGCGGAAGTCGCGACCTTGGAAGCGGTAGGTCAAACGCTCGTGGTCGAGCCCCATCAGGTGGAGTAGCGTCGCCTGCAGGTCGTGGACGTGCTTCGGATTCTCGGTCACGCCCAAGCCGAATTCGTCGGTCGCGCCGTGAATCATCCCGGATCGGAAGCCGCCTCCGGCGACCCACATGCTGTAGGCGTCGATGTGATGGTCGCGTCCGGTCCGCTCGCGGACTTCGCCCATCGGGGTACGTCCGAACTCGCCTCCCCAAACGACGATCGTGTCTTCCAGCAGTCCGCGGTCCTTGAGGTCCTTGAGCAGCGCGACGCTCGGCTGATCGACTTCCCGGCAGATCGACGGCAGGTGTTCTTCCAGGTTTTCCGTCGGGCCGCCGTGGTGGTCCCAGTTGGTGTGATAGAGCTGCACGAAGCGGACGCCCCGTTCGACCAACCGTCGGGCGAGCACGCAGTTGTTCGCGTAGGATGCCTTGCCCGGAGTTGCCCCGTAGGCGTCGAGCGTGGCTTGGCTTTCGTCGGAAAGATCCATCAGCTCGGGGGCGCTGGTTTGCATCGAGTAGGCCATTTCGTAGGCGGCGATGCGGGTTTCGATTTCGGCGTCGCCGACCGATTCGTACCGATGGCGGTTCAGTGACGCGACCGTGTCGACGAAATCGCGTTCACGTTTGCGGTCCGCGCCGTCGGGGCTGGCGAGGTTCAGGATCGGTTCCGGACCGCTGCGAAACGGGACGCCTTGGTAGGTCGTCGGCAGGAACCCGCTGGACCATAGCGCCGAGCCCCCGCGTGGCCCGCGGGGTCCGGACTGCAAGACGACGAACCCGGGCAGATTTTCCGACTCGCTTCCGATGCCGTAGGTCAGCCACGACCCCATGCTCGGTCGCCCCGGTTGCGGGGAGCCGCTGTTGACGAACAGTTTCGCCGGTCCGTGGTTGAAGACGTCGGACTGCATTCCGTGAAGCCAACACACGTCATCGACGATGTCGGCGTGATGGGGCAGCAGATCGCTGATCTCCTGGCCACACTCGCCGTAGCGGCGGAACTTGCGGGGGCTCCCGAGCAACGACTCGGTCCCTTTCAGGAACGCGAACCGCTTCCCTTCCATGAAACTTGGTGGCGGCGGTTCGCCGTGATGCTCGCGGAGTTTCGGCTTGTCGTTGAACAGATCCAGTTGGCTGGGGCCGCCCGCCATGAAGAGGAAGATGATCGACTTCGCTTTCGGCGGATGGTGCGTCGGTCGCGGGGCCATCGGGTCGTCGGCGGAACGCGCCGCGATCGCGGCGTCGTTGTGCAACATCGTCGCGAGCGCCGCCGAGCCGATGCCGACCCCCAACCGTTGGAACAGTTCGCGACGGGTCGATCGGCGGAGCAGTTCGTCCGCGGTCGGCAGGGTATCGTCAGTCATTTGGTCACTCTCGCGTAATGAATTCGTCCACGTTCATCAGGACGCGGGCAAGCATCGTCACGGCGGCCCGGTTTGTCACGGAGCCCCAATATTCCAACGAAACCCGGGCATTCGTCTCGTGCCCTTCCCCGCTGGCGTCACCCACCGCGTTGGCGTGATCCTCGCGGTTGTCGTGTTCGACGTCGGGGTCGTCGGTCGCGACGCCGGCGAATCTGGCCGCTTGGTCCGGGGCGTCGGCGAAGGCTCGGCGTTGTCTTTCGAGAAAACCGGTCAGCTCCTCGAGTTCTTGCTTGTCGGGATGCCGCGAGAACGCGATCCGGAACGCCCGGGTGACGAGGTCTCGGTCGTCGGCGTTGGGCCCGGACTCGCGGAGCAACCTTGACGCCATGGCTTGAGCGGCCTCGACCATCGCGAGGTCGTTGGCCATCGTCAGCGATTGCAGCGGCGTATTGGAGCGGACGCGACGGGTGCACGTGGTGTTGAACGAAGGGGAGTCGAACGTGGTCAACATCGGGTGCGGGGCGCTTCGCATGAAGAACGTGTACATGCCACGTCGATAGCGGTTGCCCCCGTCGCTTTCGGGCCACGACGCGCCCCGTTGGGTGAACGCGTAGACGCCGTCGGGCTGTGGCGGGTAGACGCTCGGCCCGCCGATCGTACGGTCGATCAACCCGCTTGTGGACAACGCCACGTCGCGAACGATTTCGGCGTCGACCCGGATCCGCGACTGACGGGACAAATATTGATTCAGCGGGTCGACGGCTTCGCTTTCGGGATTCGATCGAGACGATTGCCGATAGGTTTCCGACAACACGATCTGGCGGATCAGCCGTTTTCTCGACCAGCCCCCTTCGATCCAATCTCCGGCGAGCCGATCGAGCAGGCCCGGATGGGTCGGCGTGGTTCCCTGCAGCCCGAAATCGTTTTCGGTCTCGACCAAGCCTCGTCCGAACAGACGCATCCAGATGCGGTTGACGGTGACTCGCGCCGTCAGCGGGTGATCGGGGTCGACGAGCCATCGGGCCAAGTCGAGCCGCGTCGGCGGTTGTGTCCCGTCGGCGTCTTGTTGGTCATCCCCGGAAGTTTGCCGCTGATCGAGCGGTGGCAACACGGCGGGGGTGCCGGGCGAGACCGATTTCCCGTGGCGGAGAAAGTCGCCGCGGATGTGGACGAACGACTCACGTGGCGTTTCGACGTCTCGCATCACCATCGTGTTGGGGATCGATTTCCGTACCCGGTCCCATGCTTTCTGGGCCCGATCCCGCGTCGCCTCCAACGCAAGCCGCTTGGGGTCGGGGACGCCGAGTCGTGACGGCGGGACGTCGGTGACCGCGAGGCGGAAGCGGCCGATGTTGTACCTCGCGGGCCGGTTACCGAAAGTCATCGTGACGGTTGCCGCCCGGTCGTCGTCCGCGTTTCGTTCGATCGGTTCGTTGACGAACAGGGCGACCCGATCGGTGTTCAGCTTCGATCCGCCGTTGATCGCCCATCCGGTGGAACCGTCGCCGTCGATGGCGGCGGTGACGCCGTAGTTCGGTTGCGAGTGATCGGCGGTCGCGTGGACCCATTTCACCGGTTTGCCGTCGACCGTCAACTCGATTTCGTTGAGCACAAAATTCCCGTTCGATGCGCGGCCTGGGCCGTCGCGTGGCAACGACGGGTGGGTCAACGTTTCCAGCCGCAACCCGGTAACGCGGTCGACCGGCAGTCGGAACGAAACGCGGTACGCGTCACGTTTCCCGTTCTCGCCTTGGGCAAGCCACGACCCGTCGTCGAGCCGTTCGAAGGAGGCCCCCGCGTCCGATTCGACGGCGATTTCGTCGGGGAACACCCAGCGGACGGCGTCGGTCCAAGGCTCTTTGGTGGGCGACTCGCTCGCTTCCGATCCTTGCTCTCCGGCGGCGGCCGACTCGGACCGGCTTCGCTCGTACCTGCGGAGTGCCGCTTTGGCTTCGTCGAGCCTTTGTTTCGATTGTTCGAGTTGGCGTTGTTGGTCGGGCGTCGGGACGGGGACCGTCGGCGCGACCCCGTTCGCGTCGACGGCTTGGTTAAAGAACGCGAACAGTTGGAAGTACTCGCGGTGCGTCAGCGGGTCGAACTTGTGCGTGTGGCATTGGGCGCACCCGACGGTCATTCCCATCCAGACCGCCCCGGTGGTGTTGACCCGATCGACCGCCACCTCGTTTCGGAACTGTTCCTTGTCGGTGCCGCCTTCCTGATTGATCAACGTGTTGCGATGAAACCCCGTCGCGACCTGTTGGGCGAGGGTCGGCTCGGGCAGCAGGTCGCCGGCGAGTTGCTCGATCGTGAATCGGTCGAACGGCTTATCTTCGTTGACCGCGTCGATGACCCAATCGCGGTAGGGCCACATCGTCCGAGGGGAATCGATCGTGTAGCCATGGGTGTCGGCATAGCGAGCCTGGTCGAGCCAATGGCGGCCCCATTTTTCCCCGAACCGCGGGTCGGCGAGCAAGCGATCGACAAGTCGGCGATAGGCGTCGGGGGACCGGTCGGTGACAAACCGGGTGACCGACTCGGGCGTCGGCGCGACACCGAGCAAGTCGAGGTAGAGCCGTCGAATTTGGGTCGTGCGTTCGGCCCGCGGCGATCGCTGGAGCCCCAGCGATCGGAGTTTTCGGTCGATCCGGGCGTCGATCGATCGAGGGCCCGAGGGGACGATCGGGTTGAACGACCAGTGGAGATCGTACTGGGCTCCGGCGTCGATCCATTGGGTCAACAGTCGAATCTGGGCGTCGGACAATTCGAGTCCGCTACCGGCAGGGGGCATCCGCAGGAATTCGTCGTCGCTCGTCAGACGCGCGACCACCTCGCTCGATTCCGCGTCATGCGGCACGATCGGTTGGTACCCGCCGAAGTCTTCGGTCGCCCCTTCGGCGGTATCGAGCCGGAGCCCGGCTTCCCGTGTCGCTTCGTCGGGCCCGTGACACTTGAAACAGTGATTCGAGAGGATCG
>JAWLFY010000001.1:75411-136035 GCA_041685355.1 Pirellulaceae bacterium | reverse complement strand
ACGATCCTTTCTTCGCCGATCTCTCCCGTCCGGCCGTCGATGACGAGGCATCGATGTCGCGCGGCGATGTAGACGTTCGCATGACACTTTGGATCCGGGAGTGATTCTTCCAGAAATCCATCCGACGGGCATACCTGCCCAAGACGGACCCGGACGGACCCGGACTTCGGCCTACGTCGCCTTGTGTTGCCGGCTGCCCTTAATTTTGTGCTTGCTCATTTTGCTGTACAGGGTCGTCGGTTTGACCTTGAGCGCTGCGGCCGCCCCGTCTGCTCCATAGACCTTTCCGTGGCATCGATTCAGTGCGTCGAGAATCGTTTGACGTTCGACCTCGGCCAACGAAAGGTTGAGGTCGTTGTGCTGCCCGAAGCTGCCTGCGGCACGATCGCCTTGCTCGAATTTGCCTGGTAGCCATGTTGGGTCAATCGCGAGGGTATCGCCCTGGCTGACGATCATGGATCGCTCAATGACATTTTCGAGTTCGCGGACGTTGCCGGGCCAATCGTACTGCATCAGCGCATCCATCGCACGCCGATCGACGCGGTTGATCGTCTTGTTCATGCGGACCGAGAAACGCCCGATGAAATGATTCAATAACGCCGGGATGTCCTCGCGGCGTTCCCGCAGTGGCGGAACGTGGATCGGAAAAACGTGCAGCCGGTAAAATAAGTCCTCGCGAAAATGCCCCGCCTCCGAATAACTTTTCAAGTCTCGGTTGGTGGCGGCGATGATTCGCGTGTCCACCTCAATCGGTTCGCTACCGCCAACACGGTCAATGAGACGTTCTTGCAAGACACGCAGCAACATCACCTGGGTTTCGGCAGGGACTTCGGAGATTTCGTCCAGGAAAATGCTGCCGTGATGCGAAAGCTCGAAGCGACCGAGGCGGCGCTCCGTCGCGCCGGTGAAAGCGCCCGCCTCATGACCAAACAACTCGCTAGCGATCAGGTTGGGTGCTAACGCCGCACAATTCACCTTGACCAATAGGTTCTTTCGGCGGGCACTGGCGTCGTGAATCGCTCGTGCAATCAACTCCTTCCCGGTGCCCGTTTCACCCAGGATCAACACGGTGGCATCGGTCAGCGCGACTTGCTCGATCGCGACTCGCAACTGTCGCATCGCACCACTCTCGCCAATGATGTTTTCAAAATCATGTTCGGTATGCAGTTCGTCTCGCAAGTAGACGTTTTGTTGTTGCAGTTCTTCCTTCAGCCGATCGATTTCGCCGTACGCGTCGGCATTGTCCAAAGCCACGGAAAGCTGCGAACCGATCTCATCCAACAGTTGTAAATCCCAATCGTCATTCTGGTCGTCGCGCCGCGATGCGATCCCCAGCAGCCCCACATGCTGCTCGCGGGACATCAGCGGCAGGTACACGACCGACGCATATCCCGTTTCCAGCAACCGTTGGTGTTCGGGGAACGGATGCGAGTCCTTTAAGCTGCGAACGACCAAAGGCTGCCGATGCTGTCGGACCCAGTCGAAGGCCGAATCGGGTAACGGCCGGGAAGCAATCTCGACCCACTCGCGCCGGCCCAATTTGAACTCGATTGCGAAACCGTGCCGCGATTGCCCATCAACGGAACTCAAAATCAGGCTCACCCGATCACAATCAAGTAGTTTGTGAATTTGTTCGGCGGCGTGCTCGAAGACCTCCCGTCGATCGAGACTCGAGTTGACGATTTGTCCCAGCTTCACGAGCGACCGATAGCGACTTTCCGACTCTCGGAGTTGGTGAGTCTGTTTGTCAACTTCCTGTTGCAGCGTTTCGACAAACTTGTCTTTGGCGGCGTTCGCTTCGGCAAGCTCTTGATTGGCGCGTTGCAGTTCGCTGACGAGACGATTGCGTTCCAGGCTGATCGCGATGTGACCGGCCAAACGCTTCAGGAGCGAGGCGTGCGATTCGGTATACGTGTTGGTCGCACGGCTGGAGAAAAAGATCACGCCGATCGGCTTGGCATCGGCCAGCAGGGGGAGCGTCAAGCTGGACCGCATGCCTTCTCGCTCGATGAGCGCCGTCGATGCCGAATTCGGTTTCTCGAGCAGGTACTCTTGCAGATCGTCGATGATTCGCGGTTGCCCCGTTTCGAGCAGCGGGGCGAGCGACGAGCTAGCAACGCGGGCCGCATAGCCGACTTTCAACACGACGTCGCCGTCGCTGCGACAGGAGATCAGCCGCAGCAGATTGTGGGGCTGTTCGAGGAGTGCAACGGCAATTCGGTTGTAAGGCACGATGCCGTGCAATTGGTCGTAGACGGAGTCCAGGAGCTCGTCGAGGCTTTGCCCCAGGTTGATTTGTTCGAGCATTCGCTCGACGAGCCGCTCGTAACGGTCTGGGCCATTATCCATGACAATTCCACCAGATGACGTCAGATGACGAAATAGCGACAAACCGCCCGAGGAGAGGGTGTTTGTGTGGGAGTTTTCCCGTTAAAAATGCACTACCCGATGGAGACCGTACACGAAGCTTCGCCCTTTCGCCACCGGAAATGACGATATGCCGTTGCTCCGGCGATGCCGGGGTTGCGGCCGGAAACCGATCTTAAGCGGTTGCCAGTAAAGAGTTTACGAGTGGTGGCCGGATAGATCTCTGCGGTTGGCACAAAATATGCTCCATGTGTTTGCTGTCCGCTGACACGCGATCCGCTGACACGCGATTCATGACCCGTTTCCCGAAAGGCCAACGCGATGGCAATCAAGCTGACCGAGACAGCGGTCAAGGAACTGAAGAGAGTGATCACCGAACAGCAGTTGCCCGACGCGGTGGCTCTGCGAATCGGCGTCGCCGGTGGCGGGTGCAGCGGCTTTGAGTACACGCTGGCGTTCGACGAGAACGTCCGCGAAGAGACGGACATGTTGACCGAGGTCGATGGTGTTCGTGTGGCGGTCGATAAGAAGAGCGCGTTGTATCTCGACGGCACGCAGCTGGACTATCACGAGAGCCTCGAAGCACGCGGATTCGTTTTCAACAATCCGAACGCCACGAAATCATGCGGCTGCGGCAGTTCGTTCTCGGCGTAAGCACGGCGTCTCGTCGAGGCCCACCCTTGACTCCCTGAAGGTGACCCTGAATGACATCTGAAAACGCACTGCTCGAAAAGTTCGCCCGTCGCGAATACGAGCACGGTTTCGTGACCGACATCGAAGCGGACGCGATCGCCCCGGGCTTGAGCGAAGACGTCGTGCGATTGATCTCCGGCAAAAAGAACGAGCCCGAGTGGTTGCTCGAGTGGCGGTTGAAAGCTTATCGCCACTGGTCGACGCTGGAAGAGCCGGATTGGCAGAACGTTCACTACCCGCCAATCGACTATCAGGCGTCTGTTTACTATTCCGCGCCCAAGGAAAGGCCGAAGCTCAACAGCCTCGATGAAGTCGATCCGGCTCTGTTGGAGACGTATGAGAAGCTCGGCATCCCGTTGGAAGAGCAGAAAGCCTTGGCCGGCGTGGCGGTGGATGCGGTTTTCGATAGCGTTTCGATCGCGACCACTTACCGCGAAACTTTGGAAAAGCACGGCGTGATCTTTTGTCCGTTCTCCGAAGCGGTTCGCGATCATCCCGAGTTGGTAAAGAAGTATCTCGGTTCGGTGGTGCCCCACTCGGACAATTTTTTCGCGTCGCTCAATTCGGCAGTCTTCAGTGACGGTTCGTTTTGCTACATCCCCAAGGGCGTGCGTTGTCCGCTGGAGTTGTCGACTTACTTCCGCATCAACGCCCAGAACACGGGTCAATTCGAGCGAACGTTGATCGTCGCCGAAGAGGGCGCCTACGTGAGCTACCTGGAAGGCTGCACGGCACCGAAACGCGATGAGCATCAGTTGCATGCCGCCGTCGTCGAATTGGTCGCCCTGGACGACGCGGAGATTAAATATTCCACGGTCCAAAACTGGTATCCGGGTGACGCCGAAGGCAAAGGGGGCATCTACAACTTTGTCACCAAGCGTGGTGCCTGTCGCGGCGAGAACTCGAAAATTTCATGGACACAGGTGGAGACGGGTTCGGCGATCACTTGGAAATATCCTAGTGTGATTTTGCAGGGCGATCACTCGGTCGGCGAATTCTACTCGGTCGCCGTGACCGCCAATCATCAGCAAGCCGACACGGGCACGAAGATGATTCACATCGGCGAGAACACCAAGAGCACGATCATCTCCAAAGGGATCTCGGCGGGCGTGGGCCAGAACAGTTATCGCGGTGCAGTGAAGATGATGAAAGGTGCGCGGAACGCGCGTAACTTTTCGCAGTGCGATTCGCTATTGATCGGCGACCGCTGTGGCGCTCACACGTTCCCATACATCGAAGTGCGGAACACGACCGCGAAAGTGGAACACGAAGCGTCAACGTCCAAGGTGGGCGAGGACCAAATTTACTACCTTCGGCAACGCGGGCTATCGACCGAAGACGCGGTCAACATGATCGTCAACGGCTTTTGCAAAGAGGTCTACGAGGTGCTGCCGATGGAGTTTGCCGTGGAGGCAAGAAAGCTGCTCAGCGTCAGCCTTGAAGGCAGCGTCGGCTAGCGCCCCTCGATCCCGTTCATAATTCAACCAGCACAACCGACCGAAACAACCATGCTTGACATCAGAAACCTGCACGCCCGCACGGCGGATACCGAAATCCTTCGAGGCATCGACTTGCAAGTTGGCGCCGGCGAGGTCCACGCGATCATGGGGCCCAACGGCTCTGGCAAGAGCACGCTGGCACACGTGATTGCCGGTCGAGATGACTACGAGGTCACCCAAGGCGAGATCATCTACGAGGGCAAAGACTTGCTGGACATGGAGATCGAAGAGCGGGCCGGCGAGGGCGTTTTCATGGCGTACCAGTACCCCGTCGAGATTCCTGGCGTCAGCAACAAGTACTTCCTGCGAACGGCCATGAACTCCATTCGCGAGTACCGCGGCGAATCGCCAATCAAGCGGACGGAGTTCCTCGAATTGCTCAAAGAGAACCTGAGTCGACTCGGGATGGACAAAAGCATGATGGACCGGTCGGTCAACGAAGGCTTCTCCGGCGGCGAAAAGAAACGCAACGAGATTCTCCAGATGGCGATGCTGCAACCCAAACTGGCGGTGCTCGACGAAACCGACTCCGGCTTGGACATCGACGCGCTGAAGGTGGTTGCCGATGGCGTCAACGCACTGCGAAGCCCCGAGCGGGCGACGATCGTCGTGACGCACTATCAACGTTTGCTCGATCACATCGTGCCGGACAAAGTTCATGTGCTGGCCGGCGGCAGGGTCGTCCGTTCAGGCGACAAATCGTTGGCGTTGGAGCTCGAAGACAAGGGATACGGGTTTCTGCAAGAGCTTGCCGCGACCTCGTCATAGACATTTAGAATCATTTCAACTTTCTGCGACGAACAACCCATGATTGCCACCGAAAACGAAACGTATCAAGAACAACACGCCGCGGTGCAGCGGCGAGCCTCGCCTGCATGGCTGATCGAACTGCGGCAATCGGGATTCGAAGCTTTCACGCGTCTTGGGCTGCCGACCAAGCGGCTTGAAGATTGGCGGTTCACCAATGTCGAGCCGTTGGCGAAACGTCCCTACGCGTTGGCTTCGCTCGCGGACGCCGAAGTCGAAACGGCTCATCGTGAGGTCAACGCACTGCTCGGGCAAGCCACGCTGGACGAGGAATTCCATCGTTTGGTGTTCCTCAACGGTCGCTATTGCGACCGGTGGTCGCGGCACCATGACGTACCCGCCGGCGTCGTGATCGAAACCTTAGCTGGCGCGATCGACGATCGGCCGGGCAACGAGCAGGCGGGCAGCGTTCGGACGCAACTCGAGCGCGACGTCGACTTCGACGATACCCCGTTCGCCGCGCTCAACACGGCCTTCATCGACGATGGGGCGGTGGTCGACGTTCCCGACGGTGTCGTCTTGGATCGGCCCGTTCACCTCGTGTTTCTGTCGATCGGAGACGGGCCCACCGTTTCGCATCCACGCAACTTGATTCGGGTTGGCAAGCACGGTAAGGCCCAAGTGATTGAAAGCTACTTGGGCCAAGGCGATGCTTATTTCACCAACGCGGTCACGCAAGTTTCGCTCGACGAAAGTGCGGACCTCGATCATCACAAGCTCCAGCATGAGCAAGTCGGCGCGTTACACATCGCGCTGACCGGCGTCGCCCAACGGACCGGTAGCAACTTCCGCTCGCATTACTTCTCCACCGGTGCATCGCTGGCTCGCAACGAGTTGAACTGTCGACTGGAGGGCGAGCAGATTGAAACGACGCTCAACGGGTTGTACATACCGACGGGCGATCAGTTGATGGATTGTCGTACGCGGATCGATCACGCCAGCCCGCATTGCAACAGCTACGAACTCTACAAAGGCATTCTGGATGACCAGGCGAGGGGCGTGTTCAACGGAAAGATCTTCGTCCATCCGGACGCGCAAAAAACGGACGCCAAGCAAAGTAATCAGGCGTTGTTGTTGTCCGATGACGCGGTCGTGGACACGAAGCCGCAATTGGAAATCTACGCCGATGACGTGCGATGTACGCACGGTGCGACGATCGGTGAACTGGACGAGGCGGGGATGTACTACTTGCGGGCGCGAGGAATCCCCGCCGAGCGAGCGCGGAAGATCTTGATCTACGCCTTTGCCAACGACGTCGTGCAGGGAGTCGAAATTCCCGCCGTACGACAACATTTGGAATCGGTCCTGCTGGCCGAGCGAGCTTTGACGGAAGTGTGATGGGTCCCCCAGCAAATAAAGGAGAGTGGAGATGACGCATGTCGTTGCCCAGCCGTGTTCGGGTTGCCGCTACACGGACTGTGTAGTGGTCTGCCCGGTGGAATGTTTCTACGAGGGCGAAAAGATGCTGTACATTCATCCGGAAGAGTGCATCGACTGCGAAGCCTGTGTGCCGGAGTGTCCGGTCGAAGCCATCTTCCACGAAGACAACCTGCCCGAAGAGTGGTCGAGTTACTTGGAGCTGAACGCTGAAATGGCGGAAAAGTGCGAAGTGATCACCGAACAGAAAACACCGCTCGCGGATCGTCCGTAGGTTTTTCGTCTGATGGCAAGCCGAAGGCGGGGGTTGGGGGAGAGAACCTGTGCTTCCGGCTACGAGTTAAACGCATTGCCGTTCAACCAACGTCCTCCGTAGCGACGCTCGCCAGGGCGTGGGATTTCACAACGTGTTTCCACGTCCTGGCGGCGCGAGCTACCGTTTGACGGTTGCGTCGTGACAGCCTCCATGACGGTTCGTTGAACGGTGTTGGCGGGGATCTACCTTATTCGGCCGGAACGATTGTTGGGCGGCTTGGCGTTTTTTGAAATTAGGGTACCCCGTCAAAGATGCTGCACAATCTGTTGTGGAACAAGAATGCGAGCCTTGTAGGAAAACTCCTCGAACATCCGTTTGTGCTTGGGCTCGCCGATGGAACTTTAGACCGCAACGCGTTCCGGCGATATGTCGCTCAGGATGCGTTCTTCTTGCGTACTTTTCTCAAAGCGTACGCATTGGCAGTCGCCAAGTGTGATGACGTCGAACGGGCACGTGTCTTCCACGAGTTGATGACCGGCGTACTGGATGAACTCGAATTGCACGGAAGCTACTCTGCGACGCTTGGCATCGACTTGGAGGCCGTAGAACCTTACGCTGCGACGACGGAATACACTGATTACCTTTTGCGAGTTGCTTGGCACGGGAGCCTCGCCGAGATCATCGCCGCGATGGTGCCTTGCATGCGCGTGTACCAACATCTTGGTCAGGAGCTCGCCAGTTCGCTGCGACCCGAGCATCCCTATGAACGGTGGATCAAGACCTACGCCGGGGACGAATTCGGGGAGCTCTGTGTGCGACTCGAATCGCTGCTGGATGAAGTCGCATCGAACAGTCCAGCAGTTCAGGATGCCTATCGGCGTGCGATGCAGTTCGAGTTAGAGTTCTTCTCGGCACCCCTGGACAACTCGGAATGATGCCGGTCGCTTTGACGATTGCAGGTTCTGATCCGTCGGGCGGAGCTGGGCTACAGGCTGATTTGAAGGCATTTCATCAACACGGTGTTTATGGGACGAGCGTAGTCACGCTGCTGACCGTGCAAAACACGCAGGCGGTGTCAGCGGTTGAGTTTCTGGATAGTGACTTTGTCCTCGCACAGCTCGACGCGGTCTTGCTTGATGTTCCTCCCAACGCAGCCAAAACGGGGGCACTCGGAAATGCCGCCCTTATCGAGGCGATCGCCGAACGGGCGAAGTCGTTTCCTTTTCCGCTCATCGTCGATCCGGTGATGGTCAGCAAACACGGCGCGGCGCTGATCGAGGATGATGCGGTTGACGTGTTCACTCATAAGCTCTTGCCGAATGCGTTTCTTTTGACTCCGAATCTGCACGAGGCCGCGAAGCTGGCCGCGATGGAAGTCACCGACGTGCGTTCGATGGAAAAGGCAGCAGCGGTCATCGCTCGATTTGGGGTCGCGAACGTACTCGTCAAAGGTGGACATCTCGACGGCGACGTGGTGGATGTGCTGTGGACGGAAGGCCAGACATGCTTACTTCGTGCGCCGCGCGTAGACACCCGGCACACGCACGGGACGGGCTGCGTTCTGTCAGCCGCCATCACAGCAAGATTGGCAAGGGGCGAAGGCTTGGTTGCCGCAGTCAAATCAGCCAAACAATTTATCACCGCCGCGATCCGCACAAACCCGGGACTGGGCGGCGGCATGGGGCCGGTAAATCTGCACAGTACCACAGAACTTTGAGCGAGCTTGATCTCGATTGTTTTGGTTCAGCGGGAAGTGGAATCCTCGGTCCGGCGGATTGAACAGGGCGGCGACATCCTGTCGGAAGATTCGCGCATCGTGCCCGAAAGGTTTTTCGCTTTGCGGAAACATCGAAAAGAAGAGGGCGGCATCGAACGACACCGCCACCCCGCTAAGAAAAGGGGAAAGGGGTAAATTCAGCTTATTACCCCCTTCCCCTTTTCGGATCCCCGCCGCTGATCGTCTCCGATGTCAACCGTCTGCTGGCCGGCTGGAGTCAATATTTTGGCTACGGTCATCCCCGACGGTCCTTTGCCGCGGTGACTCACTTCGCGTATCGTCGCCTCTGTGTTCACTTGCGGCGTCGAAGCCAACGTGGGTGTCGTCCCCCGGGAGGTCGCAGTCTCTACGATCATCTGTATCACTCACTGGGCTTCCAGATGATCCGCGGCGATGTCCCCGGCTACGTGTGCTCTCCGACGGAACGCCTTCGGTAAGCCGGATGCGGGAAATCCGCACGTCCGGTTTGATGAGGGAGGAGGGCCGCTTCTGCGGTCCTCCTCTACTCGACTGTTTGGTCTTCCAGATCAGCGGGGCGACGGCTCGTCGACGGCGTAGGCGGAGAACTCGGCCCAGACGGGGCTTTGGTTGCTGAGCCGGGCCGCGACTTCGGGGTCGATATCCAACTCGGCCGCGAGATCGACGACGCCACCGCGACCGGTCGCTTCGCGGGTCATCCGTTCGTCGAACAGGACGTTCGCATTCGCGAGTGAGCCGACGTCGACGAGTGAGGGGATTTGGCCGAGTTCGCCGAGCCGGCCGGCGGGGGAGTTGAGCTCGCCGAGCAGGATCACGTCGGTCGTCTGGGCGCGTCGGTATTCGTATTCCCGTACACGGTGGAAGACGTCGTCGAGGACGTTCAGTTCGTTGGCGGGGGAGGCGAGGTCGCGGACCGATTCGGGATCGGTGTGGACGTTGACTAGCGTGAACGCGAAGGGGCGTCGCCCGTCGCTAGCGGCCGTCCGTGCCTGGAACGTGGCGACCATCGGTTCGCGAAGCATCCGGTCGTTGTCGTCACGGACGACGTACGCCGAGTCGGCGTCCCAGCGGATTCGCTGGTCGTCCCACAGGAACGCGTAGGCGAGGGCTTCGTCGCCGCGTCCGATCGGCTCGCTGACGACGGCTCGGTAGCGGCCACCGGAGCGGTTGATCAGCTCGACGAGTCGCTGCACCGGTCCGGCCGGCCGTTCACCAGCGGTCGATTCCGGTGGTGGGGCGACGACGCCTTGGATCGCGACCAGGTCGAACTGCATCGCGATCGACGCGAGCCACGACATCGTTTCGGGGTCGGCCGATTTCGCCTCGTCGAAGCGGGTCACGTGGAAGCTGGCGATCCGGATCGAGCGGTCGGATCGCTCGCCGAGCTGTTCCAGTTTGACCTGGCGTACCGCCGGGACGCTCGCACCGCCGCTTCCGCGATACCGATCGAGCGACGTCAGGTCGATCCGCCCGGTGAGCACGAGGAACGCGACGGCGAGGAATCCGCCGACGGTCACGAGGGGTCCGATCCAGCGGACGATCGGGATGTATCGCAGCACCGAACGGGTCCTCCGGCGGCGGCCGAACAGGAACCCCAGTTCGACCTCCGGTGGTTGGCGTCAGATTGGGGCGGGTAGTCGACGTCAAAAATGGCGGCGTCTGTCGATAAGCCGGTTTCGTTCTCGGGCCTTCACGCCGCGGCACCTCGGACCGAGTCGATCGCTTGGAGGGCGAGTCGCTGTAGCCGTGGCGGCGAGCCGGAGGCGACGTCGCAGAGGGTCGGCATCGCGGCGGCCGCCTTGGGACCGATCCGGCTGATGGCCCAGGCGGCCCGTTCGCGGGCCGGGAGGTAGAGCGATTCGCGGAGACATCGTTCGAGTTCCGGGGTCGCCGCGGACGCGACCGGCCCGAGCCGGCCGAGCATCGTGGCGGCCCAGTAGGCGACTTCGCCGTCGTCGGCGTTGTCGAGCAGCATCGCGAGGGGGGCGATCTCGTCGGCGAGGGGCAACACCGAAGTTTCGAGGGCGTCGGCGGCGGTGAGGCGGACTTCGTCGTCGTGGCTACCGGCCAGCTCGACGCACCGCACGGCGATCCCGCGGACGTTCTTGCGGGCCGCGACTTCGCGGAGCGTCTCGGTTTGGCGGGTCACCGAGTCGTGGTGCAAATCCGCGTCCCAGCGTGCGACATCGTTTTCCATTTTCGAATCCCCTCGGTTTCGCCTTCCGTCAAAGCCGTCGGCCCGCTACGTACTGCCTTTCCGTCCCGTTCGCTCCCTCGGCGACCCGATCCGTACGACAATTCGGCGAGCCGATGCAATGGCGAATCGGCGAAGAGGCTGCGACGCGAGTTTCGTGAAAAGAGATTCTGTTTTATGAAGGGAGATCCCGATTCGAGACGCCGGGCCCGGTATGCGGCCGGTACCGCGGCGATGCTGTGGATGGCCCAGCCTCCGCTGGGGGCATGGCCGATCGCGTGGGTCGCGCTCGTCCCGGTGCTCGCCTTGGTTGCCGAGCGGGGGCGGATGCCGCGGTCGGCGTACGTCGTGTTATGGGTCGCCTCGATGGGGCATTGGCTGGTCTCGCTGCAGGGTCTCCGCCACGCGCATCCGCTGATGTTTTTGCCCTGGATCGCGTTGGCGGCTTATTTGGGGATCTACATGCCGCTGTTCGTCGCCGGGGCGCGGCGGCTGCTGGGTTTGGGCGTGCCGCTGCTGATCGCGGTCCCGGTGTCGTGGGTGGGTTGGGAGTGCGTTCGGAACTATGCGTTGACGGGGATCTCGGCCGCGATGCTCGGTCACGCCATGGCGGACGTCCCGCCGATGATCCAGATCGCGGACCTGTTCGGGAGCTACGGGGTAAGCTTCGTCCTCGCCGCCGCGAACGTCCCGCTGTATTTGTTGTGGCGATGGCGAACCGATCGCGAGCGGGACCGAGCCGCGCGACGACAGTTGGGCCTGTCCGCAGTTGCCGCGATCGTGCTGGTTTCGGCGACGCTCGCGTACGGGACGTATCGGCTCAGTCAACCGCTGGGGCCGGCGACCGGAACCGTGGCGTTGATCCAGCGTGACGAACAGACCGAGTACGCTCAGGACCGCGAACGCGAGATCGAGATCTATCGTCGGTACGCCGAGCAAAGCGTGGCGGCGTTGGGCGAGTCGGACTCGAGGGTCGACGTCGTGGTCTGGCCGGAGTCGATGTTCACCGGCGGGTTGCCGTGGACCGAGTTAGTCGCCGGGACGGACGTCGCCGAGTCGCTCGGGTACTCCGCGGCGGATCTGCAGTTGCTGGTCGAAGAGAACCAGCAGTTCTTCCTCCGCCGCGCGACGGACTTGCAGCGGGCGTTGGCCGGGGTGAATGGAGACGCCGGGGTGAATGGAGACGCCGGGGCGAATGGAGACGCCGGGGCGAACGGGGACGCGGGGCCGCCGGGGGTGATCGGCGGTTCGGCGGTCGTCCGCTACGCCGAGGTCCCTGAGGTCTACAGCGGTGTCGTGTTGGTGTCGCCGGAGGGAGAACTGGGGCGGTGGTACGGGAAGTCGCACTTGGTGATGTTCGGCGAGTACATCCCGCTGGTCGGTTCGATCCCCGGTTTGCGAGAGCTGATCCCGCCGGGGATGGGGATCGCGGTCGGCCGACGTCCGGAGCGGTTTCGTGTCGGCGAGTTGACGCTGTCGCCGAACGTGTGCATCGAGTCGGCGGTCGAGCGGGTCGCGGTGAACCAGCTCGCCCGGTTGTTGGCGGACGAAACGGGGGAGCTACCCGACGCGATCGTGAACGTCACCAACGACGCCTGGTTCGACGGGACGTCGGTCGTCGCGCATCACCTTCGCTGCGCGCAGCTTGTCGCGGTGGGGTGTCGTCGGCCGTACTTGTCGGCGGGGAACGGCGGCCCGACGGCGTGGATCGACAGCAACGGACGGGTCGTCGAGCGGTTGGGATTTCACGACGACGGATGGGTGCTGGCTCGTCCGGCGAAGGAGACGCGGACGAGCTGGTACGTGCGGATCGGGGACGTTCCGGCGAAGCTGCTCGCCGCGGTCGTCGGCTTGGCGGTGCTGCACGGCTGGGTAATGGCGGCGATTCAGCGGCGGCGGGCGAAGCCGGACGCGGGGTCACCGGACGGGTCGGCCGAGACGATTTGAACCGGAACCGGTGGCAACGATTCGAGGAACAGCCGTCCGTACGGTTTGGTTCGCACCCGCGGGTCGAGAACCACGACGACGCCTTCGTCGCGAGCGGTGCGGATCAGCCGTCCGAACCCCTGGCGGAACTTGATCACCGCTTCGGGCAATTGGTATTCGTAAAACGGGTTGCCGCCGCCGGCCCGGATCGCCTCGAGCCGCGCTTCGAGGAGCGGGTGATCGGGGACGGCGAACGGGAGTTTCGTGATGATCACGTTGGTGAGCGCGTCGCCGGGGACGTCGACGCCTTGCCAGAAGCTGTCGGTCCCGAACAGCACGCCGCGTGGGTTCCGCCGGAACGCGTCGAGGAGTTGGGTGCGGTTTTGGGAGCCGGCTTGGCTATAAAGTTGCAGGCCCCGTTCGGCGAGCCACCGCGTGAGTGCCGTGGCCGAGCGTCGCAGCAAGTCGTAGCTGGTAAACAGCACGAACGCGTGCCCGTCGCTCTCGGCGGTGAACCGTTTGATCTGTTCGGGGAGCGCCCGTTCGAAACGGTCTCGTTGTTGGGACGGGTCGGGGAGATCGGCGACGACAACGACTCGGGCTTGGCGGGCGTAGTCGAAGGGGCTTCCGACACGGGTGGAGAGGCCATCGGTCAGACCGATGCGGGAACGGAAGAAGGTAAACCGGTCGTCGTTTCCCGTGGCCAAGGTGGCGCTGGTCATCACGACGGAACGGATCTCGTCGTTTTGGAACAGCGCTTCGCGGAGTTCGTTGCCGACGTTGATCGGCGCCGCGACGAGGGTCACACGGTCAATCCCCCGCCGCGCCCCGGTCCGTTCGATCCAATACACGGACTCGGCGGAGGACGGTTTTTCGGACGTCGTGCGCTCGGAGGTTCGTCGTTCGAGGGATGGCCGATCGGATTCTTGGGCGAGCCATTGCCGGAGGGTGCCCGAGAGTGAGAGCAGCCGTTCGTGGGCGGATTCGAACTCCTTGGCGTCGGCCGGATCTTTTTGGGCGTCGGCTTGGATGCGGATCGCTTTGGCGAGTTCTTCCATCGTCTCGCTGAGCGGGTTGGCGACGATGTCGGGTCGGTCGACGCGTCCGTTGCGGCGTCCCGACTTTTCCCACCAATCGAGTAAGTCGCCGAACAGCGTGTCGGCGGCGAACCGGCACCGGGTGACGATCGACGCGAGCCCGTGGAGGTCGTGGGAGATGAGCAGCCCTTTTTGGGTCCGCTCGTTGTAGAGGCGGTTGAACAGGAACTCGAATTGGCCGCTCGAGACACGCAGCCCCATGTGGTCTCCGGCGACCCCTTCGATCGTGTGCGCCTCGTCAAGGATCACCGCGTCGTAATCGGGGAGCAGCGAGACGCCATGCCGCCGCAGCGCGAGGTCGCTGAACAGCATCGCGTGGTTGACGACCATCAACTGGGCGTGGTTGGCCCGCCGCCGAGCGCGAAAGTAGAAACATTCTTTGAAGTGCGGGCAGGAGCGGCCGAGGCAATTTCCGGTTTCGCTGGCGACTTCGTCCCACACGGTCCCGTCCGGCTTCATCGGCAAGGTCGCCAGCGACCCGTCGGCGGTCTCCTTGGCCCATTTGCGGATCGCCCGCAGTTGATCGTGTTGCTCGTCGGTCGCGAGCATCGATGTTGCCTTCGCGACCGCCCGTTCCATCCGCCGGATCGACAAGTAGTTGCGGCGACCCTTGACCAGGACCGCGGAGAATTCGCGGGGGATGACGCTGTTGAGCAGCGGGATGTCTTTCGCGATCAGTTGTTCTTGGAGGCTGATCGTGTGGGTCGAAATCAGAACACGGTGGGGCCGTTTCGCCCCTTTTTTATTTCGATCGGGGCCGGCGTTGTCACCCGCGTTCTTGTCGGCACCGTCACCCGGTTGGGACGGATTCGGGGAGGGATCCTCGGCCGGCGGTTCGCGTTGGTCGCCGGTCGCATGCAGGATCGCGGGGATCAGGTAGGCGAAGCTTTTTCCGGTCCCGGTTCCCGCTTCGACGACCAGATGCTGGCCGGAGCGAAGAGCCCGGTCGACGTCGCGTGCCATCGCGATTTGTTGGTCGCGAGGTTCGTAGTCGGCGAGCCGACGGCTGATGCGGCCGCCCGGACCGAGGATCGAATCGACGGTCAGTTCGTCGGTCACGGGGCCGCGTCCGCGGTCACGAACCAGCGCGTCGGCGAGACGAGTTGGGACGGGAAGGTGTCGGGATCGTGCCGGGGGCCGAGCACGTCGGCGACCGCGGGTCGCTTCGATTCGCCGCTGACGAGGAACCAGATCTCACGGCCGCTGTTGATCGCCGGGGCGGTCAACGTGTAGCGGAACGCGTCGAACTTCTCGACCCAGTTCTCGACGAACAGGCGGTCGGTGCGTCGGATCGCCTCGGTGCCGGGGAACAGCGACGCGGTGTGGGCGTCGTCTCCCATGCCGAGCAGGACGAGGTCCCAGCGGGGTTCACCGGCGCCCCCGAAAGCGTTGCGGATCGTCGTGTCGTAACGGATCGCGGCGGCGGCCGGGTTGTCGATGTCGACCGGGACGGGGTGAACGTTTTCGTTCGGGACCGGCACGTGATCGAGCAGCGCCTGGCGGACCATCCGCCGGTTACTGTCGGGGTGGTCGGGGGGCACGTTCCGCTCATCCCCCCAAAACCAATGGATCGCGTCCCACGGGAGGTCACGGGAGGCGAGGATCTCGTAAAGCCGCCGCGGGGTCGAGCCGCCCGAAAGCGACACGCGACACACCCCGTTAAGTCGGACCGCGTCGGTCACGGTTTGGCAAAACGCGTCGGCCGCCGCGGCGTGAAGTTCGGCGAGCGTGGGATAGGGGGAGACGGTTTTCGTCATCGGGCAATCGGTCCGGAGGCGGGTTCGCGGCGATAGGGTAAGTTTGTGGGCAATCCTTTGTCCACGTCTAGAATTGGCGGAGATAGGCGACGCCTTGGCGGAGTTCTTCGAGGACGTCTTCGGGGGCGGAGGGTCCGGAGGAGCCGTAGCGGGGGCGGCCGAGGACGAACGGGCCGCGATACGGAACTTCTTCGAGTCGTCCGATGATTTCGGGAAAGTCGGCGGTCCCTTGGCCGAGCGGCACGGAGAGGCCACGTCCGGCGGCGAGGTCGAGCACCCCGTCGACGGCGGCGACGACCGCGACGCGGTGGCGGAGGGCGGTGACGGCGTCGCGGACGCTGTGGCGATTGATGATCAGTTGGCCGGGGTTGAGCGCGACCCCGATGAACGCCTCGTTGCTGGCGTCGAGCAGTTCGGCCAGCCACTCCCCGGGCTCGGTCCCCGTTTCGGCGGCGAGGGTCGCGCCGACATGGGACCCGAAGCGGCCGAGGTCTTCCAAGACGGCTTGCAGGGTTTGCCATCGCCGCACTTCGGGGTCCTCCGAATGGCCTGCCAAAGTGAACGGATCGTCAGGCTCTTCGGGTGCGGTTTCGCTTCCGGCGTTCCGTTTGGCGACCACTTGCGCCGGGTCGGGGACGCGTCCGATCTGGTTGACGACGACGGGGCTGCCCAGGCGGTACGCGAGTCTCATCGCCTGCTTGGTCGCTTCGACGCGACGGTCGAGGTCGTCGAGGGTGTCGTAGCCGCGACGGGTTTGAAACCGGACCGATGCGACCCGCAGGTTCAGATCCTCCAGCATTTTCCGAAGTTGTCGCAGCCCGGTGTCCGACAATTCGGAAGGGCGAAAGGTCGTGCGTGCGCATAATTCCACGGCGGAGGCCCCCAGTTGGGACGCGGTCGCGAGCGCGCGGGACAGATCCGATTTCCGCTTGAGATCGCCGGGGATCGCGTCGAGCCGGATCGCGATTCTCAGTTCAGCCACTTCCGGTTCCCCTTGCCCCTCGATGACCGTGTCCAACCGATCCGGAATCTTAAGCCGTCGACGCGACGCCGCCAATCGGCCGCTCGGGCGTCGATCGGATTCGGGCGACGACGGGACGCTGTCTGGCGACGGCGGGGCCGTGTGGTTGGGGTTCTGGTCGGTCTTCGCCGCGGGGATCCTGACGGGGATGACGTCTGCCAAGGGGATCGGTTTTGGGGCAAGTGCGAGCGGGGCACCGGCCGGGGTGATCGTGGAGCGGGAGCGTGGCGAGACGAAGCGTTTTCGTTGGGACTTCGGGCGTGAGAACGACCTTGAGGCGCGGCGATGGCCGGACGGGTGGCAGCGTATGACGGCGCCGGGCTATCCCGCCTACGTTCCGATTCGGATCGTGCCTCACGACCGGGAGCAGGAGCAGACGTTCCGCGAGCTCGACATCGCGTTGGTGCGTGCCTACGAGTGGGCGGCTGAGCGTTGGCCGGAGGTCGAGATCCCGTTCCCGCCTTCGTTGGCCGACCGAATGGTTGACCGTTACTTGCGAGTCGATCTCGACGGGGGCTTGGTGATGGTGCGGTCGCCGGCGGTCGAGACGAGTTCGATGTATCAGTATCGTCTACGGTGCCGGATGATGACCGAGGGGCTTCGTTACGACCGGGCGCGGGTGGAGTTGGTGTTCGTCGACGGGGACTCGAACGAGCTCGCCGCCCATGCGACGTCGCCGGTGACCGGGACGACGCCGTGGACGTCGTTGGAATTGGACCAGCTTCGTCCCCCGCCCGAGGCGACGGGGATGCTGGTGCGATTCCTCGTCGAGGGATCGGAGGACGGGTTGGAAGACATCCGGGGGGCGATCGGCGTCGATGACATCGTGATCGAGAAGTTTCCGCAGCTTGGGGTGACGACCGACGCATCGCTGGGCGTGTATCCGTCGGGTCGCCGGCCGGTGGCTCGGGCGAAGTTGTTGGGATTGCCGTCGGTAAGTTCGAAATTGCGGTTCGGGGTTCACGATTGGGACGGGGTGGAGGTCGCGTCGCGGACGTTCTCGTTAGACGGGGATCAGGTTTCGGTCCGGCGTTCCGCGGCGACCGGAGGGGCGCCGGCGTCGGTTCGCGAACTGGCGGCCGCTCGAGAGTCAGGGAAAGGCCGGGAATCGGGGACAGGCCCGGCGTTGGGGGGCGGTTCGTCGGCGTTGGGGGCCCGGGATTCGGTGGAGGCCGAGGTCGAATGGCAGCTCCCGCCGCTGGGTCCAGGGTGGTACCGGGTGAGTGCGACGTTGGTGGACGACCAGATCGAGAGTCTCGAGTCGGATACCACGTTGGCGGTGATCGACGAACTGGTGGCCGGGCCCACGCATGGGGTGTTCGGCTGGACGCTTCCCGACGGGTTATCCGGTCCCGGCGGGACCTACCCGATCGAGCCGCGGGGGTTCGGAAATTGGCTGGCGGACCTTGGCGTCGCGTGGATCAAATTTCCGTGTTGGGTCGCCCCTGACGACGACGTCGCCGCCGACCGGGTCGCATCGGTCCTCACCCGGTTGCAGGACCACGGGATCCGCACGGTGGGGATGCTCGATGAACCCCCGGCGAGCGAATTGGAGGATTACGACGTGCGCGGCCGTCGGATCCCGCACGTCGCCGAGTTGCTTCGTGACCGGGAGACGTGGCAACCGTTGCTCGAGCCGGTGATGACGCGTCTGACGTTGAAGGTCAAGTTGTGGCAGTTGGGGGCCGACGGCGACCACAGCTTTGTCGGGCGTCCGGGGGTGGATGAATCGATTCGCGACATCGCGCGGGGGCTGCAAGGGTTCGGCCAACCGATCGAAGTCGCGATCTCTTGGCCTTGGATGGAACCGGTCCCGCCCGCGAGCCGGGCGACGTGGCACGCGGTGTCGCGGAGCAGCGACCCGCAGCTCAGCGCCGACGAACTCGACGCCTACTTGGGGCGTGCCGAATCGGAAAGGGGGGGGCCAAACACTTGGTTGTCGCTCGGCCCGGTCTCGGCCCAGAACTACGACCGAGACCAACGCGTCCGAGATCTGGTGATGCGAATGGCATCGGTGAAAAAGCACGCGGTCCAGGCGGCGTTCGTTCCCGACCCCCGCGACCCCGAGTTCGGGTTGCTTCGGGCCGACGGGCGGCCTGGCGAGATGTTGCTGCCGTGGCGAACCGCCGCGCGGCTGATCGGAAATTTGAAGCACGTCGGCTCGTTGCGTCTTCGAAGCGGTGCCGAGAACGCCGTGTTCACCAACGGTCAACGGGCCGTGTTGATGGTTTGGAATTCCGAACCGACCGAGGACCTGATTTATCTGGGGACGTCACCGCGGCACGTGGACGTGTTGGGTCGGGAGATCGAATTGCCGAGCGAGCAGTACGATGGTGAAACGGTCCACCGGATTCGGATCGGCCGCTCGCCGTCGTTCCTGATCGATATCGACCCGATATTGCTGGAGTTCAGGATGTCGGTCGAGCTCGACCGGAAGCAGCTCGACAGCGTTCTGGGCGATCGTCAGCGGCTCGGGGTCAACTTTCGCAACCCAGGCCGTGACAACTTGGCCGGTGAAGTCCGCATCGAGCCGCCTGAGACTTGGGACATCGAATCGGAGACGCCGTATTGGGAGTTGGCGGCGGGGCGGCGAACGCGTCACCCGTTTCAGGTCGTGCTCGGGAACAGCGCCTCGGTCGGCTCCGAAAAGCTCGCGATCCGGTTCCGTTTGCAAACGAATCCGCCGCAGGAGCTGACGGTGTATCGGGATCTTCATGTCGGCCCGGAAGGTCTCGAGATCCGGCTTCACACACGGTTGCTCGACAACGGAGACCTCGAAGTACGGCTCGAGATGACCAACGAATCGGATTCACGCCAAGCGTACGACTGTTTGTTGTTTCCCGGCCAGGGGCGACGCTTCGAACGCCGAATGGTTTCGCTCGACGCGGGTGAGACGATCGTCCGCCTGTTTTACCTTCCCGACGGAGAGAAACTGGTGGGACAGTCGATCCTGCTCCGCGCCTCCGAGCAGGACGGACGCCGAGTCCTCAATTACTCCGAGGTCGTCACGGGGGTGCGTTGAACCGTCAAACGCTCACTCCTTCGCGGAACGGCGCGAGCCGTTCGGTCCCACGGCTCGGCGGCCTAGCGGGGGCGATGGACAGTTCTTTCCCGATCGTTGCAAAGTCGCTCAAGCTGGCGTCGCGGCCCAGCGATGGGGACGGCCGATGAGTGACTCGAAATCGGCAAAGAAATCGGGGTACGTCTTGGCGGTGCAAGCGGGGTCGAGGATGCGGACGCCGGGGTAACGCAGTCCGGCGAGTGCGAGACTCATCGCCATCCGGTGATCGCCGTAGGTCTGTAGCTCGGTTCCCGGTTCGGGTGGCTGGGTCGGCGGGGTGATCGTCATGCCGTCTTCGTGCTCGTCGACGGTCGCCCCGAGACGCCGAAGTTCGCGGGCGAGGTCAGCGATCCGGTCGGTCTCCTTGAACCGGTTGTGGGCGACGCCTCGGACCCGCGTCGGGCCGTCGGCGAACAACGCGACGACGGCCAACGTTTGGACCGTGTCGCTGATCGCGTTCATGTCGACATCGATTCCCCGCAGCGGACCCCCGGTGACGGTGATGCTCGGCTCTCGGTCGGGGCCGCGGGGCGTCGCGGATACTCGGCAACCCATTCGTGCCAGGACATCGGTGAACGCGACGTCGCCTTGCAGCGATCCGTCGCCGGTCTTCCGACGGCCGGCCGGGGCATTCATTTGTTCGTCTTGGGGCGGGCGTGGGCCGAGCCCATGGACCGTCACGTTCCCGCCGCTGATCGCGGCCGCCGCCCAGAAATAGCTCGCGGCGGACGCGTCCGGTTCGATGGCGTAGGCCTGTCCTCGATACCCGTCGGCGGCGATTCGGAACGAATCGCCTGCGGAGTCGGTGGCCTCCGGTTCGACACGAGCCCCGAAGGATTCCATCACGGCCGCGGTCATTTCGACGTACGGCTTGGAGACCAGCTCGCCGTCGACGCGGATCCGGATCGCCCGGCGGCTGATCGGCGCCGCCATCATCAATCCGCTCAAGTATTGGCTACTGACGTTCCCGCGAACCGCGATCTCGTCACCTTCCCAACCGTCTGATTCGATCCGGACCGGGGGACACCGGCCAGGCGACTCGGCGTGAATCGCGCCTCGGACCACCGACGCGATGGCGTCGATCAGGTCGCCGATCGGACGCTGGTGCATCCGCGGGACACCGTGCAGTCGGAAGTCGCCTCCCGCCGCCGAGAGGGCCGCGGTCAGGAACCGGATCGTCGTCCCGCTGTTGCCGACGAACAGGGAAGTCGGCAGATCTTGATGGGAAGTCGGCAGATCGGTTTGTGGCGAGGTCGACGCGCCAGCGTGAGGCGTCGAGTCGGAGCCGCGCGGGTAGCCTCCGCGGGGTCCTTGAGCGGGGGCGTGCGGGTGAGTGGGGCCGTCGGGGTGAGGGGCATGGCCACGGCCGACGATCGTCAGCGTCCTGCCATCCGATTCGGATGCGATCTCGACACCGATGGCCCGCAAGGCGTCGACCATCACCTCGGTGTCCTCGCTGCGTAGCGCCCCGATGAGACGGGAGCGGCCTTCGGCGAAGGCGGCGCACAGCACGGCCCGGTTGGTGATGCTCTTGCTCCCCGGGGGCCGAATCTCGCCGGACACCGGACCCCCCGGGACGACTTCGACGAAGTGGGTCGCGGGCGAACGGTTGGGGGGCGCGGGCATCGGCGTGGTCGCGGGCGTCAGACGGCGACCGAGGGATCCTGGGTCGGGATCAGCAGGGCGCCGACGATCAACAAGGAGAGGGTGGTGGTGTGAACGAGCCAAATCTCGTCACACCGGATCACGGTGCGAACCGTGACGATAGTCATCAACACGAGGGCTGCCAAGAACCGCCGCTCGGCGCGTCGGGCGGCATCGCCGGAGGTGAGCTTGCTCATCAACAGCAGGACGCCGCCGAGGAGCGGAAACACGAAGGCGTTGGCGATCGGGGCAAGGTTCATCAGGTCGAGCACCGCGGAAACTCCCTTTTCGAGTGTGCTGCGAAGTCTCTTTCTCTCAGCGACCCCCCGGCGGCCGCTAGGGCAAACTTGAGCGAAAATCCTGAAAGCGAAAAAAATTGTGTAAGGTAGCCGTGTGACCGCGAGAAAAATCGCCGCAACCCGCAAGGCTTTCCTAAGCTTCGCGTTCAGGATCGCCGATGTCATGAGTGACTCGGTTACTTTCCCAAGCGACCCGAACGGCGTCATGGATCGACACCCCGCCCCACAGCGTTCACGGCACCGGCTCGGCCTCTTGTTGGTCGTCGCGGTCGCCTTCTCGGCCGCGCCGGGGTGCCGAATCGGTGGCGACTACAACCGGCTCGACTATCCGACGTACGGGGGCGCGTGGGAGCGGACGCGACGCGACTCCGGGCGGGTGGGCAGCATCTTCGACCCGGCGGGAGCTCGGTCCCCGGAACTCGCCGACCGCGACTCCCCACCGACCCCTGACATGTGGCAACGACAACGGTCGCCCTCGCCCGGTGGGGACGATCCGTCGGACGGGCTGCCGACGCCGTTCGATCTCGATTCGCCGCTCCGGTCCCCGCCGACGTCGGACGAGGAGCGGGAACGACGCCGGCGGGCGCTCGAGAATTTGAGGCTGGAAGACATCAACGAAGGGTGAGCGTGGGTTCATCCCTGCCGGTGTGGTGGTTATCGTGGTGTTTCCGTTTGGCCGTCTTCCGCCACCCTCTGCCCGTCTCCTCCGACGCCCGATATCGGACCATGGTCGATCTTCAACGCTACATCCGTGACATCCCGGACTACCCGCGGCCGGGCGTGTTGTTCCGCGATATCACGCCGATGTTGGCTGACGCCGCAGCGTTAAGGGCCGCGATCGAGGCGGTCGCGGAGCCGTATTTGGACCAGCAAATCGACGTGGTCGCGGCGGCCGAGGCGCGGGGGTTCATCTTCGCGGGCCCGTTGGCCCTGCGGCTCGGTGCGGGGTTCGTCCCGATCCGCAAGCCGGGAAAGCTCCCGTTCAACATGCACTCGTTCGCCTACGAGTTGGAGTACGGGACGGACGAGCTTCAGATTCATGTCGACGGCGTGAGCCCCGGTCAACGGGTGCTGGTGGTCGACGATTTGCTCGCCACGGGCGGAACGGTGGAAGCCTGTTGCCGGCTGTTGGAGAAATGCGACGCGACGATCGTCGGCTGCGCGTTCCTGATCGAGTTGACGTTTCTCGGGGGGGGCTCGCGTCTCGACCCCTATCCCGTGCACTCGGTGCTCAAGTACGACAAAGACGACCAGGAAGCGGAGCTGAGCATTCAGAACGAGTTGCCCGAACCGCCGGGGCCGGGCGGGGGATCGGCGTAAGGGGCGGGCGACACGAGTCGGGAACCGGCGACACGAGTCGGAAACCGGCGGACGAGGGGCGGACGAGGGGCGGCCGGCAACGGTTGGCGATCCGAACGGCGGTCGGGCAACGTCAGTTTGGAGACTCGGGTCACATCAGTTTGGAGACCCGATTGCTGACCACTTCGAGGATCCACCGGAAGGTCTCGTTGATCTGATCCGCGGTGCCCAGCTTGTCACCGATCCCGGGAAGGGCGAGCGAGACACAGACAACGAGCACGAACCCGGCGAACGCGACGGTCGAGTGACCGGCGTCTTCCATTCCGCGTCGGGCACCCGATAAGACCCACCACGAGCGGACATGTTCCGGTTCGGTAAGGTCGCGGAGTCGGCGGAGGCCGATTTGGATTTGCCCGTCGGGGGCGTGGAAGAACCATTGGGCCTGGATCTCGAGCTTCGCCCCGTTGTACTGCAAAATCCAGGGGATCCCGACGCTTAGCCGCTTGGAGTACTTCGGTTCGACGAGGACCGTGAACCCTTCGATCGAGGCCTCTTGGACGGACGCTTCGATCGAACGGCGGCCGATGCGGATCGTCCCGCGACTCTGATCCGCCTGAACGGGGCAGCGGAAGAATGACGCGGGCGATTCAACGGTGTCGGATTCGCGAGCTGGACTCATTGGACCGATCTCGAGAAGGGGAAAAGGAGCCGGCAACGACCTCGACGCGTCGGAACGTGGGCGTCCGAGCCTCGACGACGTCGCATCCCCCCGGTGCGAGTCCCAACGTTCAAACATGCGGAACGGATTCGCGGCGGGAGATCGAAAATATTCACCCGCCCGTCGATGGAGCGACGGAACGGCCACGTCGGTTCCGGCTTGGACGATGATGACGGTGGCGCCGATTCGGGGCGAGCGACGAGTTCGGAATCGCTCGACGCGAGTGGGGGGGAACTTGACGGCTGGGCCGGTCGTGACGGCCGCTCGGTTCGCACCCATTTTGCGGCCCGCGTCACGCCGATCATGTTCCGGGTAGTCTCGTACGCCGCGCCGTGAACCTGATCGAGTCGATGCCCGTTTGCCAAACTCTCGCCGTCGCGCCGTCTTGGCTACCCGTTGCAGCGATTTGCCTCGGCGTCACGGTGTCGGGTGTCAGCATTGATCGGGCGATCGCCGCGGACGACGAGTTGCTGGCACCCACCGATTCGTCTGGTGATACGGACTTGCTGGCGCCGTCCGATCCGCTCGATTCGATCACCTCGCCAGCCGACGACCCGCGACCGGGGGAACGTGACCCGCTGTTGATGGATGCGTTTCGCGCCCACGAGCAAAACGGACACGGCGACACGCGGTCGGCGGACCACGGGGGACGTGACGGAGATGGAGATCAAACGGGACGGGATCCCCACGAGGCTTTGTGGGCCGAGACCTGCTATCCGTCGGCGGAAACTTGTCGACAGTGCCACCCGACGCAGTACGAGGAGTGGCGGGCGAGCGGGCATGCTTACGCCTCCGTTTCGCCGATGTTCACGCGTTTCGAACAGGCGATGACGGAGCTCACTGAGGGGACGGTCGGTTCGTTCTGCATGCGTTGCCACTCGCCGGTCGGGACGCAGCTCGAGTTGCCCCGCGCCGCGAGCATGTTGGATGCGCCGCCGGTCGTCCGCGAGGGAGTGACTTGCATCGCGTGTCACCGGGTCCGTGAGCCATACGGGCGGTCCAACGGGGACCGGCGGATCGAACCGGGGGACATCCACGCGCCGGTTTACGGGGGACGCGGCGGGGACGGCGTCGCGGCGGCCGTCGCTGACGCGAACCGGCTCAAGCTCAAGCTCAGCGGGGACGACACCGGCGCTGGTCAAAAGATGCATCGCGAGGGAGTCTTCTTCGAGCCGCTGACCAATAGCGACATCTGTGTCTCGTGCCACCAAGTGGCGGTGCATCCCGGGATCTGGTTGGAGGTCGTTCACGCGCAATACCGATCCGGGCCGGCGGCGAAGAAAGGGATCTCTTGCCAGGACTGTCATATGGGGGCGGTGCCGGGCAAACCCGAAGGCTACGAGTTGGCTCATGCCGCGGAGCTTTCGGGGAAGCCGTACGGCGAACCACGCAAGCATTCGAACCACATGTTTTGGGGCCCCGGTTATTCGATCGCCCATCCGGGGATCTTTCCCCACGACCCGAAACTCAAACGATTTTCGCCACGGGAATGGCTCCGGTTCGACTACCGGGCGGGGTGGGGGACCGATGAGTTCGAGCGCCAAGTTCGCGACGACATGACGTTTCCCGCCCCGTGGGACAACGTCGATGACCGGACCGACGGACGCCGGATCATCGACAAGAACCTCAGCAAGCTGGAAGAGAAACGGGCGGCCGCGACGATGACGTTGGAGGCCGCGATTCGCGTCAGCGGCCCGACGTTCCGACGTCCGCCCCGGCGGGGACAACCGCTCGACGTCCGCTACCGCGTCGACAATCGGAGCGAAGGGCACAACGCCCCGACCGGGTCGCTCGGCGCTCAGCCACAACTTTGGCTCAACGTCGTCCTGATCGACCCCGACGGCGTCCGGGTTTGGGAAACGGGTTACCTCGATTCGGCTGGTGACCTCGCCGACATGAACTCGGCCGACGTCGCCCGCGGTCATGTCCCTCGCGATCGTGGGCTGTTCAACCTGCAGACGAAGTTTCTGATCAACAACGTCCGTGGCACCGACCGCGAGGTCCCGTTGCCGCTCAATTTCAGCCTCGATCAACTCGTGTTCTTACGTCCCGGCGCGGTCCCGGTTTCGGTCCTCAACCATCCCCCGCTGATCCGGATGGAGGCCCACTCGATTCCGCCGCTCGACCACCGCGTCGCGAAATACCGAATCCCCGCTTCGGCGATCCGCCAATCGGGTCCGTACCGGTTGAGCGTTCGGATGCGGAGCCGGACCGAACCGATCTACTTCATGCGCGAGATCGGGAGTACGCCCGAGATGATCCGGCGGATGAACGAGAACATGATCGACATTCAAGGCTCCAGTCACACCTTCCTGGTGAAGTGACCGAAAGGTGGACGCGTGAGCTTTGGACCCGATGAAACCCCATGCCAACCGCTGCGTCGAAGTCGCCCCGCCGTTGACGACACATGGTGCGTCATATCCCGACGACTCGTGACGGGGCTTGTCGTTTGGTTCGGGGCGATCGGCCAGCCTGGGATGACGGGAATGGAAACGACATCGGCACAGGAAGCGGTCGACGTCGTCCCTCGACGGTACCGGGTTCCTTCCGTTGGCCCGGCTTCGTCGAACGGCCCGGCTTCGTCGAACGGGTCGGCTTCGTCGAACGGGTCGGTTGAGTGGAACGGGTCGGTTGAGTGGAACGGGTCGGTCAACTTGAACAGGCTGGAATCGCACGGCGAGCCGCCGATCGTGCAACTCCGATCTCCGGTCGGCGCGCCTGAGCGATTGCCGCCACTGATCGATTTGCCGCGGTCGCTGGTGCCCGTCCCGCCAGCGAACTCCATCCCCGACCCGATCGGCGTGGCGTCCCGCCAGACGCTCGATCAGCGGTTGCCGAATGACAATCGTCGGCCAGACAGGTACCGGCCGGGCGACTTCTCACCGACCCCGATCCCAGCCTCGTCGATCGACTTCGACGCGGACCGAGAGGAGTGGGTGTATGACGCGAAACGGGACGTGCCGACTCAGGCCCCATGGGTCGAGTGGGGGCGGGTGTTCTACGGTGACGGGATCACGCCGCGAGGGAAGAATTGGTTCGGCCCGACGAATTTGGCACGACCCGAGTTCTACATGTACGGTGATTTCCGCACGGGGATTTTGGGTGGCCGCAACGCGGCGGGCCGGAGTGATAATTGGGCGAACCGGTTGAACCTGGACCTCGACCTTCGGCTCACCGCGACCGAACGGTTCCACGCCTTCGTCGGCCCGATCGACCGGGGCGGCCAGTTCTCGCGGGTCGAGCTCGTCGACGGCGAGCTCGACTCGCGGTTCGTCTTTGACCCGAACCTGGTGACCGGGTTTTTCGAAGGCGATGCCGGCGCGATTCTGGGGGGCATCGAAGGGGGCTCGTCGCCGTTCGAGTTTCCTTTCACCGTCGGGTTGGTGCCGCTGTTGTTTCAGAACGGGATTTGGATGGAGGATGCCGTCACCGGGGCCGCGTTCTCGCTGCCGGCCCGCCACAGCCGTTTACTCAACTGGTCGAACTACGATGCGACGTTCTTTGCGGCGTTGGATCGCATCGACAGCCCCGCGTTCGGGAACGACGACCACGCCGCGCAGGTGTTCGGGACCGCATGGTTCATCGAGGCGTACGGCGGATACATCGAGACCGGCTATGCGTACCTGCATGACCGTCGACGATCAGTGCGGAGCTATCACAACGCGACGGCGAGCTTCACGCGGCGGTACTTCGACCGGGTCAGCAACAGCGTGCGGGTGATCGTCAATGCCGGGCAAGATTTGGCGGCGGAGAATCGCACCGCCGACGGGGTGTTGCTGTTAATCGAGAACAGTTGGATCACCGCGTCCCCCCTTCGGGTCGTCCCCTACATGAACCTGTTCGTCGGCTGGGACCGCCCGCAATCGGTCGCGCGGGCGGGCGTCTCGGGCGGCGTGTTGCGGAACACGGGGATCAACTTTGACACCGACGGGTTGAACGGCTTCGCGACGCTCGACCCGACCGGAAGCGACGCCGCGGGGGGGACGCTCGGGGTCGATCTGCTTGGCGATTCGCTCGACCGCCAATGGTTGCTCGAACTCGCCTATCTGACGCCGCACGGGGACAAGAACCCGGGGGTCGTGGGCGACCAATTCGCGGTCGGGGCACGCTACCAATTTCCGCTCTCCAACGCGACGTTGTTGCGGTTCGACGTGATGCACGGATGGCGGCGGGGACTCGACAACGTGTACGGGACGCGGCTCGAATACCGGTGGAAGTTCTAAAACCGTCACCAGCGAATGTCTGAGGCTCTCCGATGATCGCCACCCCCCGTTTCGTCTCACCCGACGAGATCCGGGTCGCCTTTTCGCGGGCGATGTCGGACATGTACCGACGCGAGGTGCCCCAGTACGGGACGTTGTCGGATTTGGTGGCCGAAGTCAACGCGGCTGTGCTCCGAGCCGACCCGGCGATGGCAGATCGACTTCGCCAGTCAGACCAGCTCGACCGGATCTCGGACGAACGCCACGGCGCGATCCGGCTCGGGACGGCCGCGGAGCTGGCGACGATGCGTCGACTGTTTGCCGTGATGGGGATGCGTCCGGTCGGCTACTACGACCTCAGTGAAGCGGGGATCCCCGTCCACTCGACGGCGTTCCGCCCGGTCACCGACGCGGCTCTCCGGCGAAACCCGTTTCGTGTCTTCACGTCATTGCTGCGGCTCGAACTGATCGACGATCCGGAGCTTCGTGACGAGGCCGAACGGACGCTCGCGGCGCGAGACATTTTCACGCCGATGTTGCGGACGCTGATCCGTCGGCACGAAACACAAGGCGGGCTCGGCGAGGACGAGGCGAGCCGTTTCGTTCGGGAGGCGCTCGAGACGTTCCGCTGGCACGGGCGGGCGACGGTCGACCGAGCGACCTACGACCGGCTGCACGATGCCCACCGGTTGATCGCCGATGTGGTTTCGTTTCCGGGGCCACACATCAACCACCTGACCCCTCGGACGCTCGACATCGACAAGGTCCAACAAGAAATGCCCCGGCGAGGGATCGCGCCGAAGGCGGTTGTCGAAGGCCCGCCCCGACGTCAGTGCCCGATTCTGTTACGCCAAACCAGTTTCAAGGCGCTCGAGGAATCGGTACGCTTCGTCGACGCCGGCGGAGAGGAACATCCGGGGACGCACACGGCCCGGTTCGGCGAGATCGAACAACGGGGCGTGGCGCTGACTCCCGACGGCCGCGAGCTGTATGACAAGTTATTGATTCAGGCCCGCGAGACGATCCGGCCGAACCCCGACGGGTCGAACGCGGCGGAGTACGCGCGGGCCTTGGAGTCCGTGTTCGCCGAGTTCCCCGACGATTGGGAGACCCTACGCCGTGACGGGTTGGCGTACTTCCGTTACCGCCAAGTTGCTGACGGCGACGATCGTTCCGCCGCCGACGACCTCTCCGGGGCCGGCGACGAGGCGTCGGTGAACGACCGCATCGTCGGCGGGAAAATCGTCGCCGACCCGATCACGTACGAGGACTTTCTGCCGGTCAGCGCCGCGGGGATCTTTCAATCGAACCTCGGGGACAAAACTCGCGACGTCGCACGGACCCCGAATCAGGACGCGTTCGAGCGGGACCTCGGTGTGGCGGTCGCCGACCCGTTCGAGATCTACGCGTCGCTCGAGCGGGAGTCTCTCGAATCGATCACTCGGGACGGCGGACCCGCTCGGTAAGCTGAAGCACCTTTTCGACAACCCGTTCCTCGACCGATTCGTCAAACGGCCCCGGGAACGTCGTGTAACGCATCGCACCTCCCCCTTCATAGCCCCCTTCGCGAACCAACCGTCCGCTCGGGAGATACCCGAACACGTGGTTCGAGTAGCCGGCGACCCACACGACTTGCTCGTCTTCGGCCAGCAACTTTTGGAGCCGCAGCGAGTAGTCGACGACGACTTCGCCACAGATCGCGACGAGCGTCATCGTGTCACCGAACTGGGCGACCTGGATCGGGAACACCGAGGATTCACGGGGGATCTCACCGAGTTGGTCGAGCTGGGCCAACAACGCCTCGGCATGGAATCGAGCGTACCGGTTGTCCGATTTCGCTTCGGCTTCGACCTCGGTGCGCGACGGGGGCTCGGCGAACCGCAACGTCACCGGCTCGTATGCTACCCGCAGCGGCCCCTCGATCTCACGGGTCTGCCGCGTTTCGAGTGCCGTCTCGACGGCGTTGGCGAGCGCCCGTCCGTGCTGACGGGCGAGATCCAGCGTTCGTCGCGGGTAAGGATTCTGGTCACCCGAACATCCGTTGAGGAACATCGCCACGGTCCCCGGGTGGGCCTCTTCGATGTAGGCCTGAGCGAACCCGGGGTAGTCTCCGCTCAGTTGTTGGAAACTCAGCGTCGTCGCGTGGCACGCGTAGCCGAACAGGACCGCGCGGAGGCCTTCGTCGCCACGGACCTGAAGCACCGGGACACGATGGTCGACCGGACCATCAGGGTTCGGGCTGTTGCGAAAGCCGTCGTCGGTCGGCAGCCGACGGTTCATCGCGAACCCGGCGCGGGCATAGCTGTAGACCAACCGGGCGGGTTCGAGCCGGTCGAGGGTTTCGACGACCAGTTCGCCAATCTTGGTCGCGGTTTCCCGGACGTATTGACGGGCGGCCGACGCGTGATCGGCACCGATCCCGTATCGCAGGATTCGTTCGTCGCGAAGCTCCGGTCCGCAGTGGGTGTGGGACGCGTTGACCAATAACGATTCGGCGGGGACCCCGTGTCGCGCGACGATCGCCTCGATCCCATTCCGCAGCTCCGGGGTGACGCCCAACAGGTCGGCGGTGACGATCGCCAACCGCGTCCCGGCGGCGTCCTCGACCACCAACACCTTCGCGAACAGGTCATGGACCTTCCCGTCCGACGGCTCGTCGCGGGCCGCGTAGCCACCCATCCAGATCGGACCGTCGGGCGTGATCGCGACCGAGCCGGCGGCGGCCCGCCAACCCGAGCGATCGTCCTCCGCCGCCGAAGCGACCCCAGGGGTCAAACTCGATAAACCGGTCGCCAAGACGATTCCCAGCGCCATGACGCGGAAATTCGAATGCGAGCCGTTTTCGCGTGCCATCGGTTTCGTCTCCGTTGGGGTTATCGTCCCGAGGTCACCTTCACGAGGTGGGACCCGGTTCGAAGGATCAGCCCGTCGGGTGCGGCGGCGGGCGAGGCCGTCATCCCGTCGCCGATCACGTTTCGGCTTAGCACTTGCGGGTCGTCATCGGCGGTTTCCAGAACGACCGCTTCGCCGTCGCTGGAGAAAAAATAGACGCGGGTACCGACGACGAGCGGTGACGCCATGTAGTTGCCGCCGAGCCGCTGCGCCCAAACCTGGTTCCCGGTTTCGACGTCGACCGCGGTGACGATCCCGGTATCGGTGACCCACACGACCCGGTCGCCGACCAGGACGGGAAACGCCATTCGTGGGTTGCCCCGCTCTCGTCGCCAAACCACGTGTGATTCCGTCACGTCTCCCTGGGTCGACGCGTCGAGTCGTACGGCGAGCATCGTGTCGCGTCCGGCCCCGGTGTGCAGGACGGCGAGCGACCCGTGAATCAGCGGTTGCGGGGCCGCGTTGTATCCGTCGTGGGTCACCGTCCAGATCTCT
This sequence comes from Pirellulaceae bacterium, assembly GCA_041685355.1. Lineage (GTDB taxonomy): Bacteria > Planctomycetota > Planctomycetia > Pirellulales > Pirellulaceae > JAWLFY01. The sequence continues at coordinate 104,675 of JAWLFY010000001.1, read as the reverse complement.
TCGCCGGTCCGCGCGTCGTAGCCGAACGCCGCCTTCGCCCCGACCGAGACGATCTGGGGACGCCCGTTGACCGTGGCAACGGCGGCGGTCGAGTAAGCCTTGCGAAGGTCCCCCTCCAATTTCGGCTGGCCGCTCGCGTCGAGGTCGCCATAGTCGGTCGACCGCTCGGTCGTCCAAACGGTTTCCCCCGTCGCCTTGTCGAGCGCGGTGACGAACTGACGATCGATCCCGTCGAACGTGAGCACGATCAGATCGTCGAACAGCAGCGGCGACGAGCCGGGGCCGCGGAAGTGTCTCGCGTGAATGTCACGCCGCTGCCACACCACTTCGGCCGTCTCCGGGTCGAGCCGTGCGGTGCCGTAGGTCCCGAAATGGATGTAGACCGCGCCCGCCTCCAACACCGGCGTCGGCGCCGCGTAATTGTTGACGGTGTTGCCGAGCGGCTCAGGGTCGGCGTTCTCGAACAACAACTTGCGGTGCAGTCGTTCGCCAGACTTGAGGTCGAAGCAGTCGACGTACTGTTCGGTCCCGTCATCGTTCGCCGAAGTGAACCAAACGCGTCCTTCGCCGACGACCGGCGTGCTGTGCCCGAACGGTTCGGTCGGCGACTTCCAAGCGATCCCCTCGCCGCTCGATTCGTCCCACGCCACCGGGATTTTGTCCGCCGATCCGGGGTCGACACTGCCGTCCCCGTTGGGACCCGTCTTCCCCGGCCACGAGACCGTGTCCGAATGCGAGACCGTGTCCGAATGCGAGGCCGTGTCCGAATGCGAGGCCGTACCCGACCGCGAATCGTCATCCGCGGACACGGTCGACGCGGCAAGACACAACAACGCGGCGATCCCGTGGCGGACGAACCGGCGCCCGGGTCGGCCGCCAAATTTCGCTCGGGCCTCCGTTTGGCCCCCAAAGATGATGCTCATCGATTTCCGGCTCATCGGGATTCAAGATTCAGGATTCAAGTCGGTCAGGAAGTCGCGAAACGCTCGATAAAATCCGTTCGGGATCGGGTCGTTGTGTCCCGCGTGGTTCAAATCGTACCAGCGTTTCTGTTCGGTCGGTGCCGCGGCGAAGAGCCGTTTCCCCGAGTCGGTCGGGATCACTTCGTCCGATTCCGAATGCCCCTGCAGTAAAGGCCCATGGTAATCGACGATCCGCCCCCGCGAATCGAAACGCGTCCGCATCAGCCACCGCACCGGGAGCCACGGGTAATGCCGGGCGGCGACATCGGGGAGCGAGGAGAAGCCGCTGTAGAGGACCAGCCCACGAGCCCCGCGATCGGCCGCCAAGTCGACCGCGACGGCGGTCCCGAGCGATCGGCCGAACAGGACGATCTCCTCGGGGGCGACTCCCGCCAACTCGGCCAACCGGTCGCGGGCGGCCCTGCCGTCCAGAAGCACCCCGGCTTCGTCCGGCTCTCCCTCGCTTTTCCCATAGCCTCGATAGTCGAACACGAACACGCTACAGCCGAGTCCGTCACGCAACGTCAGGACATCCGCCGCACGATGGGTCACGTTCCCGGCGTTGCCGTGCGCGTACAGGACGACCGCAAGGGGATCGGGGTGTGCCGCGTACCACCCGTGAAGCGGTGTCCCGTCGCCCGCCCGGAACTCGACGTCCTCGATCCCCGCAGGGATCGCGTCCCAGTCGCCGTGTGGGTACCGCAGCGGCAGGAAGATCAGCGAGTTTTCGAACAACATCATCAGCAAGACGATTCCGAGGTACACGATCCCGACGACTCGGAGCACGTTCCAAAGCGGCCGACGCGGCCGTCCGAGGCTCGAGGCCGAGTCGGGGCGTGACCGCTCGGCGGACACGTCGTCGAGTCCCTCTCCGGCATCGATGTCGGTGGGTTCCGATTGCGTCATGTCGATCCTGTCCGGCCGTGTCTTGAACCCCGCCCGATGCGAACCGCCCGCCGCCTTCGGAGGTGCCGCGTCGACAGGGGAGGATTATAGAGGATCACGATACGGTCGAGAGCGGTCGCGGCGTTCGCCGGGCACAGTCATGCCATAACGATTCCAGATCGTCGGCTTCGGTTTTCAGCAGGCATAATCCGGGCGACGCCCCCGGTTCCAAGCGGCCACACGTCGGCACCCCGAGCGCATCGGCGGCGTGGATCGTCGCCATTCGCACGACCTCATGGGGCGCGAGATCGGCTCGGTGCCGAAGCAACCGTTGGACTTCGCGCCACAGGTTCAGGTCGGGGTTGCTCGCCCGGGAGTCCGTCCCCAACGCGACTCGGATCCCGGCGGCCAGCAGGCGATCGACCGGGTGTGGCGGGTAGCCGAAGCGGGCGTGAGTCCGCGGGCAGTAAACCACGGTCAGATGACGATGACGCGCGACGGTGGCGATTTCGTCGTCTCGCAAATCGTTGCCGTGCACCAACAGCACCCGAGGCGCTCGGGCCAGTTCTTCGATCAGCCCTCGGGTCGCGTCGTCGCCCCAAGGGAAACTTCCCTCCCGCCATACCCCCATGGCACGCAACGTCTCCGCGAACGGGCCCCCACCGGTCTCGAGCAACGTTCGCTCGTGGGGCGACTCGGCGACGTGCATCGCGAGCGGACGGCCCCGGCGGACGGCCGCGTCGACACACCGGGTGATCGCCACGCGGTCGGTGGAATAAGCCGCGTGCGGGCTCCATCCGCCCAGATCGTCGCCGCGGAGAAACGCCTCGGCGGCGGCGAACCGCTCTTCCCAGCGAATCTCGCTCAAGCCGATCACTTCGGCGAACGGGATCACCTGAAGGAAGGGCGATTCGATTTCACTCGGGCCCGCCCCAGTGAGGTCACTCGGGCCCGCCCCAGTGAGGTCGTTCGGGCCCGCTGACGTCCCTTGGTCGCCGGAGCCAGCAACGCTCGGCGGCGTCGCGATCTCGGCGAGCAAACGGACGCCGGCCGATTCCGATTCCGCGATGCCCGCGTCGATCGCGTCACGCCGCGTGGCCGGGTCCGACCGGCCGCGTCGCGCGACGACTTGGCCGATCCAATCATGGAGCGGCGTTCCGGGGCTACCGATCGGTTCGTTTTGGTCCGAGAATTCGAGGTGGGTGTGGGCGTTGACCAGCCCCGGCATCAGCATCGCGTCGGTGTGATCTTCGGCCGCCCCCGGTGGTCGCCCGCGGCCGACTTCGACGACGCGGTCGCCGTCCATCCGCACCCATCCCCGATCGATCGGCGGCCCCGACATCGGCAACACCCACCGCGCGGCGATCGTCCGAACGCGGGCGAACGCGTGCGATCGCCGGTCCGCGTGCTCGCCCCGTTCGATCGGCTCGTTCGGCAAGGTCGCGTCCGCCTTCGTCGTTTCGTGATCGACGTGTTTCAATCCCGAATGATCCGTCGCGTGATACCCGCTTCGCCCCATGTCAGCTTCATCGTCAGCTTCACCCTCGCCCGTCCCCGTCCCGTCGTCACGCGCGGTGCTGCCGCGGTCGTTCTACGAGCGGCGAACCGAAGTCGTCGCCCGAGAACTGATCGGCAAATGTCTGGCCCGGCGGATCGAAGGCGGGTGGGTCGGGGGATGGATCGTTGAAACCGAAGCGTATTTGGCCGGCGGCGATTTGGCCAGTCACAGCGCACGGGGACGGACGCGGGGAAACGCGTCGATGTTCGGACCCGCCGGGACGCTGTACGTCTACCCGATCCACGCGAAACATTGCCTGAACGCGGTCACCGAAACGTCGGGGGTGGGGGCGGCGGTGTTGATCCGCGCTTTGCGGCCGGCGTGGGGGATCGACGTGATGCGGCGAAACCGGAGCCGCGAGAGCCTCCGCGAGTTGGTCCGGGGGCCCGCGATGATCTGCCAAGCGCTCGGCATCGGCCGCGATCACGACGGGCTCGACTTGGTCGGTCCCGGGCCGCTCCGGATCGCGGCGTCCGATCGGTCGCCGTCGTCGGACGTGAAGGCGACGACCCGAGTCGGGATCCGTCGCTCCGCCGAGTTGCCGCTCCGGTTCCTCGCCCGAGGCGACCCGTTCGTCAGCGGTCGCGTGATCGATCGGGCGTGACGCGGCGACTCATGATCGCAGGGTTCGCGATGGGAGAGCCGGTCGCGATTCGAGCATTCGGTCGCTCGTCGCCTAGCCGGCCTCGACCTCGAAGATCGCTTCGATCTCGACGGCGATCCCGCCTGGTAGGGCGTTGGTCCCGATCGCGCTGCGGGCGGCGACGCCGGCGTCCTCGCCAAAGACGTCACGGAACAACTCGCTGCACCCGTTGATGACCGCCGGTTGCTGGCCGAAGTCGTCGGTGCTGTTGACCAACCCGAGAAGCTTGATCAAACGCTTGACGCGGTCGAGGCTGCCGAAGTGATCCTGCAGCGTCGCCAGCAACGCCAACCCGGTCACCTTCGCCGCCTGGTAACCGGCGTCGACGTCCATGTCCTGGCCCAGCCGTCCGGTGATCAACGACTTGTCAGGCTTGAGCGGGCCGTGGCCCGATAGGTAGGCGAGATTGCCGGTCACGACGATCGGACGATAAACGCCCATCGGCTTGGGCGCGGGGGGGAGCTGCAGACCGAGTTCGGTCAGTCGGGCCTCGGCACTCATCAATCAAGACTCCTGAAAATGGCTCGTGGGCAAGCGACCCTCATGGGGCAGGGGCCCTCATGGGGAAGGCACCCTCCTGGGCAGGGGACCAGCAAATCGCGAGCGCGTCGGTCACCTCGCAACGGCCGAGACGTGACCCGGCGCGACTCGACGCCCAATAAGCATCGCCGATCGGATCCGAGCTGTGAACCGCACGGGCTGGTACCCATGCGATTATGGGCGCACGCCCGTGGCGGATGTCGTCAAGACTTCCGACGGGGCGGCGTGCAAGGGTGACACCCCGAACTGTTGACGAGTCCGGCTACGGGAAGGCGCAGCCCTTCGCTCAACCCTTCGGCCCGTACACCGATTCGGGGTCGACCTTCCGCTCGTCCTCGATTCGAACGTTCCCGTCCTGGTCGATCTGGCGAAAGAAACAGCTCCGGTAACCTTCGTGGCACGCGGCGCCGAGCTGCTCGACGACCAACAAGATCGCGTCGGCGTCACAATCGACGCGGAGTTCGATCACTCGTTGACGGTGTCCGCTCGTCTCGCCTTTACGCCACAGCTTCCCACGGCTGCGGCTAAAGTAGGTGGCGTAGCCGGTCGCCACGGTTTCTCGCCACGCTTGCTCGTTCATCCACGCCATCATCAGGACGCGCCCGCGTAAACCGTCCTGCGCGATCGCGGGGAGCAATCCGCCCGTCCCCTTCGAAAAGTCCGGGATTTCGGCCGTGTCCGACGAGGGGTCGGGGGAGGAATCGGGCACCGGTGCTCCGTGAGGTTCGGAAAGCGTGGAGGTTCGGAAAGCGTGGAGGTTCGGAAAGCGTGGAGCTTCGGGAAACCGATTCACGCCGCGGAGATCATTCCCGCCGCGACGTATCGCCCCGAGGGGTCCACCGCGCCGTCGACGCGGTGGCCGCAAGGTTCAGCCGGCCCTCACACACCATCTCGGGGACGGGGCGCGTCGGGTTTCCGTTTACCGCGTCACTTTGGTCCGCGAGTTCGTCTTCCGGGCGGCGGGGAATTCGCAACCGCACGTGGACGATGACTTCGTCGCCATCGGGACGATCGTCTTGCCATTGTAGCGGCAGATGGATTCCGCTCACCGGGTCGTGTCGGACGAGCGAACGGACCCGCTCGGCGTCGAATTCCCAGCGTCCGACCCTTGCCTCGGCGGGGTCGCGGGTGGGGTCGAGCGCGACGACCGTCATCTCGGCATCGATCTCGAATCCGCTCAAGTCGGCGACGCTTCCCTGTTCGCCCACCGCGGTCAGCACCAGCATCATCCCGTCGGCTTCGTCCTCTTCCTCGAAGCGGTAGGGTCCCGAGAGGGTCGGGTGGACGCGGATCTCGGTCGGCGGGGGCGAGGCGGACTCGGCCGCATCGGTTCGCCCCAGGAAACGCATCGCGTCGTTCAATTCGATCTGTCCGGGCGGCCCTTCCGGTTCGCTGCCGGGGCCGGGGGGCGGCACGACTTCACCCGGTTCGATCGGCGGGATCCGCAAATCGTCGGCGCCGGGCGGTTCCGGACCGCCGGGGGCCGGCATCCGCCCGCCCGAGGCGGGCCCGGTTCCTAAATCGGCCCCGACCCCCGGATCGATTTCGATGTCGTCAAGGTTCAAATCGAAGTCGTCGCCGCGGCCGGGGTCGTCGCCGCCGCCTGGTTCCCGACGAGGTACGCGACCAGGCTGTTGGCGTTCCGGTTCACCGCGGATGCCGTCGGTTCGGTCGTCGTCCGAGTCTTCGCGGTATCGCGGGGAGCCGACGTCGTCAGCTTGACGGAGTCGCTGCTCGGCCCGCGCGAGTTTGTCGGCCAGAATTCGATTTTCGTAATCGGCCTCATAGAGTTGGTCTTCGAGTACCCGAATCTCGCTGGTCAGCTTTTGCCGGTAAAGATCGTCCTTCGCCCGGCCACGGCATCCGACACCGGCGATCGCCGTCCACGTGCACAGGATGACCACGATCTGGCCGCCGAGTTGTGAGCGCGTCGAACCGGTTTCCCGATGGTCCGCTCGGGTTGCCCGATTGATCGTTGGGATCTCCCGTTTGAACGTTGGGGTCTCCCGTTTGAACGTTGGGGGTACGCCGCACCGCTTCCCGGCTCCCGTGGGCGGTCGCCGCGGGAGGTGGGGGTGGGTTCGGTGAGGAGGCACGAGTTTCAAAGCGTCCGCGACCGGAGATCGGGAATCGAGAAAGCAGAGATCGGGAATCGAGAAAGTTCGAATTTTTCCTGGAGTCGGATTAGCAAGCGTCCGGGGGCCGGGTCAACGCCGTTCCCGGACCGACAGGGGGATGGGACCGGTCATGACCGCACCCAAACGCGTGCTATTTTTTTTGCGATGGGGCCACACGGGAACGACCACACGAAACGGGAACGGGGGATCGACACGATGGCGTTTGGCGACGGGGTTGCGAGGAACAGGGTCCTCAGCGGGCGGGTTGCCCGATCGATCGGGTTGGCGTCGGGGATCGCGATTGCGGTCGCCGGGATCGGCGGCAGAAAAGACGTGGTCGCCGCCGAGCCGGGCTGGTCACCGGTCGTGATCGCCACCGGGGAATACCGCGAATCGATCAGGTCGATGCCGATCGAAACGCGTCCCTATCGGCCGTTGCACTTCTACGGAAACACCCGCCGGCGAATTCACTATCGCGGGACCCCCTTTCCGTGGGTCGGCGTGGGCTCGGACAGCGGTCGCACCGCCGCGGGGGGAGGGATCATTTCTCGTGACCGGTACCAACCGTCCTCGGGTCGGAGAATCTCGCAACCGGCGACCCTTTGGTCCCCATCGGCGGGTGCAGCGGGCGGGCCGAATCGCTAGCGTAGGGGACGCCTGATTGACTGCACCGGCCCGCTTGGCGACGTTGCGGCCCGCGCCGGCGACGGTCAATGCCTCGGCTGAGTGGTCCGCACGGATGCAGGCGATCCGTTCGCGCGTTTGTCGTTTTGACCCCGACAAACTATTTTCCAAGGAGATCCGAACGGCAGGACGCCGGCCCCGATTCCTCGCCTCCTCTGCCCTCCGCACGGAGCCAGCCGGCATGTCCGCACTTCGTCCCGCCGCCGACTCCCGCCCGCCAACGCCAAGCCCCCGGGATTGGGGCGGCACGTTTCCGGAGTGGATTCGCCACCGAGCTTCGAGCCATCCCGACCGCACCGCGGTCGTGTTTTTGGACGACCGGGGCGGTGAACAAAGATGGACGTACGGCGAGCTGTGGCGACGCGGGTGTTCGGTCGCCGACCGCTTGCCACCGGTCGCCGAGCCGGCTCCGCGTGGATTGCTCCTGTTTCCCCCGGGCATCGAGTTCTTGGCAGGGTTCCTGGGGTGTCAGATCGCCGGCTGGACGCCGGTCCCGACCTGCTACCCGAAACCGGGACGCGAGATGCCGCGTTTCGACTCGGTTGCCACCGATTGTCGCCCCGCCGCGATCCTTGGAGATCGTGCCACGCTCAAGGCGATCGATCGAGAAAGGCTGTGCGAGGCCGCGAGGACGCTGCCACACGTCGCGACCGACGCGGCCGATGTCGATTTCGGCCGTGAGACACCGGAAGCCACCGATCGGCACGGCACGGTTCAGGTGAGTGGCTTAGCGAGCTCAGGTGGCTCTGCGAACTCCGGCGGCGAGCTTGTTCACGGCGTGGCCGATTCGGTCACCCCCGATTCGCTCGCGCTGTTGCAATACACCAGCGGCAGCACGAGCGAACCGAAAGGGGTGATGGTACGGCACCGGAACCTGATGGCGAACTTGAATGCGATCCGCCGAGGGTTCCGGGTCGATTGGCAATCGGTCGACGACCAAGAGACCGCCACCGGGGTTTTCTGGCTGCCGTTCTTTCACGACATGGGGCTGATCGGCGGGATCTTGACGCCACTTTATGTCGGGGGCTGCACGGTGTTGATGAGCCCCCGCATGTTCCTGCAGCGACCGTTGCGATGGCTGCAAGCGATCAGCGATTATTCCGCGGCCGTCAGCGGGGCGCCGAACTTTGCCTACCAACTTTGCGTCGATCGGATTTCGCCCGACCAAACCGACAGTCTCGACCTGAGTTGCTGGAAGACCGCGTTTTGCGGGGCGGAGCCGATCCTGCCGCGGACGCTCACGGATTTCGCCAACCGGTTCTCGAGCTGCGGCTTCCGGGAGAGCTCGTTTTATCCCTGTTACGGGCTCGCCGAAGCGACCTTGCTCGCCGCCGGCGGGGACGGCCCCGCCGAACCGAAGATGATTCAAGTCGCCCGCGATTCGCTCCGCAGCGGTCACGCCGTGATCGAACCGAACGGACGCGGACACGGGTTCCAAAAGCTGGTCTCTTGCGGCCGCCCCGCCACCGACACCGACCTCCGAGTCGTTGACCCGGAGACGCACCGGCCGCTCGCCGATCGTGTCGTCGGCGAGATCTGGCTTCGCGGCGCCAGCGTCGCCGCCGGGTATTGGGGCTCCAGCGAATCGGACGGGGGGCCGTTCGATGCCCGACTGGACAACGGCGACCGCGGCTACGTTCGCACCGGCGATCTGGGGTTCATGCACGACGGAGAACTGTTCGTCACCGGGCGTCGGAAAGAGGTGATCATCCTGCGAGGCCGGAATCATTTCCCCCAAGATATCGAAGCCACGATGAAGACCGCGATCGGACCCGACGCCGGCCAAGCCGCGGGGTTTTCGGTCGAAGGCCCCCGGGGCGAGGCGTTGGCCGTGATCGTGGAAGTCCCCCGCCGCACGCCCGATGACGAGCTCCCCGAACTCGTGCGGACCATCCGTCGTGTCGTCATCGAAGACCACGAAGTCGACCCGCGCCACGTGCTACTCGTCCGCCAAGGGACGATCCCGATGACCAGCAGCGGGAAGATCCGCCGGAACCGCTGCCGGGAACTCTTCGACGCCGGCGAAATCGGACACAAGTACCGATACGACCGGTCGTCCGGTAGCGAACAGACGCCGATCGCGATTCCGAGTCTCCCGAGCTACCCGACCCGCGACGACGGACCCACGATCGTCGCGGCCGTCGAAGGTTGGCTCTCCGAGTGGCTCGTCGTCCGCGCCGGCGTCGCCCCCGAGACGGTCGACTTCGACAAACCGTTCGCCGACTACGGGCTCGACTCGATGACCGCGGTCGAACTGAGCGGCGAACTCGAAGATTGGTCAGGAGTCGAGCTGACGCCGATGATCGCGATCAGCTACCCGACCGTGTCGGCGATGAGTCGGTACATCGCCGGAGAACTCGTCGGCGATCCCGATCTCGCCTCGGCCGAACCGCCGGTCGTCGAACAGGCGGGCTAGCGAACCGGATCAAGGTTGCCCCTTTAAACGCTTTGCCTCCGCCTCGAGCGACGCGATCTCTTCCTCAAGCTGACGCAGTTCCTCCGCGTCATCCGCCTGTTCCCTCGATCCCGTCAGCCGCGGACGGAGGGTCTGCAGCTTCTTGTTGATCACGTCGAGTCGTTTCTTCGCCTTTTTGTCCATCGTTCAGCCTGTGCCTGCGTGATTCACCCGAGGAAGGATCCGGATAGAACGGTAACGCCCCCGCCCCGACGGTCCAACCGGTCGGCGGCTTGGGGCGGAACAGCAGCAATTCCGCAGCGAGCGTCACCTCGGTCGCGGTGAGCTCCCGCGCACGGGCCTGCTCGGCATGACGCGCGCCGCGGTACGTCATCGCCAACGCGTCGGTGATCGCGTCCGGCTCCAACCTCACCCGCTCCCTCCACGTCGACCGACCGACGCAATCGAGTCCCCCGCCGCCCATCTCCTCGACGACGGCCTCCCAGCGGCTTCGTCGATGTCCCGACTTCTGAACCCGCTCGCGGAGCTCGATCAAGTCGTCCTCCGCCGGGATCGCGACGAGACAAATTCCCGCCGCGTCGATCACCCGACCGATCTCCGTGACCGGCCGACGACCGAATAACGAGATCACACGCTCGACCGAATCGTCGTGAACCGGAAGCCCGCGGTCCGCGTTCGCCAACACCCATGTCGCCTCCGGCCAACGCCGCGCCGCGATCCGCATCGCCCGCTTCGACAAATCGATCCCACAATACGCATCGGCGTCTTCGGCAAACATCGCCGCGCCGAACCAGCCTTCGCCACATCCCAAATCGAGCGTCCGCGGTGACGCCGAACCGCTCCCCGTGAACGCTTCCGTCAACCAAGGCCGGATCGCCTCGACCAAGCCGCCGCCATAACCCCGCTCGAGCCAGCGATGACGGGCCAACACGGCCGACTCCGCGTCCCCCGGATTCCGCGAACGATGGTCCTGCGGTTGCGTCACGTTCCAGTAACCCCATTTCGTCCGGTCGAAATGATGTCCCGAACCACACGTCAGCCCGCTACCCCGGTGCTCAAGTGTCCGCTCGCAGCCACGGACCGAACAGCGAAGTTCAAACATCAGGTGAACGCGAATTCGTTGGGCCAGGCATCTGGTGATCGGGCCGGACACGCGGTGATCGGGCCGGACACGCGGTGATCGGGCCGGAGACGCGGTGATCGGGCCGGACACGGTGGCGAAGGGTCATGCAAAGTCTCGACACGGGGGATCCCCCGTGATCGGATCGCCGCGAGTCCCGGCTGGCCATCATACCCAAACTGGGACCGGAAAACTGCAGGCGGTCGCCATGCCGTTTCGCTCATTGACTCCCAGGCGGGATGCCGATATCGTTAATCGTAGATGAGCGATATGTGGTTCAGGCGAGTCTAGGATCTCGAGACGATCAGAGCCGAGTGGAGCGATGCAATTCTTAGAACGTCCGACGCGCAATCTGTTCTTCACCGGCAAAGGGGGCGTTGGCAAAACGTCGGTCGCCTGTGCCGCCGCGGTACGGCTCGCCGACGCCGGCAAACGGGTGCTGCTCGTTTCCACCGACCCCGCTTCGAACCTGGACGAGGTGCTGGGGACGCCGCTGGGACATCACCCGACGCCGATCTCGGCGGTGCCCGGAATGTCCGCGATGAACCTCGACCCCGAACAGGCCGCGGCGGATTACCGGGAACGGATGGTGGGGCCGTATCGTGGCGTCTTGCCCGATGCCGCGGTGGCCAGCATGGAAGAGCAGTTCTCCGGGTCTTGCACCCTCGAGATCGCCGCGTTCGACGAGTTCGCGAGGCTGTTGGGGGATGCCGACGCGACGAGCGGTTACGACCACGTGATCTTTGACACCGCCCCGACCGGACACACGTTGCGTCTGTTGACGCTCCCCTCCGCATGGTCCGGCTTCATGGCAACGAACACCACCGGGACCTCCTGCTTGGGCCCGCTGGCTGGGTTGCAAGCCCAGCAAGCGCTCTACCAGAAAACCGTGCGCTCGCTGGGGGATCCTGACTCGACCACCCTGGTGCTCGTCACGCGGCCGGAGCCGACCGCCTTGCGTGAAGCGGCCCGTACCAGCGGCGAGCTGTCGGCCTTGGGGGTCAACAACCAACACTTAGTGGTCAACGGCCTGTTTCAAGCCAACGACCTCGAGGACCCGATCGCGGTGGCGATGCAGCGGCGGGCATCGGAAGCGATCGACCAAATCTCAAGCGAACTCGATGAACTTCCCCGCACCGTCATCCCCTTGGCGACCCACAGCCTACTCGGGATCGACGCCCTGCGGGGGCTCGGCCAGCCGGGATCGTTTGCGCTGCCGGCGGCGGTCGTCACGGACCGAGACACCTTAACGGGTTCGTCCTCGACCGGTTCGTCCTCGGCGGGGTCACTCGAAACGTCGGCGGGAACGTCGGCGGGGACACTGGGCGATCTCATTGACGATCTCGCCGCACCCGGGCACGGGGTGATCTTGGCGATGGGCAAAGGGGGCGTCGGGAAAACGACCGTCGCCGCGGCCGTCGCGATCGCGCTCGCCGAGCGCGGGCACCGCGTCCACCTCTCGACGACCGACCCGGCGGCGCACGTGGCGGCGGCCGTGGCCGGCGATTCGCTCCCCGGCATGACGGTCAGCCGGATCGACCCGGCGGAGGAAACTCGCCTCTATTCTGAAGAGGTGATGCGGACCGCCGGGGCCGACCTGGACGATCAGGGCCGGGCGCTGTTGGCCGAAGACCTTCGTTCCCCCTGCACCGAGGAGATCGCGGTCTTCCGCGCCTTCGCCGAAGCGGTCGCGGAAGGCAACGACCGCTTCGTCGTGCTCGATACCGCCCCCACCGGGCACACGGTGCTGCTCCTCGATGCCGCGCTCGCCTATCACCACGAGGTCACCCGCCAATCGACCCGGATGCCCGAATCGGTCGAAAACCTGTTACCGCGACTCCGCGACCCCGATTTCACGCGAGTGCTGATCGTCACGCTGGCCGAGGCAACCCCGGTGCACGAGGCCGCGTCACTGCAGCGTGACCTGCGGCGGGCCGAGATCGAACCGTACGCTTGGGTGATCAACCAAACGCTGACGCCACTCACGCTCAGCGATCCCGTGCTCAAGGGCCGGCAAGCTCACGAGGCGGCCTACGTCCGCGAAGTCTGTGACGGACACGCCTCGCGCGCGGCGCTCCTCGCTTGGCAACCGGTGCCCCCCGTCGGCCCGGCCGGCATCCGCTCGCTCTATCAGCATCGCCAGCCGACGATGCGAGAGTAATCCCAAGGCACTCGTGGAAGTACGGAAACTATGTCTGATCAACGTTGTGACGCCGATTCGTCACCCGGGATGAAGTTTTTCGAGCGCTATCTGACGCTGTGGGTTGTCATTTGCATTGCGGTCGGAATCGTCGTCGGCAAGCTCATGCCGGGACTCGCGCAAACCTTGGACAAGTTGGCGATCTCGGTCGACGGGGCCCCGGTCGTTTCGATCCCGATCGCACTCTGTTTGTTCTTCATGATGTATCCCATCATGGTCAAGATCGACTTCACGGAAGTCTTGCAAGCGGGGCGTGCCTATCAGCCCGTCGGCCTGACGCTCTTTATCAATTGGGCGATCAAACCGTTCACGATGTACGCGGTGGCCGCATTTTTCCTGGGAACCTTGCTGTTGCCGCTGATCGGCCCCGACGCCGTCGACCACGTCAAGGTTCCGCTCGGGGCGTCGGTGGACGAAGGCGACGCTTACGGGTCCGGCGTCGTGGTCGTCCGCGACGGCGTGAAGATGCTCGAGATTCCGTTGTGGCGAAGCTACCTGGCGGGATGCATCTTGCTGGGCGTCGCACCGTGCACCGCGATGGTCCTGGTCTGGAGCCACCTGGCACGGGGAAACGTCGGCCACACGTTGGTAATGGTGGCGATCAACTCGTTGACAATGCTCGTCCTGTACGGCGCCATCGGCGGATACCTGCTCGGTGTCGGGCAATTGCCGGTGCCGTGGCAGGCGTTGTTGCTGTCGATCGGGATCTACGTCGCGTTGCCTCTCGTGGCGGGCTACTTCTCACGCCGATGGCTCCTGGCCTGGAAGGGTGAACTCTGGTTTCGAGAACGTTTCCTGCACCTGCTGACGCCCGTCACGATCGCCGCGTTATTGATCACGCTGGTGCTGCTGTTCTCGTTCAAGGGGGACGTCATCTTATCGAACCCGCTGATCATCCTCTGGATCGCGATCCCGTTGTTCGTGCAGACGATCTTGATCTTTTTCCTGGGATACGGCGCGTCCAAATGGTTCGGCTTGAGCTACGAGAACGCGGCGCCGACGGCGCTAATCGGCGCGTCCAACCACTTCGAGGTCGCGATCGCGACCGCGGTAATGCTGTTCGGCCTGTCATCGGGCGCCGCCCTCGCCACCGTCGTCGGTGTGCTGATCGAGGTCCCGCTGATGCTCGCGCTGGTGAAGTTCTGCGGAATCACCCGCCACTGGTTTCCCGCCGACCGTTGATCCCTCCAAGTCGGCCCGGGTTACGGGAGTTCGCGGATCGTCACGTTCCGGAACTCGACCGGGTCGCGGTGACCGGCGAACCCGAAATGGCCGCTCTCGCGATCCTTCCCCGGGTGCGGACGGTCTCCCATGAACTCGGTCACGTCCGCCAAGTCGGCGTCGAGGATCACGTTGCCGTTCAACTCGACCCGGATCGTGCTCCCGTCGACGGTGACCTGCTGAAAATTCCATTCCCCCGTCGGACGGAGGAAACCACGCTCCGCCGCGACCATCCCGTAGGCGCTCCCGTGAAATTGTCGCGGGTCGAGATTCTCGTATTTGGGGTGGTCGTTGTCGATCACCTGCAACTCGGTCATCGCGTCGTAGGCGACGTGGCCGCTAAGCGGGGCGCGGATCGCGAGCCCGTTGTTGCCTGCCGGCGGCAAGCGAAACTCGACGCGGGCGATGAAGTTCGCATATTCCTTTTCCGTCAACAGCGTCCCCCCCTTCCCTTCGCGGCAGCGGATCGCCCCGTCGACGACTTCGTAATCGTCGACGGCCCCCTGCCAACCGCTGAGGTCGTCCCCGTTGAAGATCGACGCGAACGCCTGGCTCTCGTGCGTCGCCAACACCTCGTTCGCCTCCTGAGGCGAAAGCTCGCGGACGAATAGGTTCCGCCAACGGATCTCGCCGCCGTGCGTTTGCAACTCGATCGGGCCTTCGGCGAACAGCGGCGATTCGCGGTCCCAGTAGTTCTCCATGATCGCGTTGTCGACGACCAGCTTGTCGTTCAGATACACGGTCGTCCGCGCGCCGACTTGGATGATGCGGAACGAGTTCCACTCCCCGAGCGGCCGGTCGGCCAACACGAGCGGGTTCTTCCCTGGGGCGCCCGGACTGTTGTTCCACAAACCGCCGCTGCCGAGGTTCGCGTCGTTCTTATATTTCGCCGGGTCGGTGTAGTCCCAAATCTGGACCTGAGGGGTCCCCTTCAAGTAGATCCCGCTATCGGCCCGAGGGACCGTCTTGTACTCGATCAGCAGCTCGTAGTCGCGGAACTCCTCGTCGGTCACGAGGTAGGCCCCGCTCCCGTCGTTGACGAGTTCGCCGTCCTCGACGGTCCAGTGCTTTTTGGCGTCTTCGGTCCACTCTTCGATCTTCGCCGCCCGCTCTTCGTCCGACATCTCGGCAAGCTTGATCGGGCTGAAGTGGGGCCGGCCGTGCCACCCCTCGAGGTTCTCCCCGTTGAACAACGCCCGGAACCCTTCCGGGGGCTCCGCCGCGGTAAGCGGGAGTGCCAAGATCGGCAACAGGGCAAAGCAAACAGCACGGCAGGCGGGCATCAGGTGTTTCATCGGGGTGGCGCTACTCTGAGGTGGGACAGAAGTGGGGGGGACATCGGTGGCTATCGACCGGTCAGGCTCGCGAGCGTCTCCGGCCCGACCGACCGTCACCCAGCATAGCCTCGACCGCCCCGATCCTCCAGCGACGAGACCGAAAGGACGCCCTTTCCGCTCGGCACGACTCGTCGCACTTTCCCGTCGTCGAACCTTTCCCGCCTCGGCCTCCGAAACGGGCGGGCCCGCGACCCTTCCACCCTCGGGATCAACCTGCCCGATGTGCCGCACCGGAACGCGGTCGCCTCAAAAATGAACGGAGAAACGAAGAAGAGACCGATTTATTCCTTTACATCGGGGACCGGATTTTCATACCGTCCGAGAAAAACCATCGGGGGAGGGAAAATGAACCGGAGCAAAGGCCGTCCGAGCCGAAATGCCCAGCTTCTGCTGCTGGTCCCGCTGTTCGCGGTTTCGGGGAGGGCAACCCCCGCGCAAGCCGAGACCCCCGCGGGATCGCTCCAGCCCCCAGCCGAACCGGGCGCATCGGCCGAGCCAGCCGCGCCGGGTGAACCGGCCGCGCCGGGTGAACTGGGCGAACCGGCCGCACCGGGTGAACCGGGCGGGCCGGCCGCACCGGAACTGGTCCCGGTCGCGGAAAAGGTTGAGCAAGAGGTTGACGCCGAATCCGCCAAGATCAGGTTCGAAAACGTGTTAGGCGGCACGCTCGAAATCGGCGGAGCGATGCGCACCAACTACACGGTCGGTGACTACGTCGACGAGGAGAGACGAGGCGGCGGGACACGCGGCGATGGCGGTTCCTTCAGCCTGGATACCTTCCGTGTCGACCTCGATTACCGCCGGAACAACTTGCTCGGCAAAGTCGAGTATCGCTTCTATCCCGGTTACCAGGGCAGCAACAGCGACACGTTCCACTTCGTCCACACCGCTTGGCTCGGTTATGACTTCGTGGACGAGAGCCGGTTCCGCGCGGGCATCAACCGCGTGCCCTTCGGCCCTGGCCCCTACGGCGTCTCCCAAAGTTGGCTTTTTGACCAGCACTATTACGTCGGCCTCGCGGACGATATGGACCTGGGGTTCAAGTACACCAAGCCCTTCGGCGGCTGGACCCTCGACCTCGGCTACTACCTGACCGACGAAGGCAACGGAACGGGCAACAACTTTTCGAAGGATAGTGTGCGTTACTCGTACGACGTCGTCGACGAGAGCGGACGGGGATACCGGGAGCGGAACCAGTTTAACGGCCGACTGGTTTACCGTTTTGGCCACGCCGTTCGCGTCGACTTGGGCGGTTCCGTGCAGTACGGAATGCTCGACAGCAACGGGCCGCAGGATGACGGAAGTCACTTCGCCGGTTCCGTGCACATGGTGAAGACATGGCAACGCTGGACGCTGGCGGCCCAGCTGTCTTCTTACCGCTATGATGTCGATGCCGCGCAGCCGCTGGGGAGCGGGGAACTTGTTCAGTTCGGGGCTTACGATTTCCCCTCTCTCGTTGCCGCCGAGGCCTGGGTTCCGGCCGTCTCGTTGAGCCGTTCGTTCGAAACCCCGGACATCGATTGGATCGACTATCTCGTTCCCTACGCGGAGTACAGTGTCATCGCGAAGGAAGAAGCCGCGTTCAACGACAGCCACCTGATCGTCATCGGTACCGCCGTGGCACGCCGCCAATGGTACGTCTATCTTGACCTCGCGTTTTCGGACGGGAATGACTTTGTCGGCAACGAGAACGGCTTTGGCGACACGACGGGATTGACACCGGGATCGTTTACCAGCAACCGTTTGGGCGCCAATCCGGGCGAGGACTGGCAGACACGCTTCAACATCAATTTCGGCTACTACTTCTAGTGCCCGTATTCCGGTTCAGCTGAACGACTTGCAAAAGGGCCCCCCGGCTTCGTCATCGGGGGACGGTGTGAACGATGTTGACGGTCGAGTAAGGGAGCTGCTGATCACGCCTCGCGAAGCAGCTCACTGATGGTGACGGTCATGGTGACGCCGTTGAGGATCATGTGCACGATCAGCGGCGGGATGAGGCTGCCGGTTTGTCGGTACAGATAGCCGAGACCGAGTGCGAGGAAAAATAGCGGAATCGGTGCGGGGCCTTGGCCGTAGTGCATCATCGCGAACAAGAAACTTGTCAACACCACCGGCCACGTGGCGCGGGGCACCCAGTCGGTCCGCTCCGGTTCGGCCGGGTCAGCCAATCGCTGCAGCGCCCCCTGGAGCAGCCCGCGAAACACGAACTCTTCCGTCAGCGGGGCGATGATGACCGACGAAACGAACAGCGCCGCGATGACGGGCCACCCGGGCGCCGATTGGAGCTGTTCGAGGACGGGGTGTTCGTAGCGAATCCACCACGTCGATAGCTGCATCACGACGGTCACCGGCGGCAAGATCAGCAACGCCGCCAGCGCCCCCAATCGCACGTCGCCGCGGCGCGGCACCAAGCCCAATTCGTGCATCGCCCGGGGTCGGCGGCGGATCAGGATCGCCAACATCGCGACGGTGACGGCCATGCTGGTGAGCGAATGCAGGATGATCGCCGCGAACGAATACGGCGACCCGTTCTCCTCGCGGGAATCGTCCTCCTCGCGGGAATCGTCGGCCGCCCGGTTTTCGGCCGACTCGATACCCGCCGCTGGCGGGTCAGACGGGAGCCAGCCTTGGCGTTGTCCGAGCCCGGTCGCCAAGCCGGTCGCGATCAGGAACAGCCCGACCATCACGATCACGTCGGCCAACGTCCAAAACGGTACCGGACGCGGTTCGGCGGGGAGGAGCGGTTCGGTCAGGCGCCCCTCGGCCGACCGCCGCGACCAAATTCGGTACCACGCGACGAGGCACGCCGGGTAGGCGGCGAAGACGACGATCGACACCAACCCGCCGAGCCAATCCGTCATGGAGCGACCGTCGCTTTCAGGAAGCCGCGGGGAGCCCGCGCATGATGCGGGCCGCGGCGCGGGTGTAATCGATGCCGGAGTACACGGTCAACGCGATCGCCGCCCAGAGGAGAGCCGTGGCGGTCCAGGCGAGCCACGCGGGCGGTGCGGTGCCGATCAGGCTCCACAGCACGGCGACCACCGCGGCGCACTGCAACACCATCTTCCACTTGCCGAGCTGGCTCGCGGAAAAGTCGCCGCCTCCACCTTCGACCATCCCCCGCAAGCTGGTCACCAATAACTCGCGAGCGACCACCACCGTTGCCATCCAGGCATGCACCCCCGAGCGGTCGACCTCGACCAACGCGATGAACGCCCCGCAAATGATGACCTTGTCGACGAACGGGTCAAAGATTCGCCCGACCTTGGTGACTTGGCCGTACTTCCGCGCCCAATACCCGTCGACCCAATCGGTCGACGCGGCAATGACGAACACCGCCAACGCGGTCCCGAAATAGCGGAACGGGATCAAGGCCATCACGGCGACGGCGAGCACGAAACGGGTCGCGGTTAACGCGTTGGGGACGTTGTAAATCGATGTCGAGGGTTGGTCATTCATCGGGGCACTCGTCGGGGGGGGCATCGAGAGGTGCCGCGATCAAATCATAGCCGTCGGCGGCGACAATCTCGCATCGCCGAATTTGCCCCAGCTCGACCGGAGACTCCTCGTCGGCTCCCGAGATATAAATTACCCCGTCGACGTCGGGCGCCTCGCCACGGCTGCGACCGATCCACAGCCCCGGCTGGTCGGGAACCTCGGCGTCGATGATCACGTCTTCCGCCGTCCCGACCCGAGATTGCCCCCGTTCGAACGCGAACGCTTGTTGGATTTCCATCAACGCGTCGTGCCGCCGCCGGGCGACCTTCGCCGGGACGCGATCGCCAAGCCGTGCCGCCGGTGTCCCTTCCTCCACCGAATACGTAAACACCCCCATGTGATCGAAACGCTGGGCCTCGACAAAGTCGGCGAGCTCGGCGAAGTCCTCGTCGGTTTCCCCCGGAAACCCCGTGATCATCGTCGTCCGCATCACCAGCCCGTCGATCCGCTCGCGAAGCCGCCCCAAAATCTGCTCCTGAGACGCGCGCGTCGTCTTCCGAGCCATCCGTCGCAACATCCGGTCACTGGCGTGTTGCAGCGGCATATCGATGTAAGGCAAGATCCGCCGGCTGCCGGCGAGCACGTCGATCAACGCGTCGTCGATGTACATCGGATAGAAGTACATCAGCCGAATCCAGTCGACCGATTCGATCCGCTCAAGTTCGGTAAGCAGTTCCGTCAGTCGCGGCTCGCCGTAAAGGTCCTTGCCGTAATATGTCGTGTCTTGGGCGACGACGACGATTTCGCGGACGCCGCTATCCCCCAACCGTTTCGCTTCGTCGACCACCTGTTCGATCGGCTTGCTGTAATGTTTGCCCCGCATCTTGGGGATCGCACAAAACGTACAGAGCCGGTCACACCCCTCGCTGATCTTGAGGTAGGCGAAGTGCCGCGGGGTGACGGCTGCCCGCACCGCGTCGCTCAGCGGTCGCACCGCCGCCGGGCGGAATAACGTCCGCTGCTCGTTCAGGCCCGCCTGCAGCCGGTCGGCGACCGAAACGATGTCGTTGCGGCCGAACACGCCGACCAACGCGTCGATGTCGGGCCGGGCGTCGAGCAGACTCTCCCGCTGCCGCTCGGCCAGGCACCCCGTCACGACGACGCCTCGAAGCTTCCCCTCCCGTTTCAACGCCAACATTTCGTCGATCGCCCCGAGCGATTCGTCCCGGGCCGCGTCGATAAATCCGCACGTGTTGACGACCACGAAATCAGCCCCGTCGACCGTGTCGACCATCCGGTAGCCGTCCTGATCCAAGCGGCCCAGCATCTGCTCGGTGTCGACCAAGTTTTTGGGACACCCCAAGCTGATGACCGCGTAACGACCGCGTCCCCCGCCCTCCGTTGACGCCTCGGCCCCCGCAATCGGACCTGGCCCACGTCCCTCGGATGGGGTGCCGGATAAGATCGGAAGCTGCATCAAATGCTCAGAGAACGGGGCGATACGGGGGAAACCTTTCCCGAATTAAAACGAACGGGTGCGTCGAACGCAATCTGCCGGCCGGCCGTGATCGCGTCTCGCGCCAGAAATCTCGAGAGCAGACGAGGCATTTCGGTGGCCCCGATCGAATCGCAGGGGCCTATCGAATCGCAGGGGCCGATCGATCCGTTTCGAAGTGGAGCCGTCCGATCGTCTCGGGGATCCGAAACCGGGGTGGGTTTTGCGTTGGTGCCGCCCCCGTGCTTGAACCCGCCGTCCCTTCAACATTCGATGCCGGGATCATGATGCCTGGCGTCTCTTCCGGGCCGGCCGCATCGAAGCGGGCCACGTAAGGGGGCGGGGTCGCAGCCCGGGGACCGAACGCCACCGCCGGCACGACGCCCCGGTCAAGGATCCGATCGGGGATCAACTCAGGAAGCGAGTCACGCACCATCGGCTCGAGCATTTCCCCCCGCGGCGCCAGTTCGATGACTTGGACCCCCGCGTATGCCTCCCCCCCGGTGTTTGCCTTGCTGGCCGCCCTCGCCATGCCGCCACGGCTTTCGCTTTCCGAGACGATCGTTTCGACGTCACGGCCATCGTCGCTGGTACCCGGAACACGCACGGACCCCGGTGCGGGGGACCACGCGAGCTGTTCTTCCGCCCATCGCCGCCACCGCGGCCGCGTCTCGATCACGAGCAGCTTCTCCAGTTGGTCGCGAATCGCCGGCTGCTCGCGGGACGCCGGGCTTTCGTCACCGAGCCGGGCGCGGACCCGCACGAGGCTGGCGAGGTAAACCGGGTTCGTGGGCTCGGATTCGGCCGCCCGTCGATACAGGTCGGCCGCGTCGTGCCGTTTCCCCGCCGACTCGAGTGCCACCGCCAGGTTGTAGATCACCCGTGGGTCGCCCGGCAGGAACTCCATCGCCCGTTCGAAAGAGTCGATCGCCAGATCGATTTCGTCGCGATGCAGGTGAACCAGCCCCCGATTGTTGTGGGCCCGGCCGAAAGTCGGGTCGGACCGGATCGCCGCGTCGAACGCTTGGGCCGCCCCGTCCAGATCCCCGGCTCGCACCGCCACGACTCCCTCACGCGTCCGCCGCTGCGCTTCCGCCAAGTGCCGCGGGGGATCGACGTGCCGCGTGACGTTGTCGTGCGATCGGAACGGGGCGCAGCCGAACACCGCGACGCACCCGCAACAGATCATGGCGAATGCGGCGAATAACGACAGTCGCGGGGGGCGGCGTTCGGAGTTCATCCGTCATCGGTCAGGGGATCACATCGGCGTCCACGGACGCATCGGGGTTCGCGATCGCGGTCCGTCCTCGCGCCCGGGAAACCGAGCCGGTCTTGTCGGTCAATCGGCCGTGAAGCGTCAAGGTCAGGCCACGCCTCCCCCCCTCTCGTCGCCACCGACGGCGGGAAGTTCCGGCGGCCGGTGGGCCGCTCACGCTCGCGATCCGGGGCGAACGACCGGCGCGAGCAACTGGTTCATTTCGACCGTCGCTTCCCGGACGGCGTCCTGCCAACGCGCCTCGCCAAACCGATCGGCAAATTCCGGCCGCCGGTGGGCAAAGATCAGGTGCCGCGAATTGTTCACGATCGCCCCGAGGCCCCGCGAATCGAACCCTGCCCGCACGTCCTCGACGCCACCACCCTGGGCGCCGAATCCGGGGACCAAGATCCAGCTGTGGGGCATCGCATCGCGAAGCTCGGCGAGCTGCTGCGGATAGGTCGCCCCGACGACCGCCCCGACCGGTCCGTAGCCCGACTCCCCAAGGCGTCCCTCGTTGGCCTCGTTGACCCACGCGGCGACGTGCCGGTAGATCGCCAAGGCCGTCGTCGACGGTTCCCCCGACCGAAGATCTTGAAGGTCTCCTCCGCCCGGGTTCGACGTTTTGACCAACACGAAGATCCCGGCGTCGCGTTCGCCGCAGGTGTCGACGAACGGCTGCAAACTGTCCCGTCCCAGGTACGGGCTGACGGTCAGCGAATCGGCGCCCCACGGGCTGCGATCGCCCCGCCCCAAATACCCGCCGGCATAGGCCACCGCGGTGCTTCCGATGTCGTTCCGTTTCCCGTCCAGGATGACCAACAACCCCCGCGACACCGCCCCCCGGATCACCTCCGCCAAAGCGACGCTTCCGGCGGGGCCGAGCTGTTCGAAAAACGCGGCCTGCGGTTTCACGCACGGGACCAGATCATCGACGGCATCAAGGATTTCGAGACAAAACCGGGTGTAGCCCGCCGCCACGCTGTCGGGATGTCCCGTCGAGATCTCGCGGCGGATCGGCTCGGGGAGTTGATCCGACCGCGGATCCAAGCCGACACACGTCGCCGACCCGGTCCGGGTCACCGCCGCCGCCATCCGATCCGCGAACGCCACCCTCGTCCCCTCTCCGGTCGTTTCCTCGCCAGTCGTTTCCGCCATCGCGCCAAGCCACCTCGTCATGAGAATCCGATCGCGCACCACCACCCACTCCGGTCCAGACGATCGCCCCGCTCGCCCGCCGCGTCAACGCCCATCGGGGGCCGGGGACGACGCGAACATCGCGATCGGTCCGCCGAACCGGCTGACCCGCCGAACCACCGGTGCCCCACCCGTGAAAGATCCGCCCCGTGATCACCACCCGGAACCGGGCTAGCGACCCCGGGGCGGGTGCACTACGATGTCGACCAGAGCGGGAGTTTGCGATCGCAGTCTCCCCTCCTCGGGCCGTAGCGCAGTCTGGCTAGCGCGCCACCTTGGGGTGGTGGAGGTCGCAGGTTCAAGTCCTGTCGGCCCGATTAAAATTGCTCGTGTTCGGCGTGCGATTCTTCTTTGAAGTCGCCGGAATAGGGTGTCCCGTCGACGACGCCGGTGATCGTTCCGGAATATTCCTGGACGACTCCCAGTTTTTCGTGGGTACCGACGAAGCGTGATGACATCCCTTCCGGATCGGTCTCCTGCGGATCGGCTTGCAGGGTCACCTGCATGTTCGGGTCGGTGACGCTCAGTTCGATCGACTCGGCATCGATCGGTGTCGGCGTCTTCTCATCGCTTCCGAACACATACACCGTCGCTTGCCGTTTCTCATGATCAACGGTGAATTCGACGTGGTACGTGCCGCCGCCCCAATCGGCGATCGTTCCGTCGTGGGGTCCGGCCCCGTGGGCGTGGCCTTCGACGCGATGGTCGGTCGGCTCGTCATGGGCGTGATCGTGGCCATGCACCTCGGACGCCGATCCGCCGCCCGGATTCTGATCGGGATCCGGCGTCGACTTGTTCTGATTGCAACCGATACCGGCGACCAGCAAACATAGCACCAACAAGAGATAGGACTTCGTCATCACTCACTCCGTCAAATCGAGGTAACTTCTTCAGCATCCGCGAGCCGCTTGGCATCTCGTCCGCTGAATTTCCAAAAGAGCCCCGGATGAATCAGGAACTCACAAAACGTCGACGTCATGAGGCCGCCGAGGATCACGGTGGCGACCGGGTAGAGGATCTCGCGGCCAGGCTCCTGGCCGCCAACGACCAACGGGACCAGCCCGATTCCGGCGGTCAACGCGGTCATCAACACGGGGGCCAAACGCTCCAGGCTGCCGCGGAGAATCATCTCCTGTGTAAAGCCTTCGCCTTCTTCGCTCATCAAATGGAAGTAGTGCGTTACCAGTAAAATGCCATTCCGCACGGCGATTCCTCCCAGCGAGATGAATCCCACCAGACTGGCAACGGTCAGGTTCTGTTGTGTCACCACCAGGGCGAGCACGCCGCCGATGAAGGCGGTCGGCAACGCGTTCAAGACTTGGAGGGCGATTCGGACCGATGGAAATAGAATCAGCAGGACCAGGAACATGCCGACGATTGACACACCGGCCAAGATGACGATCAGCCGCGTCGCGGTTTGTTGGCTTTCGAATTGGCCGCCGTATTCGAGGTAGTACCCCACCGGCAGCGAAAGTTCTGATTGAACACGCTGTCGGATCGCGGCCACGGCGCTAGCGAGGTCGCGATCCTGCGTGTTGCAGCGGACGACGATTCGGCGGCGGGCGTTCTCTCGGTTCACGGAGTTGGGGCCGATGCCCTCTTCGATGGTGGCAACATCGCGCAATTCGATTTGGCCTCGTTCGGCTTGTCCCTCCTGATGTGGCAAATCGATTCTCATTCGGCCCAGATTCGCGTAATCGGTTCGGTAGGTTTCTTCCAGTCGCACGAGTAGATCGAAGCGGCGTTGGCCTTCCAGCACCTGAGAGACCACTTCCCCTTGCAGGGCGGTCTGCAGAACGTCGGCGACATACTCACGAGTCAGGCCGTAGAGCGACAGGTCTTCCCCGCGGAGTCGAATGTGCAATTGCGGAGTCAGCCGAATCGGCTCGACGATCGGTGGCGTGATTCCCGGCACGTCTCGGATCGCCGCTTCCACTTGGTCGGCGAGTGCCAACAACGTGTCCAGATCGTCTCCGTGGATCTTGATCGCGATTTGCGCGTAAACTCCCGAAACCATGTGACTGATCAAGTGGGCCAGCGGCTGTTCCACCTCGATGTCCACCCCGGGCACTTCGTCTTTGATGCGGGCAAGCAGTTCAGCCAGCATGGCCTCCCGCTCCTGATCCGCCTCGGGATTCATGCTCAGGATGTATTCGCCGAAGTTGACCGGTGAAGCGTGTTCGTCCATCTCCGCGCGGCCGGTCCGCCGCACAAAGTTTAGAATTTCCCCGTCGGGATTCTGCGGCGACTTTTGCATCGACAAGAAGACGTCGTCGATGTTGGCAGAAACCTCGTTCGATGCCTGCAGCGACGACCCTGGCGGCAGCGTCACGTTGACTTGGACGCTGCCTTCGTCAAATGCCGGCAGGAAATTGCGGCCCAGCTGCGAGACCTGCCATGCGGCAAAGCCGACCAGGAGCCACGTCAGCAGCAACAGGCTGTTGGGAATGGCCATGCTGGTGCGAATCAGCGGCTCGGCCAACGCTTTCAGCGACCGTAGTACGAAGCCGTCTGCTTTGAGCTGCGTCGCCCGCGCGTTGGGCAGCAAGTAGTACGCCAGGACCGGAGTGACCGTTAGAGAAACGAAGAAAGATGAAACGATCGAGATGATGTAAGCAAATCCGAGCGGCGCAAAGAGACGCCCCTCGACTCCCGAAAGTGCGAACAACGGCAGGAACACGAGGATCACCACCACGGTGCCGAATAAGATGGCACTGCGGATCTCTTTGCTCGCTTCGTAAACGACGTGAATCGGCGGACGCGGTTCCGATCGAAAATTGTTTTCCTTGAGCCGTCGAAAGATGTTCTCGACATCGACGATCGCGTCGTCCACCAGTTCTCCCATCGCCACCGCGATTCCCCCGAGCGTCATCACGTTGATCGAGAGTTCACTGCCGCTGAGCCAACCGATCGCGCGGAAGACGAGCGTGGTGAGAACCAGCGACATCGGTATCGCGGTCAACGTGATAAACGTCGTGCGGAAGTTTAGCAGAAACAAGAAAAGCACAATGATCACGAGCGTCGCGCCGATCACCAACGCTTCGGCGACGTTGAAGATTCCGCGGTCGATGAAATTTTTCAGCCGGAATAGCTGCGAATTGATAACGATGTGGGGAGGAAGCGAATCCTCCACGTCCGCAAACGCGACGGCGACATCATCGGTCAATCGACGCGTGTCGACGTGCGGCTGCTTGACGACGGTGAAAACGATGCCGCCCCGCCCGTTGACGCTTCCGTCTCCCCGCTTGAGCTCGGGGCCTTCCGCGACCTGGGCAACCTGAGCGAGCAGCACACTCCGCTTGGGGTGGCGTGCTACCGGAACGGCTTGCAGATCGTCGATCACCTGTTCCGATCCCGGCCCGAGCCGACCGAGAACTCGGATGGGTCGCTCGGTCTCTCCCGTGATCGCGTAACCCCCGCTCGTGTTGATGTTGCTCTCTCGCAACGCTCGCTCGACGTCCTGGACGGTCACGTCGTATTCCAGCAGCGCGGTCGGATCGAGGAGGATTTGATACTGCTTTCGATCGCCTCCCTGCATAAAAACTTCCGCGACGCCCGACACCTTCAACAGTCGAGGACGAATGATCCAGTCAGCGACCGTGCGAAGTTCGAGTCGTTCTTTCGCTTCCGACGGGAACTCGACCTCGTAGGGCGCCGAATCGACCGTGATGACCGCGACGGCAGAATCGTCTGGTCGCTGCGGACGGCGAACCCATTCGACGGAATCCGCCTCGACCGGCCGCCACCGCGACGGGGTGTGCCTCGGGGTCGGTTGCCAGAGAAGAATTTTGGATTCGCCGGCCACCCCGACCCGTTCGGCCATGAACCCGGAACGTCCAACGGGGGCAAGCCGACCGCCGTTCGGTCCACTCTGGAGGTACATGCCGGCGACGACGATCTGCCCCATGATGGAGGAGGGTGGAGTCATCTGGGGACGGATGCCCTCGGGAAGCACCCCCTCCAACGTGGCGAGCCTTTCGCTGACCGTTTGACGAGCGACGCGAATTCGAGTCGACCAGTCGAACTCGATGTAAATCACGTTCAAACCCGAGGCGGTTTGACTCCTCACCGCTTGAACCCCGCTTGCCCCCATCAACGCGATTTCGATCGGCTGGGTCACCAGCGTCTCGAGTTCTTCGGTCGCTAGCCCCGGCGCTTCGGTGATCACCACGACGCGTGGTCGATCGAGGTCCGGAAAGACATCGATCGGCATTTGCGTGGCCAAGTAGGAGCCATAAACCAGCACCGCGAGGCTGGCGATGACCACGAGCGAGCGGTAGCGGAGCGATAGTCGGATGATGGTGTCAAGCATCGGAACTCCTTCAGTGCGCCGCGTGGACGGTGCCGTCGGCGTGGACGTGGAGGCCCGGTTGCTCGCCCCTGGCCGACTGCGCCTTCAAGACGCGACGCAAGGACGCAGCCGCATTCTGAGCCAGGTAAGTTCCCTGCGTGATGCTTCCGTCGTTGGCGATCACGACGTGCCGACGGTCCTCGTGCAGAACATGGACAGGGATCTGATCGAACAGGTCTCCGTTTTGGCGGTAGACGTAGGCCGCCGGCCCCTCCCGGACGACTGCCTCAGCGGGCAATACGAAGACGTCCTTCATCTGCTCGACGGGGACGTGAATCCGCGCCCGTTGGCCGGGGCGAAAACGCCAGACCAAGAACGTCTCGCCTAGCTTTTCGAACGTACGTGACGGGTTCGAAAGCGGGATGAAGAAGTCGAAGGTCCGGCTTTCCCGATCGATCGAGTTGGAAAGGTGTCGAATCTCGAAGGTTTGCCCCAGCGGAGGCCAGAACTCGGCGTTCTCATCCGCAAACTCGATCTCGACGGGGCGACTTTCTTGAGCCGCTTTCTCCAGAAAACCTGCTTCCTGCTTAAAGGCGTGGCCGACAACGTACAGCGACCGGTGGTTGGCCAAATCTGCAATCAGTTGGCCTGCCTGAACCGTTTGGCCCAGCTCGATCGCGAGCGACTGAATTTCGTAAGCGATCTCGTCATCGCGTTGGTCGCCGAGGACGTCGCTCGCTCGGCTAACAGAATTCGGCTGTCGGGTGACTTCGTCGGCGGCCGGCGTTCGTGGCGGCGGAGCGAGCACATCAATCGAGGAGGTGAATTCTCCGTCGGCTACTCGATCGATCTGTGTCGGCGTCAAGCCACGTGTGAGTAGCTCCTGCTTGGCTGCTTTGACGAGCGTCTCTTGACGCCGAACGTCGTTGCGTAGATCGATGAGACGTGAGCTGGCGATGCCGCCGCTGCTGGCAACATCGGAAAGCCGGTTGAGCCGTTCTTGAAGCAGCGAGATCTCCTGGTTCGCCTTGAACAGCTGCGTCTGGGTTGACTGCAGGTACTCGCTGAAAAGCTGGAGCGTGACGAGGCGCTCGCCGGCGCCGACGGTGTCGCCCGGATAGACATGGATCTTGGCGATGGCACCGACCGCGGGTGAAGTCACGCCGCGATCGGAGACTCCCGGTCGATCATCCACGACGCCAGGAATCGTGATGCTTCGCCAATAGTCATTCGTCTTGGCCGGTTTGGCGACGAGCTTCAGATTCTTTCGTGCTTGCGGTCCGAGCGTCAAAGTTTCCGATTCCGACGGTTCGGCCGAGCGGTCAGCCTCGACGGCGTCCGAAACGTCGCCGCGAGAAAGGATCGTGCCGCGGAAAAGCCAGCCGACGGCGGTCACCGCGGTGACGACCAACGCAGGGCCGACGAGCGGCTTGACGAGCTTGTGCATGTGATTTGCGGAAGCGAGCCGTCCCGACGCCAGGTGCGGGGCGGAGCTTGCGCCTCGGAAGGGCTAAGGAAACACGCTCCCCGTTCCAGAAAGAGACCCGATCCTGAAACGCGAGAGGGAAGAGAACACGACCGAGCGAACCGCGGTTCGCTTCGTCGCGCCCTTATAACCTCAGCGCAGCATGCAACAGAAAGAGTGGCTGCCCCCCGACAGTCGCCCGAAGTCCGGCAGGGCGAACACGCGTGGTCAGACTGCGGATCGTCCAAGAAGCAGCTTCCACGGAACAGACGATCGGTGTCGGATCGATGGAACGATTGCCCGGCACGTACTCGTCCTGGACTGCCACGTAAACGGCATCGGAATCGTGGTCGCCCCGGATGGGCTCGAGCCCTGCGTCACGAAGGGGGACGTGGGAGCGACGCCCCGATTCCCCATGACTTTCCTCCCGCTGGTGCCCA